>JAYTVL010000629.1:0-3132 GCA_043744075.1 Pirellula sp. | reverse complement strand
TGTACGCACAAAAAACCGTGTGCTAGCGCACTGCGGCTGATGGCCAAAAGCCGGAAGGAACTTCCGGTTTCTGGCACTAGCGCGTTGCGGCTCAAAGTGAGTGCCATTTGGCGTAAAGCCAACGGAAACGATTCCATTCGCAAGAGTTGCATAGTGGCGTTGAGCGAAAAGTGTTAAATTATACTTATTTAACGGCACATGATATGCTACATACTCGAAACGGCGTATTTCTATCGCGAATCACTGTCAAAAAGAACACACTAGGCCGAAACGATTTGGCACTTGCCTTTCGTCATTCGGTACTAGGCGACATAAACCAGGAGAAAACCATGTTGAAACATCCCACTGTACTTGCTCTAGGTTTTGTATTTGGAACCCTTTTCGGCACTGCCATCGCCTGTGCTGGCACTGGCGGTGTTCGAGATAACGGTGACTTTTTCTCGGATTCAGCGAAAAAGGAAGCGACCCGAAAGATCTCCGAAATCGAGATGCAATACAAAAAAGACCTTGTGATCGAGACGTTTACCGTAATTCCGGAGGATATCAAACGGGGTGTGGACCTTACCGACAAACCCGCTTTGAACAAGATGTTCGAGCAATGGACGGTGAAGGAGGCCAGGCAGCAGAAGGTAAACGGGATCTACATCCTGCTTTCGAGAGAACCAGCCCACCTTCAAATCGTGGTTGGCAACGATACACAGAGCAAAGCCTTTACCTTGAAGGATCGCGAAAACCTCACTAGCCTCATGCTGAGCAAACTACGCGCGAAGCAGAACGACGAGGCGCTGTCGGAATGTGTCAAATTTGTGTCCACCACGATGGCAAGCCATTCGCTGCCAATAACCAAAGCCAATAACGCTATCTCGCCGTCAGCGGCTAGTCCAGCAAGAGCCTTGCAGTCCGAACAAGCCACGCCATGGGGCTGGATTGTAACCGCAGTAATCGGCATCGCTGCGGTCTGGTTGATCGTTGGAGTACTTCGGTCGTTTATGGGTGGACGTGGGGCCACTGCAGGCCCAGGTATGATGCCTGGCATGGGTGGTGGGGGAGGTATGTTCAGCTCACTCCTCGGTGGAATGTTTGGTGCGGCAGCAGGCATGTGGCTCTATGACCAATTCTCAGGAAACCATGGCAATGCATGGGGAGGCGATCAAGAGAACCGCGGCATGGGTTCGACTGGTTTTTCCGGGCAAGATACCGACTACTCAGGCACAGGTGGCGACTTCGGCGGCGATTATAGTGGTGGTGACTCGGGTGGCGGCGATGGCGGTGGCGGCGACTTCTAAGTTTCAACAGAGTAGAGCGATTGTCCTCAATCGCTTTTGCGACCTAAGGAATACCACTCCAATTCGAAAATCGTTTCGGGTTTAATTACTATCGATCGCAAACATAAATCGATCCGTTGGGATTGGTGGTTATCACCTTGGTTCCGGTTGGATCAAATCTAGCATCATGAACTGGCCCAGGATAACGCCAGACACGTTCGACCTTTGATTTCCTAAGGTCCCATACAATCACTTGACCATCTGCCCCGGACGACAAAATCTCGTTGTCCGTTTGCCCAAACTTAAGCGAATAAATTGCACCTGTGTGGAGCGCAAACAAAGTCGGCACTGGACGTTCATCGTCAATCGACCACAATTTAATTCTGCCTTGGTCGTCTCCGGTGGCAAGCACTTTGCCGTCGTGCGAAAAGCATGTACGCAATACACCATCGATACTGTTCCCTATCGACTTCAATTTTTGCATACTGTCACCAACTGTACCTATGCGCCACAAATTCACCCCGCCAGGGGAACCCATGGATGCAAACATGGAACCATCGGGTGAAAAAAGGATTCCATGAACGTCGCACAACCGCGCATTGCCTGGAACAGTATCGCGAAGTCGAAGTTTCCCCTTCGATACGTCCCATACACGAATTTCACCTTGACGATGACCGCTCACTAGCGTGTTTCCATCCGGACTAAATGAAATACTTTCACTGAATAGAGGCCTTGGATCATCAAGCTCAATGCTATCGAGTTGTTTTCCGCCCTCGGTTGACGCCTGCCATAGTTCGAGAGTGTTTCGTGATTCGCGATTGGAGAAGAATGCAATTCGTTGTTCGTCTCTTGAAATGCATAGTCCGCGGACTGGTTGATGGCCTGTTTTGAACAACGATTTCGCTGGGGATTGCAGAGAATTTAATTCGCGAACGAGTAATTCACCTTCTTCATATCCTTCAAACCCAAGGTGTCGATAGTTTTGAGAATAGTCAAACGAAACGAGTCGATTGTTGTTCGAGCTGGAGTTAAGTAGTCGGCAATACGCATAACGCTGCCGACTTTCATCCTTCGACTCAACCGTTTTATTGGCAATGTCCCAACGCCTTACCGCACGATCGCCGTCAACGAAAAACAGCGCGGCTCCGTTCTGGCTGAACGCCATGGATAGAGCTAGGCCGTAGTCCCGAAGCGATTCGTTTCGAGACAGGTAAGTCGACTGCAATTTGATCGGGTTTTCGTGGCTGATATCCCACAACTCCATCTCTGACGACGCGATCGCAAGCATTTTTCCATTGGGATGGAAACATAGACCGCTCACGTACGAATCCTGTGTCAACACGGCTTTGCGTTGAGGAGATTCGCCGCGAATGTCGAAGAGACTTGTTTTTCCATCTACTCCACCGATCGCGAGCATGTTGCCATCCTGGGAAAAAGCGATGGCTTGAACCATTCCGACAAAGTGGATTGCAAATCGACGGATTGGCTTACCCTCGGTATTCCAAACAATGACTTTGCTGTCGATCACTCGCGATACGTATCCTCCGTTTGGTGACCTATCTCTGGCCATCGATTGACGAACTGTCCCAACCTGATTGCCATCGTAGGATATGACTGGATTACTATAGGAGATCTCATCGAACAACATCGATCTAATTTCATTTTCGGAGTACGAAGGAATCGTAGCGATCATATTCATTTCTTCAAAACTGGACATCCGCCATAAGTCTCCGCCGATCAATACCGTGCTGTGATCACCTGACCAGATCAGGTTTGACCATGAGCGTTCCGGGAAGGCCTCAATCTCGGTCTGCTTATCTCCATTCGAGTTCAAGTCAATCAACAGGGCTGGTTTGTCTCTTCGAAT
>JAYTVL010000628.1:0-10669 GCA_043744075.1 Pirellula sp. | reverse complement strand
ATGGTGAACTGACCAGGATCGGTTCCGCCAGCGTTTTCTGTAGCTGTCGGATCGGTGGCCGTTATCGATATCGTCGGGGCTACTTCGTTGTCCACGATGGACATGAGTGCACTAAATGGACCGATGTTCAAAATCACCGACTCGTCGCCACCGTCGAACAAAAGATCGTCGACAACATTAATGTTTACGACGTACTGGGTAGCGTTGGCAGGAATGGTCAGCGTGCCCGTTGCACCAATCGGCAATGAGGAAGCCTTTGCTATGTAATCCGTACCTGATTGAGAGTTAGCAGTGCCGGTCAACGTGTAAGGCAACAACGTGACTGAAGGCGAAGGATTCAGATTGATTGTGAATTGTCCATTGTTTGGATAAGGAGCCGCAGAAGGATCTTCTTGCGTGAATGTGTCAGTTGCCAAAACGGCCGTAACTCCTGCGCCAACGGCACCCACATTGATGATCACCGAAATCGGAGCAGTTCCGCCACCATTGTCAGTAGCTTGGAAGGTAACAACGAATGTGCCTACCTGTCCTATTGTGGGTGTCCAGCTAACGTTTCTTGTAAATGACGCAGAACCAGCAGTAAATGCAGATTCCGTCATCCCAACAGGTGGATTGAGCGCTTGCAAATTCGAAATCGTTCCGTCGGAATCGGTCCCCGTAACGTTAAAGTTGAGCGTTTGGCCTACGAGCAAATTGAAGGGCCCAACTGGATTCGTGCTGATAACTGGGGCGTTGTTCGCGACAGAAACGACTTGGAGAATAAAGTCCAATGGAACCGTATTCACTCCGTCGCTGATCATGACTTGAACGGCCGCTAGCGTGCCAGGTACAGCAACTTCACCTCCGACATCCAGGACATTCCAGGTAGCCAGTCCCGTTGGGCTAATACTGAACTTCGAGGGCGCGGCCGGACTTAAACCGGATTGAGCGGTGCTCGAAAGGGAATAGCTAAGTGCTTTGGATTCTGGATCCACTCCGGGAATCTGAAATGTAGCGACGGTGTTGTCGAGCACCTGAACAATTGGAGAGAGGCTCGAAACAGGCGGCAGATTACCTTTTCCGTCGATTCCGACGATTGCGACAACGTTGTATGGCCCATTAGCTTGGCCATAACTAAGGGAGCCGATTCGGGCAGCGGATGACCATCCTGCGTTGTAGTTTCCATTTGCAGCATAGGCATGCGTGACTGTAAAAGTCCCAAAGAAAATGTCATTTGGAATGTCAACCGACGTCACGAGTATGTTAATATTGGTGCCGGTTGCGTCGCCAAAATCAAGAAATGACGTCCCTGGAACTGTTTGGCCAACAGTCGGTGCGCCAAAAAACGACCGGCGCCAGGATTGCTCCACATCGAAGTTGACGGTTTTGTTGGTTGGATCGCCAGCGACAAAAGTCCATGAAAATGTCCCGAACCGAAAGTGCGAGAATTCGGCCTCCATTACCCGGCCAGCAACATGTCCAGTCGCATCGCCGACGCTAGGAACACGACGTTCGTTAGTTGTTATGGCGGGATCCATCAGCACGCCGGGCTCCAAACTATGCTCCAATCCCAACAAGTGACCTTGTTCGTGTAGCACCACTGTGAGCAGGTCCACCCGATTCGCAGCTGCCGAGCCTGGAAGCGCGGTAAGAGCCCCGTTGAACTCTTCGTTCATGTTTGGCGTTGCGTCAACAAACCAGCCTCGCTGCGCAGCATCGTTGTCAATTGTAATCCTGAAGCCTTCAGATTTTCCAAGTCTGCTGCCGCCCAAATCCGTTATGGAGTAGCTAACGGCATCAAGGACCTGTTGCTGTTGCGGTGTCAATCCAACTTCGGCCCAGGTTTGTTGTGCAGCTGAAACAATCCCCATCAATTGGTCATTCGCCAAGTCGGCGGCCATCAATTGCCGTTGCTCAAGTCCTTCACACAGCGCTGTTCGGAGCGTACTTTGTCGAACCATCGGCTTTCGGCGGCGGTTAGCAGCGTCGAACGGCTTTGTTTGCAGTCCGAGCAACGCCAAAAACGCCGCACAAAGATTAGAAACTTGGGTGCGCATGTAGCTAAAGAACGTCACCATAGGTGTCTTAAAGGCCGATTGCCACCAAGCTAATCGGGCGTGCTGGCGAGTCATGAACGCATTGGTGCTCTGGCGAACTCGATCGCGGAGCCTCTGCAACTTTATTTGATTGCGTTCGCTTCGTGCTACTTGACTTGACATTTGACGACGTGCGTTTGTGAAGCTCATGGGTTTGTTCTCGTAAGTTGTGTGACAGTGTCTTGATAGATTGGGTTTTGGTAGATTGGACCGGCGGGAAAGAATGAATAAAACCTAATGGTTTTTCGGGTTTCACAATGTTTGATGCGCAAATAGTTTCGCGTTCAACGACGTGATATCAGGAACAGGGCTGGGCACTTGTTTCGCCATCAGGCGAAAATGCAGGATCCGACAATTTGAACATGGAAAACCTCGATTTTTTCGGGCGATTCGCATGGGGCAGGTCTATCAAAGGTGTAAAGTTTCGAGGAGTATGCACGGAATTCGGTCATCAAAGACGGAGTTACCGCTAAGACAATTCTAGTCAAGTCAACAATAGTAATTCAACAAGTTAAATCCGACAACGTTTTTTGCCGGCACGAAACCGGCACGATCGTCGTATTGTGCTGATAATGAAGCGCCATAGAACTCTCAAATTGAGCAGAGAACTATTATTTCCATCAAAAACGTTGGTGGAGACTCGACAAAAAAATATTATTTTTTGTGGCTTCCCACATAAGGGATATAAAAAATATTCTGAAAATATTCTAAAGTGTGGCGGTTCTGGCATTCCAGCCGTTCGCCACCACGGAATACAAAGAATAAACGGAAAAAAGGACTCGTCTTTTGGATTAGTGCGTTGCCATCCCGGAACTCAAAATGCAAATTGACCCAAAAGGCTGGCATCTCCTGCCCTCGATAGAATACTCGGTCCTCATACCTTGCAATCGCGTGATCGTCACAAACCACGTATACTGGTTCCAGTGTCTTCGGCGTTCGGGTAAAAACGCTAAAGAATCGATTGAGATACTCTTGGAAACCCGCTAACCCTGTCCAAACGCCCGTGAACGATTGCTTGGAATCGCCATGACAATGGAATTCAAAATCGTCAATAAAAATATCGCTGCATGCCTTTGACATGCCGCAACCAAGCAAATCGTAGCTTTCAACAAACCGCCTGGCTGTCGATTCCAAATCGATCGTTAAGTCTCCAATTGAAACGATTTTCCCTTCAACGGACATGGCTGTCGCTAACGTCCGAATTGTCTCCGACCTTAGTTTCCCACCCTTCTCGGCCTTGCGAATGAGACGCTCGGAATAGCCGGATCGTTGACACAATTCCAACTGGGTCAAACCCAAGCGCTTTCGGAGGTCTCGAAAGGCCATTCAAGTAGGCTCGGTTACACACATCACCCGATAGGATTGTGGTTAACCACGCGAGCTTGAGGTGCATTCTGGCACGACGAAGCTGGTACGTTTTAGGATACTCGTACGATGCTTGAGGATCGCGATTTGTTCCAGTGATGGTACGGTTTAGCTCGTTTAACCGCGTGCCCATCGGGCCGCGCGTCTGCAATGTATGTGTCTGCAATGTATAGCGCGGGGCGATGCCCACGCGGTTAAACTAGTGGTACGTTATCCATCCTGGATCGAGACCTCGGTAAGGACTTTCGAAGCTCCAATGCTGGGCGGGTTTGCCTTCCTTGACTGGATTTTGATCGACATAGTGAATCGCATTCTCAATTGCTTCGTCACTGTCCAAGTAAACTTTCCAACATCTGGAATTCCAAGGAGTTGGAAGCTCTGCGTTCGGACCATTAGCATGCTTGAGCGGATGTAGTTCCTTGGCTTTCAATTGCGGCTTTCAATTGCTTCGTCGCCTCACCCTTGAGCAGTCCCACGATGTATTCAACTTTGAACGTATGGCGGGCTTTCACTAGACGAACATGTTCGGGCAAAATCGAACTTCTCCAAATCGTGAGATTGCTTTTCTTTACCGCGATGGAGAAGCCAACTCCGACCGCGCGTGCTTGCAATCCAATGAATTGAATCGGGGGATATTTCATCGATTTTTTTGCTTTTCGCTGAACGCCAGTACGGAAAGCACTCGTTCCCCGGCTCACGCCTGGGAACGCTCGGCTTTCGAGGCTCTGCCTCCCGTCTTGCGAGTACCAAATCTCGTTTTGTTGACCGTTCGGCAGGCGGAGCCTGGGCTGTGCGACAAATAGCAGTTTAATAATTTTGTTTTGATGCGATTTTTATTCCGTTCTGCGATCTGGCCTTTCGGGTTGGTCGGGGGCTTGTCCCCCACCAACCTTGTTTTGGCATTCTAACGGCGTCACTCGCGAATCGACCCGTTCCCCTCGGCTTTGACCGGCTTTGACCGCCGGAGGCGGGCAAAACCGAGGGGACGGGAGTTGACCTACCCGGTGGGCGGTTCTTCTAAAAAAGCTTATACTCCGACTCGTTGGAACACCGCGACTGTATGCGGTTTCCAAAATTAGCCCTCCTTCCAAACGAGAGAGTATTGCACATGGCCTTGGGAAAGACTTTTGACAGCGTTATAGGCACCGTTGGAAATACGCCGATGATCCGCATCAATCGTTTGGTGCCGGCTGATCACGCGACCGTATTCGCTAAATGCGAGTTCTTTAACCCGCTTCATAGCGTCAAAGATCGAATTGGAATGGCAATGGTCGAGGATGCCGAGCAAAGCGGACGCCTAACCAAAGAAACACACATTATTGAGCCGACGAGTGGCAATACCGGAATAGCGTTAGCTTTCGTTTGTGCCGCAAAAGGTTATCGATTAACACTGACAATGCCCGAGTCGATGTCGATCGAACGACGAGCGCTGTTGAGAGCGCTTGGAGCAAGTTTGGTGCTCACACCTGCTGCCGACGGAATGCGAGGAGCAATTACCAAGGCATCCGAAATGGTTGCAAACGACCCGAACGGCTGGATGCCACAACAGTTTGAGAATCCAGCCAATCCAGCGGTACATGAACGCACAACGGGACCCGAGATCTGGACCGATACTGCCGGTCAAATCGATGCGATTGTGGCGGGCGTTGGGACCGGCGGAACAATTACCGGTGTTGCTCGGTACATCAAGAAACTCAATCCCAACTTCAAGGCGATTGCGGTTGAGCCAAAACAATCACCTGTAATCAGCGGCGGGCAGCCTGGCAAGCATCGTATCCAAGGAATTGGAGCTGGCTTTGTACCGAAAAACCTCGATAAGTCCATTGTTGACGATATTATTCAGGTCGACGATGAAGTAGCCTTTGAATGGGGGCGAAAACTTGCTAAACACGAGGGGATTTTGGGCGGTATCAGCAGCGGAGCCAACATGTGGGCCGCCGCGCAGCTCGCTGCCAGACCCGAATTTAAAGGAAAACGAATCGTGACGATCATGTGCAGCCTTGGAGAACGTTACCTTTCCACACCGTTATTCGGTGATTTGGGTACGTAACGCCACGTCGATCGTAAGTCGGGCTGAACCGGACGCTAGCGCGTTGCGGCTGATTAGCCGAAGGGCGCTAGCCCACGGTTTGCGGCCCATGTTGTGATCGACGCCCGTAACGCGCCTCGCGCGTCCACTACCGAAATCCAAATGATTTTTTTGAAAAAACCAATGTGTGACCAAAGAAGTTTCCCACGACGACATTTTCTCTCGAGTTGTGCTAGCGTTGCAGCCTTGTCTGCCAGCCTTTCCTTTGCAAAGAGCTCTGCACCGCTTTTGAGTGATGACGCAGCCCGCATCTCCAGAGATCCAAATTGGGATCGATCGACTCGGGCCGGACTCACCTATCTAAAAGAAAAGCAGTCGTCGCTCGGACAGTGGAATACTCCCCCCTATCCTGTCGCGATTGGAGCGCTGGCTGGCTTGGCACTTCTTTGCAGCGGATCGACAATCACTCAAGGGCCCTATGCAGTACCGATTAAGCGGACTACTGATTTTTTGATTAGTCGCAGCCGAAAGAACGGACTGATCGGAGACCAACAGGACGACCAGCGTTACACCTATGGCCATGGCTTTTCCATGTTGTTCTTGTCGCAGGTCTTGGGAGAGGAAGGACTTCAGGATCGTCGCGACGATCTAGTCGATGTCTTGAGCAGAGCTGTTTCGTTTTGCGGAAAGGCACAGACGCCTGCAGGAGGATGGGGTTATATCAGCGCCAAGGACGGGAGCGACTACGACGAGGGCTCAACGACAATTACGCAGGTTCAAGGCCTCAGAGGCTGTCGCAACGCTGGTATCGCCGTCCCCAATGAGATCATCGAGTCGGCGAAGCGTTATATTTACAAATGCCAGAACGAAGATGGCGGCATCAGTTATTCAAGTCAACAGATGGGGGCTTCTCGTCCGGCAATCACAGCTGCTAGTCTGGCGGCACTTTATAATGCCGGCGACTACGAAAGCAAGAAAGTTCCTGAGATGCTAGCTTACTCGCGAAGGAACCTTTATAGCATCGGGCCTGGAGATGACTCCTTTGGGCATTGGCATTACACGTATCTTTACTATAGCCAAGTAGTCTATCGGCAAGGGGATGAAGAATGGCTACCCTTTCGTGATCGCCTTTACACGC
Source organism: Pirellula sp. (assembly GCA_043744075.1). Classification (GTDB taxonomy): domain Bacteria; phylum Planctomycetota; class Planctomycetia; order Pirellulales; family Pirellulaceae; genus JBKCUI01. The sequence goes on along the minus strand of JAYTVL010000628.1, from coordinate 4,062 downwards.
GCATCGCAAACGAACAGAACACGGACGGATCATGGGAAGGATCCATCCACAAGATATACACCACTGCGTGTAATTTGATCATGCTGCAATTGGATCTCGGCTACTTACCGATCTTTCAGCGCTAATAGTGCATTGTGACAGCTAAGATTTACGGTTTGATAGTAGTGGGCGAGGCGACGAGTCCCTGCGATTTGCGTAGCATACGGGACTCGTAGCCTCGTCCACTACCCTAATCTTTAGCTGTCCCAGACCGCTAGCAATACCTATCAATTCCGGACCGAACTTCTTGACAAAAACTACTCTACTCAACGACGAAGCATACCAACTGTGCATGACAGCACAGGCAAACGCCGAACGATGGCGTGTCGGGTATAAGCGACTGTCGAATGGCGCTGTCATTTTGGATTTTGGAGTTGAAACGCCTGGCGGCATATCTGCTGGTCTTATGCTGTCACGCATCTGCATGTCTGGTCGAGCCGATATCTCGATTCAATCCGCTGACTACTCGCTTGGCCCATGGCCGATGATTCAAGTTTCTACCGATAATCCTGTTCATGCTTGCATGGCGTCCCAGTATGCAGGCTGGCCGGTAAAAAAAGACAAGTTTTTTGCAATGGGCTCTGGTCCGATGCGTTCCAAACGAGGCAGAGAACCTGTACTGCTGAGCCTTGGTGTTTCCGACACGAGTCTTCACGCGGTAGGAGTCCTTGAGTGCGACTCGATACCGGATGATTCGGTGGTTGAACTGATCGCAACGGAGTGTGGAGTCGCGATAGAAAACGTTGTTGTTTGTGTAGCGCCAACACGGTCCATCGCTGGAACCGTCCAAGTCGTAGCGCGCAGCGTCGAAACATCCATGCATAAGTTGTATGAATTGGGCTTTGACTTGAATTCGGTCATCTCCGGGTTTGGCTCAGCTCCGTTACCACCACCAGCACTGGATTTTGTGCAAGGGATTGGTCGAACTAACGATGCCATTCTTTACGGCGGACACGTCACGCTTTGGATGAGCGCACACGATGAGCAAATTCGAGAACTCGGTCCTAAAGTACCTAGCCTTGCGTCTCGTGACTATGGAATTCCGTTTGCTCGAACCTTTAAGAAATATGACTACGATTTTTACAAAGTAGATCGTGGCCTTTTTAGTCCAGCCATGATCACACTCGTGAATCTCAGGTCAGGCAACTCGTTCCGCTTCGGCTCGCTTCGTCCCGATATCCTTTCGCAGTCCTTCGGCGAATCTTTTGTTGATTTGTCCGAAGCCTTTTCTCCATCATGATCGTTGGCGTTTTAGGTTCGCCAACAGGCTGGTACATGCGGGAGCTGCAACGGGCAGCCGAAGCCATGCCGGTGGCTAGAAAAACCATTATTGAGTCGCTGTCGTTTAGCAAGCTCAGTGTTTGGTCGGATGGAGCAACGTCGCCTACTGCCAAGACGTGGACCCAAGGTCCTGAAATGGCCTTTGATTCCAGATCTGTTTCATTAACAGACTGCAAGGCCGTTTTGGTACGATCGATGCCGCTGGGCTCGGTGGAGCAAATCATCTTTCGGATGAATGCGCTTCATGCCGCATATGCATCCGGAGTACGAGTGCTCAATCCGCCACGGTGCTTAGAAATGGCGATTGATAAGTGGCTAACGTTGGACATCGCTCAGCGCGCTGGACTTCAAGCTCCACGGACTATCTGCTGCCAAACACGCGATGATGCGTTGGTTGCATGGGAGGCACTCGGAGGCGACTGCATCGTGAAACCCATCTTTGGCGGCGAGGGGCGTGGTATCGTCCGAGTGACTGATCGGGACATGGCATGGCGTGTGTTCAGTACGTTGGAGCAGCTGCAATCGGTAATCTATGTCCAGGAATTCTTGGAAAGCGTGGGTTATGATTTGCGATTGTTGGTGGTGGGTGAGGAGCTGTTTTGTATTCGCAGGGAGAACCGCGGCGATTGGCGATCCAACGTCGCGCGGGGTGGCCAAGCGATTCCGCACGAGCCAACGTTTGAACAAATCTCCATTGCTTTTCGGGCTAGTAAAGCGATCGGAGGCTGGATGATCGGAGTGGATATCTTGCCGACGAAAGATGGTCGAAATGTGTTGTTGGAACTGAATGCGGTTCCTGGTTGGCGTGCGACAGCAGGGGCTTTAAACGTCGACATGGCCCAGTTGATCCTGCATAGGTTACATGAATTCTGAGGAGATAAGATTTGCGATTTGTTTAACCCTATTTAACAATCAAGTCGCTTGAAGTGATGTTTAACCGATCGGAGCGATTAGCAAAGATCGCGGACTTCCAGAAGGCAACAGTTAAGAAGAGTCATACCAGTTTTGACCGGCATTTGTCCTTGGCGTGCCCGAGACTGATGCCCAACAAATTTTCCGATCCGTTTTGCGTTAGTTTGACATCCATCTATCGTCATCGGATCGACCTTTCCCAATCGAGGCCCAGGTCGTTACAATGAGAGTTCATCGGCAAATCTGTTTTAATGAGGAGAAAAGCATGGCTAACGTTGAGGAAAGACTTACAAAGGTCGAAAAAGAGATCGAGGAGTTGAAGGCGAGAGCGGAGAATCAGTCCTCCAAGCAAGGTTGGCTGAAGAAGATTGAAGGGTCTTTCCATGACGATCCAGATTTTTTGGAGATCGTAAAACTTGGAAAAGAAGCTCGAGACTCAGATAAACCATAGGAGTTTTGATGTATCTCTTAGACACCAATCACGTAACGTGCTGGCAGTATGCGAACAGTGCCGAGTACGGCTTGTTGAGAAAACGGCTTGAGCAGATTAGCGATTTGGATGTTTTTGTGAGCGTTGTTTCGTTCCATGAAGAGGTAGTCGGATGGAACAAGTATTTGGCGAGGGCCAAATACTCGCCCTCGTTGGTAAAAGCCTATTCAAAGTTCGAGCAAATTTTGAAGGATTTCGGACGTATTCAGTTGTTGCCCTTTGATCAAAAAGCGGCAGATGTATTTGAAGATTTGGTTCGTCAAAAGCTCGGGCAGATTGGCACGATGGATTTGAGAATTGCTGCCATTGCGATCGCAAACCAAATGATTTTGCTAACGCAAAACACGGTAGATTTTGAGCGAATTCCAAATCTGCAAATCGATGATTGGATGAGATAACTAGAACGCATAGGTCAAAACCGTCAGTTTCGCCGTTGCCGGAAGGCCGCGATCTACCTTAATCGCATCGATCGGATAAACAATCTGAAGGCGTGGACTCCTGGACTCCCGCGATTTTCGGCAATTTTAAAAAATCTTCTGTAAGTTGCGACATCGACCGGACAATCTAGAGGTAGGAAAGAGGTTTCGAGTTTTTTCCTCTCAAATCAGACTTCTCCTTTTCTCTCTTTGTAGGAAATTTCGCTATGAAAAGATCGCGTTCTAGATCATCCGGATTTACTCTCGTTGAACTGTTGGTTGTTATTGCTATTATTGGGATTTTGGTCGGGTTATTGCTTCCTGCAGTGCAAGCAGCTCGCGAAGCGGCTCGCCGTATGCAATGCCAGAATTCGCTCAAGCAGCTTGGCTTGGCTGCTCATAACTACCATGATGTTCTTAATGCGTTTCCATCTGGCCAGCCAAGAAATCTCATTTCGGGATGCGGCCCATCTGGTCCTGAGGTTGGCAAAGTCTCGGGCGTTGTAACATTAGACGGAAAGCCTTTGCCCGAAGCTTTTGTCTTTTTTCGGCATGCGGATGGTGGTCGTATTTCCGAGGCATTATCAGATGAGTCGGGGAAATACACGCTTAATTTCAGTTCAGATGCTTCTGGAGCGATGGTTGGACCAAACACTGTCCGAATATCAACATTCGTCGAAGCAGTACGTGAAGATTCCGGTGCGATCGTGAAAGGAACCAACAAGAAAGAGCTTGTGCCTAAGCGATACAACAAAGAATCAGAGCTCACTGCAGAGGTGAAATCGGGGAGCAACACATTTAGTTTTGACCTCAAATCAAAATGAATATGAAGTTCGCAACTTTCTGCGATCCGCGAAGCGGGACCGATTGTATTTTGACGAAGAACTGGTGGAACAAATCGCTGAAGCTCGCAATACCAAACCA
>JAYTVL010000627.1:0-10685 GCA_043744075.1 Pirellula sp. | reverse complement strand
GGGCTTCGAATGATCCGGCCCAGCGTATTGTGGGCGAAACCTTTGAGAATCACATCAATCCTGCGTTTGGTGGAGACAATTTCGCTGGCATTCGCACGATTTATTACAACTTCCAATCGACCTATGGTACCGACGCGGGTGTGCCCGTTTCGAATGCGATTACGGAAAAGCAAAAGTTGCGAATTCGTGAGGCGTTCGCGTTGTGGTCCAACCAGTTGGGAGTTCAATTCGTTGAAACCGCCAATAGCGGTTTGACCATGGCGTTAGGGACGACCAATGCTCTGGCCTTGGGTCAGTTGCGAGTCGAAACGGTAGGGGCGTGGGGAGTTCGTATTGATCCGACTTACCAAAACAGCTTGGCTGTGTTTTCGGCCAACAACGTTTGGAATGATAACTACGGCGAAAACCTAACTCGAGCTGCTGCTACCAGTATTGGCTTTATGCTCGGCCTGTCGCGTGCCGCCAATTTGGCCCCGTCGGAACTGCTTAATCTCGATTCAGGTTTCCTCAACTTCCAAACTACGACCGATCGCAACTTCGAACCGATATTCCCGGGTAATCAGGATATTATCCATGGTCAGTATTTGCACCGCACGGAAGGCAGCGATATCGATTTGTATCGGTTTGATGTCGACTTTGGGGCAAATGGTCAATCAAGAGAGGGAGTTCTTGTTGCAGAGACTCTAGCCGAACGACAAGCCAATAGCAGTACGCTAGATACGCGTTTGGCTTTGTATCGAGAAGTGCAAGCAACAGCCTCCTCGAATCTTGGTTTAGGTCAAGGAGTGCAGTTGCAGTTTACCGCGGTCAAGCCTGGTAAGCTCGGCAACAATCTGCAAGTCTTTGTGACCCGTAGCAATCGCGGCGTCGGTGCGACGCCAATCGTCAATGTGTTTCCGAATGCCATCTCGGTCGATTTGAACTCGACGACTGGTTCGGAAACCACGCTAGGCGAGCTTGTTGCCGCTTTGGACAACGATCCATCCGCACGCGCTATCGTAAAAGTAAAGCTATTGGGTGGTGACCCTGCGACCAAAGTTGGGAATCGCGACATAACTTATTCGCCGATCACTCTCAAAGGTGGCGAATTGCAGTTGATTTCCCAGAACGACAATTACTTCAGCAAAGACTCGTTGATTCGTCAAAGTCTGTCGTCCGGTGTTTATTACATTGGAGTGTCTGCTTCTGGAAATGATCAGTACGACGCGACCATTCCGAATACGGGCACCGGCGGCAGGACGCAGGGCAAGTATGACCTCCGACTAACATTTAGAGCCCAAACCGACAGTGTGGACTCGATTCAAGATATTTCCACTTTGGGTGGCGATCGTTCGGAAGCACTCGATGGCGATTCGAATGGTACCAGCGGTGGAGTTAACAATTTCTGGTTCCAAACGCGGCCACTGGATCGTGCCATGCGATTCAATGCTGGTGGCTCCGTTGAATTAGAAGGAGCCATTGTTTCTATTCGAGGTGGTAATGGAGTTGATCGTCGGTTTGAATTCAGCAGCGACACCAACATTGGCATCGGTAACACTCGTATTTTTTACACCGTGGCTAGTACCTCAGGTGATCTAGCGAATGCTTTGGCCAATGCGATTAATAGTCGCACCACGGATACTGGGGTTACGGCTGTTTCCAATGGAGCTCGCGTCACTTTGCGTGGCGAGCGGTTCATTCAGCTCTCACCCGGCCTGACCGTGATCGATTTGGCGGGCAAGACGATTTTTGTCGACAAGTCGGCTGGTCCCAATGCAGACGGTTCGCTGGCTCATCCATTCAACAACATATCGGCCACTGGCGTCGCGAATGCGTTTGGCTCGACGGTTCCGGGCGATATCGTTCGAATCGTTGGCAATGGTGGAGTGGACCAGAAACTGGAAACCGTCGGCGATAATTTCGCTTACGAAGTTGGCTTCGGTCTGCTCGCCGGCAGTATCTTGTCCGATGGTGCCACGATGGACGTGCCCAAAGGCGTGACGGTAATGATCGATGCGGGGACAGTATTCAAGCTGAACCGAGCTCGAATTGGAGTGGGTAGTTCGACACTAGGTGTGGATCGAAGCGGAGGTGCATTGCAGGTATTGGGAGCTCCAATCCTCCTTGATTCGGCTGGCAACGCTAAGAAACTCAGTGACGGCACAACGGCTTCGGGCAGCGTGTTCTTCACGTCATGGTTGGATCAAACGATTGGGTTGGACAATTACGCGCCGCAGACCACGCCTTCGGCTGGGAACTGGGGTGGATTGGTTTTCAAACGCGATCTGGATCTTTCAGCTGGGCGATTTGATTTGGAAGATGAAGGTATCTTCCGACAGTACGTCAACCATGCCGACATCCGTTATGGCGGTTCGAGTGCAGTCGTGGTTGACACCATTCAGCAAACGGTCAACTCAATTCAGATTGCGGACATGCGTCCAACGATCTCCTTCAATAAGATTACCTTCGGTTCGGACGCTGCGATCAGTGCGACCCCGGACAGTTTCGAAGAGACGCTTTTCAGCGAACCCAAGTATCAGCGCAAGGGCAGTTTCACGCCAGACTACAACCGTGTCGGGCCAGAAATCCATGACAACCTTTTGGTCAACAACTCCATCAACGGCATGTTCATTCGGGTTAGCACACCGGCTGGTGGCGAACTCAAGCAACTGACGGTACCTGGTCGCTTTGACGATACGGACGTGGTTCACGTTCTTTCTGAAAACGTCCTCATCCAAGGTATCCCTGGGGCCAGTTTGTTGGACCAAACCATCCTGCCTGCCAATCTTGTTTCGTTGCGAGGCAGAACTGGCGGAACGCTAACGCCTGGGATTTACAATTACAAGTTTACGTATGTTGACAAGTACGGGTACGAAACTCCTCCGAGCAATGCAACGCAAAACGTTTCGTTGGGACCGACGCAAACTGCCGTCAGCTTAACCGGCCTGCCAAGTGTCAATGGTGAGTTCGTTACTCGGCGTTTGTATCGAAGTTTTGGAACGGGTTCGGGGCCTTATCGGTTGATAGCCGAGCTCGATGGGATTTCTACAGCCTTCGAAGATTTGGGTGCAGTTCTTACCGATAGCAATGACAATGACGCGACTTTGTTGCGCGATCGTCCGGATGTGAGTGGCGTTCTTTCGCAGCTTGCACTAGGTGGAACTTTGATCGCTGGCGGAACCTATACCTATCGGGTCGTCATGGTGGACGATGCGGGCGGGGAAAGTTTGGCTTCCGCTCCGACTTCCGCAATTACGACCAACGCAACCAGTAAGTCCGTGAATCTAACGGTTCTCCCTGCTCTCCAACTGGGTTACGCATCGCGTCGTATTTATCGCAGCTCTTCGACGGGGGCAGGCACCTTCCGATTGATTGCTCAGATCAACGATCCGAATGTTTCGACTTACTTGGATAACGGTTCCAATTTGACGGGTACGCTGTCGGTTGAGACTTTAGGAAACATCCGGCCGCGATTGGATGCTTCCTTGGCGATTGATCCGGGTTCGATTATCAAGCTCGAAGGTGCTCGCATCGAGATTGGTCACAGCGCACAACTCATGGCGGAAGGGCTCGATGGCGGGCGTATTGTCTTTACCAGCAAGCAGGACGATCGGTTCGGGATCGGTGGCACGTTTGACACGAACAACAACGGACTCAATGCCGCTCGGGACGCACAGCCGCGCGACTGGAGCGGTATCTATGCATCGCCTGGTTCAACGCTGCAATTGGATCATACGGTCTTTGCATATGCCGGTGGATCATCCCGAATTGAAGGTACTTTCAAATCGTTTAGCCCGATCGAGCTACAGCAAGCGGATTCCCGCATTGCCCATTCTTTGTTCGAGAACAATGCAAATGGAATCGGCGGCCAAGGCCCCATCGATCGCCTGGGACGTCCAGCCAATGAAAACTATCCGCTGGGTAACAATGCAAGCCGTGGTTCGACCTTGTTCGTTCGAGGCGGTCAACCGATCGTTCTAGACAACACTTTCCAGAACAACGCTGGCAGTGCAATCACAATCGACGCCAATTCTATGGACTCGGTTTTGCGGGGTGATACGGGACGACAATCCGGCGCAATCGATCGCGACCTGACGCTCGATACCAATCGCGGCCCACTGTTCCGCGAGAATCGCTTATTCAATAACGGCATCAACGGCTTGGAAATTCGAGGCGATTACAGCACGAACAATCGGGACGAGGCGGTGTTGGCTGTTCGCGATCTACAACGAAACATCCTTACCACCGAAAGCGTCTGGGACGATACCGACATTGTCCACGTTTTGTTTGACTCCATTACGATTTCGAATCTCGAGCACAGCGGCGGATTGCGGTTGCAAAGTGCGATCAATGAATCGCTGGTTGTCAAGTTTGAGGGGCAGGGTTCGAATTTTGACAAGGAACGAGGAACCGGCATCACAGCCACGGGCGTTTACAGTAGCGTGCCAGATCGCGTGGGCGGAACGGTTCAGATTCTTGGCCAACCAGGCTTCCCAGTCGTTTTGACCAGCCTGCGAGATGACGCTGTGGGCGCAGGTACTCAGCCAGACGGTCGTCCGCAAACGGACTCGAACAACGACGGCATCGCGTCAGTTCCGCGGGCTGGCGATTGGCGTAGCACTCTGTTCGATACCTTTAGTAATGATCGCAACGTTTTAACCGTTTTGGAAATTGAACGAGTTGATACGGTTGCTCCCGGGTCGAACGATTTTGCAGTGACGGCTCAGTTCCTAGGTACATTGGCCAAGAACGAATCCTCCACTGACGAGAACTTGCCGCTCGGTTTTGTGATCCATGGCGTTTTGAGTGACGCGAATGATCAGGACGTTTACAGCTTTGTAGGTACTGCTGGAACCCAGGTCTGGTTTGATGTCGACAATACCCGATTCTCGTTGGACACAGTCATCGAAGTTTTGAATGCCAATGGGGATTTACTTGCTCGGAGTGACGATAGCACCGACGAACAAAGCGGAGCAGATACGATTTTCACGACGCCGCTTATCGATGTCAATAATGCGAATCCGCTACTTCGCAGAGCCAATGCCGTGGCACGCAGGAATGTATCTGGATTGCTCAAAGATGATTACACGACCAATCCTCGCGACGCAGGTTTGCGAATCTTGTTGCCCGGTGTGACAGGCGCTCAAAGCATCTTCTTTTTCCGCGTTCGGAGCAAGAGCACCAATATTGAGAATTCGGGAGCGGGACTCACGAGCGGATCGTACGATGTGCAAATTCGATTGCGAGATGCACAGGAATTCCCCGGTTCGACGGTTCAGTTTGCAAACATTCGTTACGCGACCAATGGCGTGCATGCGACAGGTCTTCCCTACCACTCGCCGCTCACCGGCGAAGCCAGCACAGGCATGTTCGATGGCACAAACGATAACATTACACAGCTTGGATCCCTTCATCTGACAGATCGGGGTGCGATTAGCGTGGCTGGATTACTGACGGCAGGCTCCGGAAACTTGATGCAATTTTCATTGGGCGACACCGACCTGATTCGAGCTGGTGCCAATACACTTTATCCGATTGTAGTGGATGTCGACTATGCAGACGGACTCAATCGTCCAGACACCACGGCCTACTTGTTTACGTCGCAAGGTGTTTACATTGGGGCTGACAGTAACATTGTCGACGACCGAGCCGGGCCATTGCGAGGCTCCGATTTATCGGATTTGTCGAGGGGCTCGGTTGGCAGTAAAGATCCGTTTATCAGCACTGCTCTACCTCGAGGCACTTATACCCTAGGAATAGGTGGACCAAACGCCCAACCAGTGGCTTTGGGGAGAAACACCGTTCTTTTTGACGATAGTCTAGAGAATTTGCCTTATAGCAGCATTAAGACTCCGGTTCAAAACTCCTTCATCAACTTAACGCAAGCTGGAAATAGCTATCGGACCGATGCTACTTACCGTTGGCAGTCCTTGAACATCACAGAGGGAGCGCACGGTGGAACAACCGCTTTTGGCTGGTTGGCGAACGATCCGTTGAAAAATGCGGTAGCGAGACCTGGGATTCTGTCTTCGAATCCATTTACGATCCCGACGACATGGAGTTCGACCGATCCGATTCGGTTTTCGATGAATTTCAGATTTCCGACGGGTTCGGAAGGGGTTGCTTTAAAACTCTACAACAACGCGGCCGGAACCGGGAATCCGATCCGTCGTGTGTTCTTGAACGGAAACGGAAATGACTGGACGAATCTCGTTTTGGATTTGTCCAATGACTTAACAGATCCTACAGCAACATATGTTTTCACTTTCTCCTACGAGGATCCTATAACGGGAGCGGCGAATCCGAATGCCACTCGTCCGATTTTGTTGGACGATTTCTATTTGGGTATTTGGACTCCGAGATACTCACCCAACAATGCTTACAGATTGCTTGCCGACGATTCTTTCGAAGGCGCTCCTACAAATGCTACTCTGCCTGTCTTGTTTGACCAATCGGTTGTAGGTATTGCCCCAAATCTTTGGAACTATCGAACGGTAGCTCCGAGTGTGAACCACGGCGGTACGAAAGTGCTCGCATTTCAGCGCGCTAGTGCACCATCCCAAGTGGATGGCGCCGCCGCCTTTGGCGAAATTGCCTCAAATGCGATTGATTTGACGATAGAGACTGGAACTGGCTTGTTCTTTGCATACGATTTTAACCCGCACGATAATAATGAGCGATTGGATGTGTTCTATCGTATTTCCGGTAAACCAGATGTCTTGATCGCTAGCAGCGTACCTTTTGCGTCCGCGGTGACCCTTGCAAGAACGCAAGGACAATGGGAGCAGGCGCGAATTGATTTGGGTCCCTTCGAGGGCGAGGTCGGAAGTCTAGTATTCCAGTATGACAGTCAGGGAGCGAACCCTGCTGGGACGGGCGACACCGGTTACGCGTACATCGACGATGTTCAGATTGGTCTGCGAACTCGCGGACAGTTCGTCACTAACACCAATGCGATTTCGACTTTTATCAACACCGGTTTCGGTGGAGCAGGTGGAGACTACCAAGTCGAAATTCGCAAGTCGGATCCATTGCAGTTTAATACCTTTGGAGCCATCATTCCCAAGGAACGCTATGATCGCGGTTCGTTTAGTACTTCGCTTGCGTTCCGGGCAGGCCTCGTGATACCTGATAAAAGTGTCATGGAATTGAGCGACGGCGCGAACCGAATTAAATTCCAATTCACATACGACGGGACTTTTTCCTTTGGAAATAGCCCGATCGTGATTTCGGCAACTTCGACGCCATCTCAGTTGGCTGCCGCAGTTCGCGATGCCATCAATACGATGTTCACGCAAAGTCGACTGAACATTACGGCTGCCAACAGCAATGGGGTCACATCAGGCTCCGCACTTAACAACAGTCTTATTAACTTGGTAGGCGATGTGGAATTCATCAGTGGTGCAAACCTGTTGGGCCCGAATGGCATCTTGTTATTCAACGGTTTCGGCGATCAAAATGTGGCACGGGACCAAGGGCAATTCGTGGTCAACGCGAACACCATTTCCGACTCCCGAGATTACGCCGTTTGGTCTGCTCCCGCAGATTTGTATTATGCAGATGGACGTGCTGCGCAGCCCATTACGGTTAACAATATTCCAGGCAATCCATACAATTATGTGGGGGCACCCACACTAGGTGGTGCTTATGTCCGCAAATTGCCAGTGCTCAATACGGTTCCATTTGCCGTGAATTCAGGTTCGGTCGCGCAACGAGCCGGTTTGGCTCCTGGCATGGTCGTCGTCAACAATGTTTTCGATTCGTCGGGTCTAGGTGGACTGCATGTTCAGGGCGAAACACCGTTCTGGCGCATCACGGCTCGTGCTGGAGGGCTGGACAATAGCCAGACCGATACCGCCTGCGGAGACCATGCAGGCTCATCTATCCTCGATGGAGCGACCCTGGACATCGACTATGGTCGACAAAAAGTAGGCTTTGAATTTGAAGAAATCGCGGGAGCTTCTCCACCTGGAACATGCGTCGGTAGCGGCGTGGTTGGCGGAAACGGTTGGAATGTGAACAAGATTCCGATTTACTATCGTGCCGATACGGGTTCAACGTACCTGCGGGCACCGACAACAGCGCCAGGTTACGCAGCAGACGAAGTGGTTAAAGCCATTCGCGATTCTATTTTGGGTAGCGTTTTGGTAACTAATGGAACAACGCAGAATATTCGCTCATGGGTTGAACCCCAAGTGATCGTCGCGGGTGGTGGTGGTCCGCCAATACGACCTTCAGCATCCATCATTATCCAGGGTCCCCAGTTCATTTCGGTAGTCAATGCTGGAATTCAAATCCAACAGGTTGGTGAGTTCACCGCAGCGCCGTACCTTCGAGCCATTAACAACACGATTATAGGGAATGACGGTCGAGCATCTTTCAGTGCACAAGCCATCGACAGTCCCAGCAACAACACGCTTGCTGGCGCCACCGAGACGTGGCAAGGGACCGGAACAAACTCCGCACCCTATGTTGTAAACGGAACTTTGACCCCTGATCCACTCGCAACAGGTTCGTCCGATGTTGATCTCTTTAAGTTTTTCTTGAACGTCGGAGAGCGGGTGCTTCTAGATGTGGATACAACAGCCCTCGCTACCTTGGACTCGTCGCTCAAAGTCTTTGACTCGAATGGGCGTGCTCAAGTTGTTGCGATTGGACTGGATCCGACAACTATGGACAGTCAATCGGCACCGGGTGAAAGTGCAGCGGGACGGGATCCATACGTCGACTTCACTGCAACCGTAGCGGGTGTTTACTATGCTGCCGTGAGCGCGTCTGGAAATACCTCCTACGACCCACTCTCGTTGGCGGATCGACGACGTGGTGCCACAAGTGGCGATTACAATCTCAGCATTAAGGTGTTGAAACCAGAAAGTTATGTGATTACCGCCGAGGATTCCTCGGCGTATGCGGATGGCGAAACGTTTACAATTGAACAAGTCGCAGACTTTGCCGGCACCACTAATCGTGCGAAAACGTTCGAGTTCACACGGTCAGGCAACGTTACGGCTGGAAACGTTCCCATTTTCATTGGAGCGGAATACCGAGTTCCAGATGTGGCAAGGGCGATCGCCGGTGCGATCAACGCGGCAGGGTTGCTGAATGTTCAGACGCTCAGCAACGGCGCGTTTGGAACGGCCAGTCCACTAGCGCCCGTTTCTGCGATAGCGTTGGGTGGAATCAATGGTCTTATGCCAACCTTAAACATTCCGGTTGTGAACAATGGTGATGTGGGTCTCAATTCAGGGAACATTCGAGGCCCCGAATTGCAATCTGGCTTGAATCGATATCCTCGTTGGGCAAACGATCAAGCGCCCTTTGACGATGGCGGTACCGCAACCCATTCCAACATTGGATTGGGCCACGATAGAACGATGTCAGGGAGTATTGGTAACTCTCTCGGCAATGGAACGACCGAAAAGTATGTTGTCATTCGCAATGCTTCGTCGATAGTAGGCCGAGGAAACGTTTTGCTCGACAAGGATTTAGGAACGAACAACAACCTCAATCAGATTATCCCCGAATCAGGCATTTTAGTATCCGGGGGCGCATCTCCCACATTACTTAATAATGTGTTTGTCAACGTTCAAACCCCGATCGTACGAGAATTTACGGCGGGGCAAGTGAATGCTGTTCGACCATCCGCTGTGGTAGTTGGCGGTTCGACATACCAGTTCGCCGAAAGTCGTCAGGCATTTGCTTACCTAGGACAGCCGATTGAAACGTCTCCAACCAATGTTCCCTTTACGAACTTGGACTTTAACTTTACGGCTGGCGATAACGAGCAACTGTTTGTGGATGCGCCAGGCGGTAACTTCTTGCCAGCTCCGAATTCACGCGTGATCGACAGTTCGATTGACTCGTTGTCGGATCGTGAAGCGTTCCGGGCAGTCAAGTTGGCTGTTGGAATAGCTGCTTCTCCAGTTCTCGCTCCGGATCGCGACAATAGCGGTCAACTGCGTGCTGATGATCCTACCGTGGCTCCGCCGAGCGGCTTGGGTGGTAATGTGTTCAAGGATCGGGGTGCGACAGACCGAGCTGACTTCGTTGGACCAACCGCGGTGTCGCTCAACCCAGTCGATAACGATGCACAGAGCGTCGATATCGACACCACGATTTCTGTAATACGTTTGTCAAGCGGTGTTTATCCGGAATTCCGTATCCAACTGAAGGATGGCTTCGAAACAGGGAACTTGCAAGCTGGTACAGGCATCAACGACAACTCCGTGACAGGTCGTGACGGAGGCAATCGGTTGCCAGGTTCCGTTGTTACCATTACGGAAAACGGCCGTTTGTTGGTGGAGGGAATCGATTATGTATTCTCGTACAACACCACCACGAATGAAATTGTACTGACTCCGTTGGCTGGCATTTGGAAGAACGATCGAGTCTACGATATTACCTTGAACAACAAGGACCGATTCGTAATTGATGCGCCTGCTGGTGATCAAACTGCGGACGGTGATAGCTTCAAGGTTCTCGACACCTCGGGTGGCAACGTCACTTTCGAATTTGACAGCGGATATCGATTGCAGATTCCTCAAGGGGTCGAGTTGATTGTGCCGTTGGCCGGTGGTGGTGCTGGCGGTATCAATGACGGTGATCGTTTTGTGATCGACAATGGAGTCCAGGGCTTCACGTTTGAGTTTGACAACAATAACAATTCGATAGCCGGCACGATTCGTATTCCGTTTACTTCGTTATCG
>JAYTVL010000626.1:0-41290 GCA_043744075.1 Pirellula sp. | reverse complement strand
GCTTCCTTGCTCAAACATAGTCTTCGTATCCTTGGTGAATTGGTTTTTTGCAATTCGCAACTTACCAAGGAGACGAGACTTATGACAAGATGAACGGTATTGCGTTTAACCCGCGCAGCGGCTGGCACGACTGAGACATTGCCAATACTGTTTGTCCCTATCGGACTTTGTTGGTCCTCCGTTTTCTGGAAGACCACGATCTCTGCTAATCGCTCCGATCGGTTAAACAAGCTTCAAGTCTGGAAAACGAATGAAAAAAAGAAGGCACTTTTCATGAGGCCAGTTCGGCAATTTGAAAAATGGAACAGAACCTGATACTGTAGAATAATTTCTTTGAGGCGAGCGGCAGGGTGAAAGTTACCGGATGAAAGGAGGGTAGGATGGGACCATTTGTCCCGTCCAAGCAAAGGATCGGGACATGGGTCCCAATCTACTTTTGGTCGTTTCCAATCTGCCGCTCGCCTTAGAACATTATTCAGGTTCATCGCGAAAAGAATACTATTTGTTCACAATGACTCAAAGGATTTCACATGAAAAGTATTGCCTTATTCGCCCTTTTTTGCCTAGGTGTTCATTCTGCAGCTCAAGCAGACAATTGGGGGAATTGGCGAGGGCCAACTGGAAACGGGATCGCACTCAATGCCGCTCCACCGACGGAGTGGAGCAGCACCAAGAACATTAAATGGAAAGTGGAAATTCCTGGCCGGAGTTCCGCATCGCCCATCGTTTGGGACGATTCGGTATTCGTCGTAACAGCAGTTCCTACTGGCAAGAGCCCCGGGCCACTGCCCAATTT
The DNA here is from genome assembly GCA_043744075.1 of Pirellula sp. Classification (GTDB taxonomy): domain Bacteria; phylum Planctomycetota; class Planctomycetia; order Pirellulales; family Pirellulaceae; genus JBKCUI01. The sequence goes on along the minus strand of JAYTVL010000626.1, from coordinate 40,494 downwards.
GGAATTCAAGTTGCTCTGTTTCGACAGAACGAACGGAAAACTAAAGTGGCAACAAACGGCTGTTGTTGCAACGCCTCACGAAAAAACTCATCAAACAAATGGCTTTGCATCCGCGTCACCTTGTACGGATGGGCAGCATGTTTACGCTCATTTCGGCTCGCGTGGACTCTACTGTTACACGATGGATGGCAAACTCGTTTGGAAACGTGACGATTTTGGTCAGATGAAAACTCGCAACACTTTTGGTGAGGGAAGCTCCCCAACGTTGGAAGGCGGGAAAATCCTGGTGCCTTGGGATCATGATGGACCATCAGCACTGTATGCTTTGGATAAACTAACCGGCAAAACGATTTGGAAGACTCCTCGCGATGAGCCGACTTGTTGGGCAACCCCATTGGTCGCCGAATTCGCTGGAAAGAAACAAGTCGTTATGAATGGCCAGAACTGCGCAAGAGCCTACGATCTGGAAACTGGAAACGAACTATGGCGATGTGCAATGCAGTCGGAACGCCCAGTCTCTTCGGCGGTCGCAGACAAGAATCTTGCTTTTGTTGGCGTTGGACATAAAGGTTCGTTTCTCGGAGCTTTTCGTATGGACGGCAGGGGAGATCTCCGAGGCACAGACAAAGTCGCATGGACAATCGATCGCGATACGCCGGATATCGGATCGCCTATGCTTTCTTCTGGCCGCCTCTATTTTTATAAGGGAAAGGAAGGACAGTTTTCGTGTGTTGATGCTGCGACCGGCAAGCCACATTATCTGGCGAGTCGGATATCTGGTGTTAGATCGACATACGCTTCCCCAATTGCTGCAGGCGGTTATGTCTTCCTGACAGATCGAGACGGCACTACCGTGGTTATAAAGGATTCAGATTCGCTCAGTATCGTCGGGACAAACTCTGTTGGCGAACCGGTCGACGCGACCCCAGCGCCAGCTGGAAAGGAGTTGTTCGTGCGAGGTGAAAAGCACTTGTTTTGCATTGCCGGGCAATGAAGTGCAGTAGCTTACTTTCCGATCCCTCGCTTACGCATCGGGTTACGATAAATGCAACAACCAAAGCACAACAACAGCCTGCATTACAGCCAGTTGCGTTTGCCAAAATTGACAGTAACAAAGTTAACGGTGAAAAATGCATAAACCGAAATCGTTTCCCATTCATCGTCGGCACTTTGCGATTCAAGTACTGCTGCTAGTGTCGGCTTGGTTTGCTACCAGTTGCTTGGACAGAAAAGTTTCAGCGAAAGACTATCTCTTGACGATTGGTGGCGGTTATGAACCCGCTGGCAATCAGGCGTCGCTCGAGGCCAACGTCCTCTTTTTTCAGCGAGTCGTACGCGAAAAATATCCAGGCCCAGTTGAACACCAAATCTATTTCGCAGACGGTTTCGACGATCACGACGATCTGCAAGTGATGGCTACGCGGACGGAGCCTACGTCACCGACCATCGCTCTGCTTGCAAGCGCGTTCTACCTTGATCGTCCGAGTCTAAGCTATCGAAATCATCAGGTTCCCAACATCCGGGGCCCGATCAGTCCCAAATCGATTCGAAATGGTCTGGAAGAGTTCACTGAACGATTGGCGGTTGGAGATCGATTGATCATTTACGTGACAGCCCATGGCGGGCCAGCCAACGGCAAGGATCCAATGAACACAACGATCACATGCTGGAACAAAGAGTCCGTCAGCATGAAGACGTTTTCCGAATGGCTCGATCGCCTTCCCGATGGAGTTCCAGTCGTTCTTGTCATGGCACAATGCTATTGTGGTGGTTTCGCAAACACGATGTTTGAAGGGGGAAATCCAAAAAAAGGGCCGTCCAAATCGGTGCGTGTCGGATTTTTTGCACAACGTAATGACTTGCCGGCCGCAGGCTGTCGGCCAGACATCGAGAATGACGAAGAGTACAGCAGCTACTTTTGGGGTGCATTTTTGGGCCAATCTCGAACTGGGAAATTGGCCGATGGGGTCGATTACGACAAAAACGGTCGCGTTTCTTTGAATGAGGCTCATGCGTACGCCGTCAAAGCTAGCATCACGATCGATATACCACTAAAGAGTAGCGATATTTTTTTGCGACACTACAGTCGAATAGCTGGTTATGGCTTAACTCGCATACAAGGTACTCCGGATCCAAACGAACAGCTTGACGATGAGCTCGGTCTATCCTATTTCGCAGGCCGACTCAAGGATGTTTTCATACTAGGCTCCTCCGATCAACGTATGACGATCGAGGCGTTGGCAAAGCAACTCGGCCTGTCATTGGACATGGAACTATCAGATGTGTTTCGTCAGAACCAATTGCAATCTGACGTCTATCAGCAATCGAAACTTGCGGCGGGACGTCGCGGTCCGGGTGGACCTGGTCGACGCGGTCCGCGCAGTTCGGGACGAAAGGATTTTCAAAGAGAGATCATCGAGGGTTGGCCAGAGTTGGAAAACCCAAAGGGTTGGAAGGATTTGGCATGGCTTCGCGACAAAGAGGGCGAAGCGATTCTCGACGAATTGCGTCATCTACCTAGTTTCGAGGCGTACAAAAAAACCCAAGATGATCGTCGCATTTCACGAGAGAAAGCGACGGAAGCGGAATTAAGAGACGTTCAGTTTCGGCGATTGGTTCACACGATGGAAAGCGTCGTGCTCGCTCAAAATCTTCCTCGAATTGCGAGTCCAGAATTGCTAAAACGATTTCAAGCAATTGTCGAACTGGAATCTTCCTATCTCAATCAATAAATCGGTTGCCTCGTATCCAGTAGTCCATTTTGAATCGCACAGGTCGAATCTTTTTATCTAATACACATGAGAAATTCTTGACGCAGCATCGATGAGTCTGGACAATACCAGAAGTCTATTTCCGTTTTACTTCAGGTAAGATCATATTCCAATGACTCGCCCGTCTAATACGCAACCTTCCTCCCACGAGCTTCTCGAGCGAGGGCGGCTAACTCTACAAGCAATCCAGTATCATGAACGGGCTGCGAGATTTCAAGCAGCGGCCGCAAGCCTCCAGGCTGCTATGGTTCAGGCCGAAAACGGCAATACTAAAGAACTTCATGAGTGGCTGGAATCAGATTCGCACCAATTCAAGAGCGATATGGATCTCGTCAGTCAGGCGGACTTCGAACGCCGGACATTGGATACTGAGATGCCAATTCGTTCGATTCGCATTGATCAGCCTAATAGCGCAACTCAGATCGTTGACTCTGTTGAGCCCAGTTATATAGATCCGCCAAGCGAAAAAGCTCCGATTGATGAAACAGATCATATTAAAGTTGTTGCTCAGCCAGTCGATCCTCCGATCGGAAATAGCGAACCGCGTTGGGCAAAGATGGAGCAAGCAGCCAATGAACGCCTTGGAGCTGTTCGATCTGACGTAGCGATAAAGACAAAAACGCCTTCGGCCAAATCCCCCATTGTTGCTGCACCCGTTGATTCACCTGAAGCCAATGAACTCTATAAGGCCCTTAAGGTTGGCAATGACTTGGCCGAATCGATTGAGCTTCCGGACGAACTGAGGATTTCACTCGATAACATTGAGTTTGAACACGACAGTCACAATTCCGGTCGTTGGTGGAAAGCGCCTCATGTTTGGGTCAGCGTATTTGTGCATGTTGTTTTGATCATCTGTCTAAGTATAATTGCGATTACCGTCGCTAAAGAACCAAAGCTCCTCTCAATTGTTTCCGCATCTGTGGAAGCCGAGAATGTAATTCTTGAAACACCGATGGAGGCGATTTCCGAACTTGAGACCACCTCCGAGCCATTGCAATCCACATCGCTTCCAAACCTGTCGGACTTAGTCGCCGAGGATTTGCTTGCTGCCGTTCCGATCGAGACGGGATCATCACCCTCTCCACCACCATCCGTCTCCTCGGCAATCGCGACTTCGGCATCCGATTCAGTGAATGCGACGATGACAGGGAGCAAAATGCTGGTTGGAGCCGAGTTTTTTGGCGTTAAGGCGACCGGCAACACGTTTGTATATATCGTAGACAGTTCCCCCAGCATGCGCCGCGATGGCGCGTTCGAAGCCGCCCAAAAGGAAATCGTACGGTCTCTTTCTTCGATGAAGCCAAAACAACGGTATTTCGTCAGTTTTTTTGGAAAAGAAATTGACCCGATGGTCCTCGAGCTGGGAGTTGCCGAACGGTACCCGATTTATGCAAAACCTGAAAACGTGACAAAAACAATTGACTGGTTGAATCGGGTTCAGGTACAAAAGGAGGGGCTGCCACCCAACAACGCGCTCGCTGAAGCAATTGGCATGCAGCCGGACGCGATTTTCTTATTGTTTGATGGCGACACCAAAGTGGACGTTGCTAAGTTTCTACGACGCATTAATCGAACAGATGATATTTTGTCTGCTGGAATGCCCAAAGTACCAATTCATGTAGTCCATTTTTTTCAAGATGAGTTTCAAAAACAGATGAGACTGGTTGCAGCAGAAAATGGTGGAACATACCGATTCGTTCCTCGGCCGGAGCGTACCTCAAAAAAGAGTCGGTAACGCGATGAATAGCAATGCAAACAAAACTTAGTTGGCTCTCCAAACCGCAAACACAGTCTCTGATTGCGTTTTCGGTCAGTTCTTGTTTCCATTTGGTTTTATGCTTAACACTCGCATTCATTTTAATCACCGCACGAGGCGACGTCGGCCAGTCATTGCAACTTGCTATCGAATCTATGGACGATGTACAAGAGGTTACTCAACTTGACTTTGCGGCGGAAGCTCCCATGCGTAGTCCGTTGGTTCAGGTTGATCCGGCCTACGCAATGTCTTCGGCGTCCCCCAACATTTCTTTCCATTCGTCCCCCGTGATTTCTTCCATAAACCGTCGTCAAGCAAATAGCGATGTCGTGGCCCAAGCTGCACAAGCTGCGGAGACTGAAGGCAGTGAAGGGGGAGCCAAAACAGCGGCTCAAAAGTCGAAATCGCGAGCCTCTTTTTTTGGTGCTCAGGCAGAGGGCAACCGATTTGTTTTTGTCATAGACTCGTCTGGATCTATGCGTGGCCCTCGATGGGAGGCGCTCTGCAAAGAACTGATTCGTGCCCTTCAGTCGTTGTCACCCGATCAAGAATTCTTTGTCATCAGCTTTGATTCCATGGCCCATCCCATGTTTGGTAAAGCGCCTCCCAGTGGAAAGTTTCTCAAAGCAGTTAAAAAGAACGTGGAACAAGTTCAAAATTGGCTTCGATCGATACAGCATGGCAAGCGGACTTTTCCTGCCTCTGCGGTTGGTATCGCTATGAAGTTGGAACCGGATGCGATCTTTTTGTTGTCAGATGGTGAAATCAACGACAGCACCGTTGAAGATCTGCGGGTATGGAATCGGAAACAGGATGTCGATGGCAATGTAAAGGCGTTGGTTCCCATCCATACCGTTTTGTTGCATAGTCCAATTGGCTATGCAACACTTGAGGCCATCGCCAGAGAAAATGGAGGCACGTTTACTCCTGTCCAGCCTCGTTAGAATTGTTTAACCCGCGCAGCGGCTGGCGCCCTGGACAAGTGCTGTCTCAGTCACCCAGATCGGTCTTAGTTATCTCTTCCATTTGCTGGAAGTCCGCGATCTACGCTAATCGCTTCGATCGGTTAAACAAGCTTCAAGCCTGGCAACTCGTAATACTTTTTTTGAGTGGCCACCGAGTTTGTCGCCTAGGCGAAATGGGATGTGTGCGTTGAAATACTTTTTCAACTGCGTACGATTAGTCGATAGCCGAATGCAAAGGTCTGGTTCGGCGGCAACTTACCATGACCTTTCCGTTCCCCTTTAAATATGATGGATGCAACTTGACCATAGAGTGGCCTCGTTCCTCCCTGTGCCATCCAATAAAACCGCCGCCAAACGAAAAGGATTTCGTATCTGATGAATCATAGCATTTCAATTCGTCGTTCGTCGAGCACGTGCGCTTTGCTTGCTGCAGTGCTTGTTGCTAAGTCAGCCGTTGCGTCACCGCAGGACGACTATCCGACATCCAGCGGCAGCGAAGTCCAGCATTACGTCTATTCACAAGCCCCGTCGTTGATCGCAGACAGTGCCCAACTCGAGGTACCGAAGGATGCAAAACCCGATTTGGCCAAGGAAGCGGAAGCGGAAAAAAAGAAAGCCGCTGCCGAGAAAAAGAAAAAAGAAGAACTGAAAAAGAAAGTAGCGACGGCCTACAAAGATCCGTTCTACCAAAACGACTTCAGTTACCTCAAGAACCCCAATTATAACGGCTACAACCTTGGCGAAGGGTTAAAGCAGCTTCCAGTTGGCGAAAAGGGCAATTTAGATATAGGTGGTCAATATCGATTGCGGTACCACAACGAACACAATATGCGGGGAGCAGGTTTGACTGGGCGCGATGACAATTTCCTGCTGGACCGAACTCGAATTTATGCTGACTACAAGATCAACAAACGAGCTCGCGTGTTCGCAGAATTCCTAGACGCTGGCAGTTCATACGAAAAATTCGCACCAAGGCAGATCGAGGTGCAACGATTTGATGCACAAAACTTATTCGGCGATTTGGTATTAATTGACTCAGATCTGGGCAAGCTGACTGGCCGTGCAGGTCGCCAAGAATTGTTGTTTGGATCACAAAGGCTTTTGTCTCCACTGGACTGGGCAAACAACCGACGCAGGTTCGACGGCGCTCGACTGACATGGAATAACGACGACCGAACAACCGACTTCCTTTTGGTGCGCCCCGAGAACATTAACTTTACGAAGTTTGACTCGCCAAACCAGAACCAAGCGCTCTGGGGTGTATACAACTCCAGCAAGATGTTCGAAAACGGACCAATTGACACCTATTACCTTGGATTCGAAGACACTTCCACCAATTTGCATGTCCATACTCTCGGTACGGCCATCAAGGGTGAAGCGGACGGTGTGCTTTGGGACAATGAATTCGGCTATCAATTCGGCAAAAATCCAGATGGTTCCCACATCTCCGCGTACTCATTGACGTTTGGGCTTGGTGCCAAGTCAACAGGAACGATGAAGCCAACCTTTTGGATGTACTACGATTGGGCAAGCGGTGATGACTCAATAAATAACGGTTGGAACCAATTGTTTCCCTTGGGGCACAAGTACCTCGGTTTCATGGACTTTTTTGGTCGAAGAAATATTCATGATGTGAATAGCATTTTGACGTTCAACGCGACCGAGAAGTTCACTGTCTTGGCATGGTACCACTACTTGTTCCTAGCCAATGGTGTTCAAGGTCCGTACAACATTACTAACAGCGCGTTCAACCCTGGAGGGACGGTTGGCAGCCGTGATCTAGGCCATGAAATCGACTTGCTCGGAACCTACAAGGTTAACGCTCGAAGCGACTTGGTCCTTGGCTACTCGCACTTCTTCACTGGTAAGTACTACGACACAAGCCTTACCTCAACCGGTGCTACACTCTTTAATGGTGACGCAGACTTCTTCTATTCACAATGGCATTACAATTTCTAGGCTCTTTTGTACGGCGAGTAGGTACTTGCGTCATCGCCTGGCGTGAGTCCATCCTGGCCCGTAATTTCAGCTTTGAATTGTGCGATGACCTAGTCGTTCGATGAACAACTTCAGAATGGCGGAAAAAAGGCTTGCTTTCACGTAACCGATTTTCTCGACATTATCGAGCGCCATGCGAGCGAACCAATCTACGTCGGCTCTAGATGGTTTCACCAAGCCGGTGTGACACTGTGGTTCGCCTCGCTTCCATGGCAGTTCCACGTGATTTTCGGGCCTCACTTCGTCTGTCTTGAAAGTCGATGTGATCGCAACGACAATGTATGATTTGTCGTTGTTTTGAAAAACAATTAAAGCAGTTCGCGACTTTCTGTTTCCACCTTGCGGGTCGACCATCGTCGCGAAAACAATATCTCCGGGGCGCAACGTATCGGGCATTCACGTCTCAAATCTATTCAGGCCATAGATGCATTGGAGTTTGGAATTTTTCGACAAGATCTATAGGAATCGTCATTTGTGATGCAAGGCTTTTGGCGTAGTCATCGAAGTTATGGGATTGCGAAACTTGAGCCAGTTCAATATACCTCAAGAGGTCAGATTCTTTGTCCTTGGTGTAGCCATCGCTTTTGAGATAACCAATCGAGAATCCATCGCGAATGTCAACGGCCAGCGTTATCCATCGACTACAAAGATCTTTGATCAAGTCGTCTTGCGTTTCGTCGTAATCAATGCGTCCAGCAACGACGTCATCAACAAAAGACCTATTGAGGCGGTTAATGACGCAGTAGAGGTCGATGACTCTTGCTACGAGATCTTGGCAATCGAACACTCGCTTTGCTTGGTCATAGTCCGTTTTCCAGGCTGCTGCTTCGCATTCCGATGCGGAAAGCTTGTTGTCGACGATGGAGGTGATGATGTTTGCAGTCATGGTTGTCCCGCTTCCAATAGAAAATTGACTAATTGGTTCCGTCTTGCGGCCTTTACCCCAAATCTGAGTTTTAGGGACGGGTTCATGCTAGTTTTACCTACCTGGATCCGCTAGTTCAAGTCTACTCCATAAAGCGGCTTAGGGAAGGACTCATAGTTATAGTTAATCAGACCTTTTCGCTCTCGCAGCAAGCAAGATCAACCCTCGAAGCGAGGCGGCACCATGCGTGACAAGGCAATGGTCAGACCTGCGTGAGACTCGCTGTCAACTTGGCTTGTCCGTCCATGATTTCAATCCCAGTTAACTCCGGTGTTTGCCAAGCCGCTTGACAATCCTCGCAGTTTGAAAGATCGATGCGGCGCGGTTTGCCGCATGCAGGGCATGGTTCACGGCCCACGCGAGGATAAATCGCAATCATCGCGAGCGGTGCCGCTAAACCAAGTATTAATGACGACCAAGCCCAAAATCTCTGTTGGCGTAATGTCAATCCGCGAGCGCGAGCTACTTTGCCTACCAAAACAGAAACAAAAAAGATAACTCCACACAACAGCAAGAGAAATAGGAACGAGATTGCAGGGGCTGGCAGCATTTGGAACATTTGTTCAATTCTGAGGCTCAGATCTCCGCTTACTGTTGCATCGCATATCGCAATCACGGGCAGCACAAGCAGCACAGCCAAAGGAATCAAGCTACCCGCTAATAGATTCGCGTTTTGTTGTCTTGTGTTCCCTCCGCTTCCTTTCGATACTCTGCAATTGATTTCCGTTAACTTCTCGTCGTTCGAAATCCGGAAAACACAGATGTTCCTAATTTGGTTGAAGAGGTAAGTAGGTGGGGCTACCAAAAGTACTCCGTCATTACAAATTGCCATTTCGAGCGATTCAATTCCCCTAAGCTTCTCAGGCATTTGATACTTGCGAATCAGTTCGACGCGGAACGACTTCTCAGGTGCGTTGCGTCGCGGTAGCTGCTTCACCAACGGGTCTTCGGAGAGTCCCTTGAGCCAATCGTTTGGGGATTCTGTATCCTTGAATCCGTATACCGAGATTTCGCTGCCGTGGATTAGCGTCATTCGAATCAATCGCTCATTGCCCATCAAAGTCACGGCAGCATTATCAATAGGTGCGTCAATGATTTTGGCAACTTGGTTGTCACTTAAATGAAACTCGTAAACTCCGCTCTTGTCAAAAAGCATCGACGAATAACCTAGGTCTCGCAATTCAGCAGAAAGAATTGCAGAGTTTACACCCACAGCGCTTTTGAACGCTTGCCCTCGAATTTGGTTACCTTGATAAACGCCATCGGCTGCAACAACATGTGTCAACTGTAATCGGTTCGATCTACGTTCGTCCGTATAGCAAAGCAAATATCCGCGTCGGTCAGAAACCGATTGAAAGCGGTTCCTGTCAACGAAAGCTCGCGAAAAAAAACCGTCACCAACACCAACACCGACGTCCGATCTGAAAGTAGAAAGATGGGTTAATCTCCGAAATCGACTACTCGGGCGAATCGCTATGTCAGGATCGATTGCGGCCCCCTCAACAATTCTCGCTCCTTTCTTCGCGTTTTCAGTAAATTCTAACTGCCAGTCCCAATCTTTTCCTTGTTGGATTAACCATGGCTCACCCGATTCAACGTCAATCGCAATAATGTTCGCAGCGTAGTTTCCCGTGTCGAAAGAACTGTCGATCGTACTGCAAACCGCAAATAGGACCGCGAGCAATGCGAACAGTGCTACCAACGAAGACAAGATCAAGACCGAATGTAACGCCCTGTGTTGCTTCGGCGAGTGAGCCATTTCATTGCCCGACGGATCCGACGACAAGTCTCGCCAGCCTTGATAGGCCGCCACCAAATACATCCCGCCGAAAACGAGGGCAATCCATAGCGACCAAGCCGAAGCAAACAGTCCACCCCTTGGTAACCAAGTTGCGATTATGAAATAGAATCCAGCGACCGCGAAGACCGGCAAGACTTTCGTGCCCCACCACAGTGCCGGTCGTGCCAACATTAGCATTGCAGTGGAATGAAACGGGAATGCGGCGAGCGCTAACACGATTGAAGGTACAATTTGAGCGGGACGAACCGGATGCCATCTCAGCCCAGTCCATAGAATGTAAATTGCAAGTAACAACAGCGGAGTCGAAATTGCGATTGAGTAAATCGCGAATCCGGCGAATTCTTTTGCCAAGAAAAGCTGTTTGGGTGTGATCAGTCTGTGCTGCACATAAGCGCGTGGCCCCGATTGAAGATCTCGATACGATTGAACAATACCTAGTGCGAACGCCAGCATCGGCATCACTGTGGTAAACTGACTGGTCAGTAGCTGGGCAAGGAAATTGTCTAGATTGTTTTGACCTGGGTACGCATACCAAATGCAGACCGACACTGCGATTAGTCCCACTGGCAACCAACGAATATTTTCTTGCCATTCTTTCCAAACCAAGGCTCGAAAACTTGGACTCATTGCACAACTCCTCGGTGATAAAAAGATTGTTCAACTCTTGATCGAGATAAGTAGGCCAGTACCGCATCGGCAAAGGAGACTTCGTCGTGTTCGCGAACCGCGCCATATTTCGCCAACACCATCGCGGATTCCTCGGTTGCGTTTGCCAGTGTAATGATTCGTCGTCCGCCTCTGATTCGCGAATGCACGTAACCCGCCGTGGATTCGATCGCGGCAAGGTCGGCACTCGTTGGCGCTGCCCAAGCAGAAACGCTATCGCGAAAATTGTCCAGGGTAGCGTTGACCAGCAACCGGCCATCCACCATCATCGCAATGCGATCCGCCACGTGTTCGACGTCATCCAGCAAATGGCTGCTGAGCAACACAGTTCGCTCGCCACCATCGCAAAAGTCAATGATTGTTTCATTGAGCGCTCGGCGACTGACCGGATCAAGCCCAAGTGCCGGGTCGTCCAGAATCAGAAGCTCTGGGTCTGTCGCGAGGGTAGCGGCGATCGAGACTCCAGCACGTTGACCTCGGCTCAGCCAATGAACTCTGGCTGCTGGATCAATTCCGAACCGAGCCACCGTTTGATCAAAGAAATTCGCGTTCCACTTTGCATGCGTATCCCGTTCGAACTTTGCACAATCGCTGACTCGCATCCAGGGGTACAGAAAATGTCCTTCGACGGTATGTCCAATGCGAGTTCGGTCGTCGGGCGTCAACTCTTGCGAGTTGCGACCGAGAACTTCGCATGAACCGCGAGTCGGAGCGAGCAAGCCCAGCAACATGCGAATCGTCGTCGTTTTGCCGGCCCCGTTCAGGCCGAGCAGGCCAACAACAGATCCACGCGGAACCGCAAAATCCAACTCACGCACGACAGCGCGACGTCCGAAATAGCGAGTCAATCCGCGAGTTTGTATGGCTATCGAAGCTTGGTCGGTCATGGTTTGTTTACTCCCAATTGCCCCATTCTCAATTGCAGTCTTTCGGTAACTTCATCCGCAGAAAAATCGAGCGAAATCGCATCGGCGATAGCCGTGTCTAGCGCTGAGTCGAGTCTGCGCAATCGCTCGGCTTTGGTAAATACCGAGCGGCGTTTAGCAACGCAAGCTCCCCGACCTGGCTGCGACTGGATTACACCATCTCGGCCCAGTTCCGCATAGGCTTTGGCGACTGTGTTTGGATTGACAACCAGTTCCTTTGCCAACTCGCGTACGCTGGGAAGCGGATCACCGACCTTGATTTCGCCTGTCAAAACAGCGCGTCGGATCTGGTCAGCGATCTGGCGATAGATCGCTGTCGAACTCCCCGCGATCACTCGAATTTGCATTCACACACCTCTTCGGACAATTGATTCCGCTGCTGTACTGTGGTGCATAGTACACTAGGCAGGAATAGTTGTCAAGGGGGAGAACAGTTTTCAGTTTTCAGTTTTCAGTTTTTCTGGTAGCCGGTGTCGCCAGACTTCGGTTTTCGGGTTTGAGATTTGAGATTTTGCGATGGGACATACTGTTGCTTAATGGCCAACGCGGATCGAGTGAGCGAGACGATTATTAAGTCGCAGTGCGTTTCCGCCAATGATGCATCATCGAATTGTTTGCATCATTTTGTTGCAAAGTGACTTGCGAATAACAACAAGCACTTGTCATTAACGCCGAAGATCGTCAGAAGAATCGGTTGCCGGTTCTATCTGATGGCTGACAATCATCTTTCTTCGCAGACTTGTTCTGGTAATTCCAAGCAACTTGGCCGCTTTTACTCGATTACCCTTGGTATGCTTCATTACCAAGCTCAATAGTTTTTCGTCTAATAGTGCAACGGCTTGTTCGTACAACTGGTCGGTGCCAATCGCTATTTGCTGATCGAAAAATGCTTGCAAGTCCCAAGTTTTTCCAAATGGGTGTTTGTTTTGCTGTACCTTGTCAATTGAATTGCCGGCCATTCCTGAAATCGATGACGTTGGCTCGGAAGTCGTTTCCATTGAGCGACGTAGAACTAAGAATCGCAGAAGAGCATCTGATGCGAGAACTGCGCCGCGAGATTCGGATAGCACGCCCTGCAACACGCTCTTTAGTTCGGCGATATTGCCAGGCCAATCATAGGCCTTCATTAGTTGCAAGGCCGCACTGCTTACTCTTGGTGGCCCTTGTGTCTGTTCCACAGCGGTCACGTTGGTGAGTCGTTTCATGAAGTGCGATACGAGCAATTCAAAATCCTCTTGGCGTTCTCGCAGGGCCGGAACGCGAATGACAAATGGACTCAAAAAGTAATAAAGGTCGCTTGTCAATCTTCCCGAATGAACCAAGTCCTGAATCTTGACCGTGGTCGCAAGGATAATTCGCGTGTCTGCGGCTACGCCATCGATTTCGTTACTTTGGAGGTATCGCAGCAATCGGGATTGAGTGGCCACCGACCAATGTTCGATTTCGTCAATCATCAATGTTCCGCCTCGGCAGTTTAGTATTGCCGACGGCTTGTTCTCGGATGGGGCAACTCCGCCAAACAACTCGACCCGCAAGTCAGAGTCCTCAAATTCCCTGCTGGAGACTTTACGAAACGGACTTGATGCAAAGGCTCCATTTTGATGAATGTTTCTCGCGATCTTTTCCTTTCCAGTACCGACCTCTCCCTCGATGAAGATAGGAGTTCGAGTATTTGAATGGCGACCGATGCTCTTGTAGACTTCCTGCATTCCGCGGCATCGGCCAACCAAGATATCGCGTTCGGCTTCATCACTCAAAGTGCTGTCTACCAATACTGGCACACGGGTCAAACGTCGGTATTCGATGGCTTCGATGATTCGTTTGCGAAGCAACTCAAAATCGAGCGGCTTCGAAAGATATTCAAACGCACCTCGCTTGATTGCTTCAATCGCCGTCTTGGGGTCCGATTGCCCGGTAACATAGAGAATAGGGAGCAGTCGATCCTGTGCGATGAAATCGGCGATTCGGTCGATGCCTTGTCCGTCAGGCAGCATATGATCAAGTAACAAAACGTCGATGCGTTGAACTGCGGCAATCTTCAGTCCTGCTTCTAGAGTCAATGCCGACACTACCGTAGTCGATTCCCTATCAACCAAATCATGAACGAGGGTATGCATCCCTGGATCGTCGTCTACCACTAGTACTCGAGCACAAACAGCCTTGGAACTTGACATCATGCCTTTTCTGAATTGGACATTTCTTGCATAGGATTATTCGCGAGGAAATCAATGATCAGCCGGAGGGCGTTAGCCTCTGGTTCTTGCGTATGTGGCAACGTGGGCTAACGCCTATTGGCACTCCCTTTGGGAATTCTGAGCCTCAATGCGCTAGCATGAGGGCTTGAACGGTCAGCGATTCATGACATGCGGCCCGCACGCTAGCGCGTTGCGGCTCAAAGTGAGTAACTTGGGGCTAACGCCCTGCGGCTAATGAGTATTCTGGGCTAATGCCTTTATGCTGACTGCTAGCATCTGACAAAGTTGTACAGCCAGACATTCCTGACTACGTCAAAGTGCGGAAACAGGTGAGAGAGGCACCCGCAAAACGGCCAAGCATTAGTTGTTGGCCAATCCGTGCTTATTCAGTCCACTATAGTCCAAACCGGATTGAAGCGAAACCCAAATTTGAGCACAAAATGCTCAATACATTCTCGGAGGACCTGCAAGCGGTGATGTTTAGTTGTGCGTTCGTCTTAAGCCGATCGAAACATCTGCATTGAAATTGAGCAGGCAGGATTTGGCCGCAAAAACTGCAAAATTTCCTAAGGGAAGACAAAGCGGCGCAGACAAGTGTTCGCAGGCTGACGGATTTTCGTTGCAATGATGCAATTAGAAAAGTAATGAAACTCGCGTATTTCCTTGGCCCTCTAGATGCATAGAGAGGTGTGCAGTTGGAAATGGCAATTTCGAATCCATGTCCTTCTCGACTCCAGTTCAGTCCTTACACTTCGGCCGGAAGCCACCAAATGCAGCTAAGCTCTCAAAAAACAATGCGTCGCAAGATATTGACATCCGCCGTCGCTTTCGGTTCGATCGCTAGTGTTTCTCAGTTTCCGTCGTTTATGCCAGCAGTCTATGCTTCCGACGCACCGGAGCAGCCAAAGGTTAATTTTGGTTTCATCGCATTGACTGATTGCTCTCCTTTGGCAATCGCGCATGAAAAGGGCTTCTTCAAAAAGTATGGGATTATTTCCGAGCCTGTTAAGCCAGCCAACTGGGCGGCCGTACGTGATTCGCTTGTCAAAGGAGACGTCGATTGTACGCACATGCTCCTTGGGATGCCGATTGCAAGCACTATGGGGCTTGGCGGCACCAAACCCGTACCGATGATCGTTCCATGGATTCTCAATCGCAACGGACAAGCGATTTCGCTAAAAACCGATTGGGTAGGCAAAGTCGCTGGCGATCCTAAGACTCTTAAGCCTCTGATCGATGCATCGAATAAGAAGGGAGTCAAGCCGACTTTTGCAATGACATTCCCGCCAGGAACTCATGCGATGTGGCTTCGCTATTACCTAGCTGCAGGTGGCGTCAATCCAGACAAGGACGTTGAGCTTATCACGATTCCACCTCCTCAGATGGTCCAAAACATGAAGTTTGGAAAGATGGACGGTTTTTGTGTGGGGGAACCTTGGAATGCTCGTGCGATAGCCGAGAAAGTTGGATTCACCTCGGTTACCACTCAGGAGATTTGGAAAGATCATCCAGAGAAAGTTTGTGCCTTCACCGCATCGTTTGCAGACAAGAATCCTAAAACGGTCAAAGCAGTTCTTAAGGCAGTGCATGAGGCCAGTGTATGGCTTGATGATCTAAAGAACCGTTCGGAGCAATGCGAAATCGTTTCGCGCGACGCTTATATCAAATGCAACAAGGATCAAATCTTTGGTCGCCTCATGGGGCAACTTGACTATGGCGATGGTCGTAAGAAAGAAGACCCGAACTACATGATCTTCAGTGCTCGCAATTGTAACTACCCGCAACTGGCCTATGCCAAGTGGTGGGTCACACAGTTGCGTCGTTGGGGAATGGTTGTGGGAACTCCTGACTACGAAGGCATTGCGAGCAAAGTGATGCAACCAGGCCTATACGAGGAAGCCATGAAGGAAATCGATTACACACACGGTGGGGCTGATAGCAAGCCTTGGACGATGATAGACGGTATCACCTTCGATCCGAAGTCGGACATGGAAGCATACACCAAGAGCTTCACCGTCAAGAATATGAAAGGATAGTGTAGCACTTCTTACTTTGTAAATTTTTAGCCTCAATGCGCTAGCATGAGGGCCAGATTTGCAAGTGATTACGGGACTTCCAATCCGCACGCTAGCGCGTTGCGGCTCAAAGTCCAGTCCGCACGCTAGCGAGTTTCGGCTCAAAGTGAGTGCCATTTGGCAAGCGCCGGCGGTTCAAAATCCAATTTACGCAAATGCACGCAATGAATTCAATTAAGCTCCAGAAAATGTTCGTAGACAATGTTGCGTTGCCATCCATCGGCATAGCGATTTGTTTGTTTATTTGGTGTTTCTTGTCTTGGGCGACTTGGGACGAAAGCACAAAATCGAGTGACTTTCCGTCGCCAATTTCAACTTGGACAGAGAGCGCGAAATACTTCGCAAGTCCATTTTCGCACAATGAGGAACAGGGCTTCGACGGAATCGGACTTGAGATCTGGCGATCACTCAAGCTGGTAGGAATGGGATACGGAATGGCGATCTTGGCTGCGATTCCGATCGGCTTCTTACTTGGAGGAAGTTATCGATTTGCTCGCATGTTCGACCCTATCTTTCAAATCCTACGCCCAATCTCACCGCTTGCTTGGTTCCCGCTTGCTGGACTTATAGTGATTGCGATCCGGCGTCAAAACAAGGAAATCGACGCGACGCAATTGCAGTGTATCTTCACGATCGCAATGTGTTCGATATGGCCAACCATTCTCAATACCGCAGTTGGCGTTCGAGCTATTCCGCAGGACTATCTCAATGTGGCTAAGGTTTTGCGTTTGTCTTCCTTTAAGTTGTTTTCTCGTATCCTCTTGCCAGCAACTATTCCCTATATGTTTACGGGCTTTCGCCTAAGTCTCGGTATCGCGTGGTTGGTGATCGTCGCCGCCGAGATGCTTTCAGGCAAAAGCGGTATAGGAGCGTTCGTAAACAACCAATACCAGTCAGGGACCTACGGGCCAATGATTGCAGCGGTGATCGTTATCGGTCTAGTCGGTTTTGTATTGGACCGGTTGATGAATGTAATCGAGAAAAACGCGACGTTGATTTTGAGCATTCCGTCGCTCGTCATGCGGGCCATTCAGAAATTGAGGGCTCAATCATCCGCCTCGTTTACAACAAACAAATCCGTTCCAGCAATCCTGCAAAAGGAGTCTTGCGATGCCACTGCTTGAGTTGCGCAACATGTCGAAAGGATATGGCAAGGGTTCTTTTCGAACCGAGGTCCTCAGGGACTTGAACTTGACCGTTGAAGAGGGGGAGTTTGTCGCCATTGTCGGTTATTCTGGCACCGGGAAGACGACGCTAATCTCTTCATTGGCTGGACTGAAAACCCCTGACTCAGGCGAGGTCTTGATGAAGGGAGAGTCAGTAAAACAACCTGGTCCGGATCGAGGTGTGGTTTTCCAGAACTACTCGTTGCTGCCATGGTTGACCGTCTTAGAAAACATCCTGTTTGCCGTGCAACAAGTGCTTCCGAACCTTTCATATTCAGAGCAAATCGCTCACTGTGAAGGGTACATTGCCATGGTGAAGCTATCGCATGCGATGCACAAAAGACCAAGCGAACTCTCTGGAGGTATGCGTCAACGCGTATCGCTTGCGAGAACACTTGCAACTCAGCCGAAGGTTTTGCTAATGGATGAGCCGCTCTCGGCGCTCGATGCGTTGACTCGCGCCACGTTGCAAAACGAGATTGTCAGTATTTGGGAGCGGGAGCGAAGAACCGTTGTCTTGATCACCAATGACGTTGACGAAGCCATTCTCATGGCGGACCGGGTTGTGCCATTGCTCCCAGGAAACGGTCAAGGCTCGACGCTCGGAGAGCCATTCATAGTCAATATCGACCGCCCGCGAACACGTGAGTCCGTAGCTCATCATCCATCTTATAAACCCCTCAAGAAAGCACTTATCCAATTACTTCTTTGTGCCCGGCGCGAATCTCTAGAACTGGTTGAAGCCATTTAATCACTCCTCATGACTACAATTTCAATGCAAAAAAAGTACCTCGAGTGCTGGCGTTTGCGCAAGGAGTTTAAGACCGAAAAAGGAATGTTTGTCGCGGTCCGTGATTTCACTTTGAACATGGCGGAGGGTGAGTTCGTCTCCATCATCGGCCATAGCGGTTGCGGTAAAAGCACGGTTCTTTCCATGGTCGCGGGCCTTCATGAACTCAACGGCGGCGGAATGGTTCTTGATAATCATGAAATCAACGGTGCAGGCCCAGATCGAGCTGTTGTCTTTCAGTCACCCAATCTGCTCCCTTGGCTGACGGCCTTAGAAAACGTAACGCTTGGCCTTGAACAAGTTCAGCCGAAAGCGTCCGCGTCGATGCGTGCGGAGATAGCTCACGATTGGCTGAAACGAGTCGGCCTTGGAAAGGCAGCCAACAAGAAGCCTGCCGAACTGAGTCAAGGCATGCAGCAACGGGTTGGAATCGCAAGGGCATTCGCCTTGCAGCCCAAGATGCTATTACTGGACGAACCCTTTGGAATGCTTGATTCGTTGACTAGGCTTGAGCTGCAAGACGTTTTGCTGGATGTCTGGAGTACTCACCAAACCACCACATTGATGGTCACACATGATGTAGACGAGGCGGTCATGTTGAGTGATCGCATCGTGATGATGACCAACGGACCCGCTGCCACGATAGGCGATATCTTGACTATTCCATTTGAACGACCGCGCATGCGAGACTCTGTGATGGAATCGTCAGAATATTCGCATTATCGAGACCAGGTCATTCGCTTCCTAGAGCACCCTAAAGAGAAAGTAGCGTAAGCAGTCACCATGTTCAACATGAGCCGCGGGCGCTAGCAAAATGGCAATCACTTTGTAAATTTTGAGCCTCAATGCGCTAGCATGAGGGCCTGAACTGTCAGTAATGCATTGGCTCCCGGCCCGCACGCTAGCGCGGATTATTCACAACCCGAGGCGTAAGCGAGGGACCAGCAACAAAATCCCTCGCTTACGCATCGGGTTACGAAAAACAGCCTGCATTTAAACTGTTTTTCGCAATGTTTTTCGCAGCATTACCTTACAACGAAAACTCGATAGCTAATGAATAATCCACGCTAGCGAGTTGCGGCTCAAAGCAAGACTTTTCAACTATGTCCATCCAACTCGAATCCATTGCAGAACAGGCGCCGCCGACGCTGATCGAACTGCTTCTTAAAGAGCAGGGCGAACTGACGGCAGTCGATCGTTTCGCAGATTGGCATGAGTCGCACTCCATCGCTTCAACAACCTACAAAGCGTTGATGCCCGCGACTCAGCCCAAGAGTGGCCAGCAATACGCTTTTGAAGTCGACCTGGACGCTTGTAGTGGTTGCAAGGCATGTGTCGTCGCTTGCCACAACTTGAACGGGCTAGAAGAGAACGAGACGTGGCGAAAGGTTGGGGCGCTGTCAAGTCGGAGTATGTCAGCGTTGCCTGTCATTCAGCATATAACCACCGCTTGCCACCATTGTGTCGATCCTGCATGTCTCAATGGATGTCCAGTGAAAGCGTACGAGAAAGATCCGCTGACAGGTGTCGTTCGGCATCTAGACGATCAGTGCTTTGGATGCAAGTACTGCACAATGATGTGTCCATACGAAGTGCCTCAGTACAGTAGTACCCTCGGCATAGTGCGCAAATGCGATATGTGCTCCCAACGGCTAGGTGTTGGCGAAGCTCCAGCCTGCGTTCAAGCGTGTCCAAACCAAGCAATCCGAATTGCAATCGTCGACGTCGCAATCGTCACAGCAAAAACAACTGGAAAGACAACACTGGTTGAGACGGCTCCATGGAGTCAGATTTCGATGCCAACTACCAAATACGTTTCAAAAAAATCATGCATAACATTCCCTGGTGTTGGTGGCGTGTCAATTGGGACAATCGAAACTTCAAATCTCCGTTCCGACGAATCGATCGTAGACAAAGCACACGAAGGACACCTGCCCCTTGTGGTCATGATTGTGTTAACACAGGCCAGCGTAGGTATGTGGCTCGTTCTCGCAATGAGCGGTTTTACTGCGAAAGTCCCATCGCACTTTTTTGCTGCCGCATTCGCGACAACACTTGGAATTGTTGGAGTCCATGCTGCATTGTTGCACCTTGGGCGACCTTGGCTTGCGTTTCGTGCATTCCTGGGTTGGAGAACGAGTTGGCTAAGCCGAGAAGCGATCGCATTTGGACTATTCATGGGTACTGCCGTGGCTGCAGCTAGTGTTCAGATAATTCTTCCAAAGCAAACGCATTTAGTCAGTTTCACGGCGGTTCTTGCTGCTGCTACCGGTTTGTTGGCGGCTACATGCACTGGCATGATTTACATTGCGACGCGCCGTGAGCTTTGGGGGTACTTAAGAACCGGTTCAGATTTTGGACTATCCATTGTTGGACTTGGAATTGTAGGTACTTGTGTTTTCACAGAAGGACGGCCGAGTGTTTTGTTTTTTACGGGTGTAGTGTGCAGCGTCATTGCATCCTCGGCAAAGATTATGGATTATTGCCAAGTTGGATATGAAGCCAAACGCTGGGATAATTTTTCAGCACGTAGCGGTCGACTGCTCAGAACTGAGCTCGCGATGACATGGTTAGCACTTTGGATTCTGAACGGGATTTCACTGCTCGCATCCATATCCATTTGGATCTTCGAAATGCAAGATGTCAGGCCAATTCTGCTCTCTGCTATTTTCGCCATCTGCTTGTTTGCTCAAGCAATAAATCGCTGGCTCTTTTTTGCCTCGGTCGTATTTAGACGGATGCCCGGAGCGAGCACATGATTCCAACCCTCGTTCAAAAAACCGGCCCGCTGACTGGACAATTGCTGCTTGAACGAAAGACCTTTGGCCTAGGTTCTTTGCCAATCTCAAAGATTCCAGATTCGACCACGGATATGGTTTGCGGTTATTGCTCAACCGGCTGCGGACTCAAGATTCACATCAAGGATGGTCAAGCGATCAACGTAACACCGACTGCTGACTATCCAGTCAACCTTGGAATGGCGTGTCCGAAAGGCTGGGAGGCGTTGCGAGTCCTTGAGTCCGATGATCGGGCGACGGCACCGCTCATTCGCAATCGAGAGGACGGCGCAGTTCGAGAGGCTTCCTGGCCGGAAGCCTTGAAACTGTTTTGCGACCGATTCAAAGAGATTCAGGAACGGCATGGCGATGACTCCGTTGCCTTTATTAGCACCGGCCAGATCCCGACCGAAGAGATGGCTTTCCTCGGGTCTTTAGCAAAATTTGGAATGGGAATGCTTCATGGCGACGGCAATACTCGTCAATGCATGGCGACCTCCGTTGTCGCCTATAAGCAGTCACTTGGCTTCGATGCACCACCGTTCACTTACGCAGATCTTGAACAATCAGATGCACTAGTGTTTGTCGGAGCGAATCCATGTATTGGGCATCCCATTCTGTGGCAGCGTGTTTTGCGGAACAAGAACAATCCGGCTTTGATCGTAGTCGACCCCCGCAAGACTGAGACAGCCATGGCGGCTACCGAGCATTTGGCTAACCATCCCAAAAGCGACATGGCGCTACTCTATGGGTTGGCAAAAATATTGACCGAGCTTGGGGCAGTGGATTCGAGTTTTGTCCAAAACCACACCAACGGCTTTGATGCTTTTCGCCTGCACATAGAGAAATTTTCGACGAAACGCGTGTGTGAAGAGACCGGCATATCCGAGGAGCAGCTTACGCGCGTTGCCAAAACAATTGCGAACGCGAAACGTGCCTCGTTTTGGTGGACGATGGGAGTCAATCAATCGTATCAGGGCGTTCGAACTGCCCAAGCGATCATCAATCTAGCACTCATGACGGGCAATTTCGGTAGACCGGGAACAGGCGCAAACAGTATTACGGGGCAATGCAATGCCATGGGCTCACGCCTGTTCAGCAATACCACCAATTTGCTCGGTCACCATGATTTCAGCAACCCAGAGCATCGTGACAAGGTAGCCTCGGTCTTAAACATCCCGGTCGAGAAAATCCCAACACAAAACAGCTGGGCTTACGACGAAATCATCAGCGGCATCGAAACGGGAAAGATTCGAGGGCTTTGGATTATCGCGACCAACACAGCTCACTCATGGATTCAGAGCACTCGCGCACGAGAATTGCTCTCCAAACTTGATTTTTTGGTGGTTCAAGACATGTACACAACCACCCACACGGTTCAATACGCAGACCTGCTTTTGCCCGCCGCCGGCTGGGGTGAAAAGGAGGGAACGTTTATCAATAGCGAACGTCGATTCGGCGTGATCAAACGCGTTGCAAAGGCACCTGGCCAAGCGTTAGCCGACTTCTCTATCTTTCGACTAATTGCAGACGCTTGGGGTTGCGGTGATCTCTTTCCCAATTGGAAAAAGGCTGAAGACGTTTTCCATTCGATGAAAGAACTTTCCCGCGGTCAACCATGCGACATCAGCGGCATAGAGGACTATGCCATGTTAGACCGACAGGGTGGGATTCAGTGGCCTTGGTCACTGGAAGACCGCAAAGAATCGGTTGTACCTGAGCAAGAGCGTCGGCTATTTGCGGACGGTCGATTCTTTCATGACGATGGCCGAGCTAGGTTCATCTTTGCTGAACCGGAGCCCATGCCAGAGCCTGCATGCTTGGATTTTCCTTTCGTCTTGTTAACGGGACGTGGGTCAGTCAGCCAATGGCACACGGAGACTCGGACTTCGAAGAGCCCAGTGCTTCGTTCTTTGTATCCGTCTGAACCTTACGTCGAAATACATCCAGCGGATGCACTGCGATTAAATATCCAAACAGGTCAGAACGTAATCGTTCGTAGCCGGCGCGGCGAGATTGTGGTTCGTGCCTCGGTGACTTCGACCGTTCAGCCCAGTCAGCTCTTTATGCCAATGCACGATGCCAAAACCAATCTATTAACACTTGAGCACGTCGACCCATACTCTCGACAGCCTTCTTACAAGGACTGCGCTGTTGACATTCGACTTGCGAAACAGCCCAATGCACTATCCGGCCTTGGTACTCGGGTTGAGCCGCAGGCGCCCAATGCCACTTACTTTGTAAATCTTGAGCCTCAATGCGCTAGCATGAGGACTGGTTTACCAAACGATTCCTGGCCTTCCAGCCCGCACGCTAGCGCGTTGCGGCTCAAAAGTAAGTGCCATTTAGCGCTAGCCGTGTTTTTGGTCGCCATTCTTGTCGTCGCGGCTAGCGCCTGCGGCTTAGTTTAGTAACTGAGTAATTGCAATCATGAATAAACCAGAATCGTTCTCACCCGAACAACAGGCCTATTTGCAGGGGTTGATGCTCGGCACCGACGTTTCAAGAAAAATACGTAATCTGCCGGTCATTAGCGGTTCTGGGATAGGTTTGCCGAACGCTTCGACCAGCGGAGCATCCGTACAGATTGGCGGCAGTCATAATGTTTCAAGTCTACATTTGCCAGCGATTCACGCTGAAGCTCAATTGCGATTCGAAGCTCAAGGCAAAACTCTCGTTGCGGAAGAGAAAGCGAAGCGAGAAAAGAGCGGACTTGGAATGTGGTCCGAGATTGGGGAGCGTGCCAGCAGAGGA
Source organism: Pirellula sp. (assembly GCA_043744075.1). GTDB lineage: Bacteria > Planctomycetota > Planctomycetia > Pirellulales > Pirellulaceae > JBKCUI01. Next base: position 16,929 of record JAYTVL010000626.1, on the reverse strand, counting down.
GAATACCCCAAAGGCTTGGATGTATTCATGACTAAATTCCACGGTTTGTTTTTCGTCGCTCCTGCCCAGAATTCATTCATGTGCCGAATGCGAATACCGGGTGGTGTGTTACGTTCGGACCAGCTTCATGGCCTAGCGGATATTTCAGATCAGTTCGCTGGCGGATACGCAGATATAACAACGAGGGCCAATTTTCAATTGCGGGAAATCCAAGCGGAAAATGCATTAAAGGTATTGATGGGGCTCCGCGACTTAGGAATCGTCACCCAAGGCGCTGGCTCAGACAATATTCGGAATGTGACAGCTAGCACGCTTAGCGGCATTGATGAAACAGAATTAATTGAAACGCTGCCGCTAGCTCGCCAGCTGCACTATCACATCATGCATAAACCCGAGTTGTACGGGCTACCGCGCAAGTTCAATATCGCCTTCGATGGTTCAGGCCGTATTGGTTCCTTGGCCGAAACCAATGACATCAGTTGGCACGCCGTCGAAGTCACGGAATCGATCGATGGCCTGGAATCGGGCATCTACTTCTTGCTCGGATTAGGTGGTATCACCGGGCACGGCGACTTCGCACGCCCAACCGGAGTCTTGGCCAAGCCCAATGAATGCATCGCAATTAGCGAGGCAATATTGCGGGTCTTCATCATGCATGGCGATCGAACCGATCGCAAAAAGGCGAGGCTGAAGTATGTGCTTGATGCTTGGGGATTTGAGAGATTCTTGGCGGAGGTGGAGAAGGAATACAAGCAGCCGTTTCGAAGAGTTAGTAGCGATCACTTCGTACAACCGAATAACATTGATCGATGGGCACATGTCGACGTGCATTCGCAAAAACAACCCGGACTGAGTTATGTCGGAGTTGTTTTGCCAGTTGGACGCATGACGAGCCAGCAGAGTCGCGGCATCGCCAAAATTGCTTCAGAATTCGGCAGCGGTTCGATTCGATTGACCGTATGGCAGAATCTGATCATTCCAGACGTTTCCAAAAAGGACATCAAAACAGTTCTACAGGCGATCGAGGAACTCGGTCTGGACTGGAAAGCATCGAGTTTCCGAGCAGGGCTAGTCGCATGCACCGGGAGTGCTGGTTGCAAGTTCGCGGCCGCAGACACCAAAAAGCATTCCATGATTCTTGCGGAGTACCTTGAAGAACGTTACGAGCTGGACCAACCGATCAACATTCACTTCACCGGCTGCCATCATAGCTGTGCCCAGCACGCAATCGGTGACATTGGGTTGATCGCTACCAAAGTTGAGGTCGGCGAAGAAATGGTGGAGGGGTACCACGTGCTCGTGGGTGGACGGACTGGGATTGATTTCGCGATTGGACGGCGGTTGATAGAGTCGGTTCCATTTTCGGACTTGCCAGCCACCATCGCATCCATTTTGGACTACTTTATCGAGAATAAAAAAGAAGCAGAGTCGTTTGCAGCCTTCTCGCAGCGCTGCGATTTGGTTTTTAGCCCGCGCAGCGGGCCAATGTTTAACCCGCGCAGCGGCGGGCCAATGTCTGACCCGCAGGACATGCGCGAGGCCACCGACTCGCAAATCCCTAAGGAGCTTAGCCGATCATGACTTACCAAATCGTCCCCGAATCGGCACCGTTCAACGTTGAGCAAAGGGCCTGGCTCAATGGTTTCCTTGCCGGAGTTCTTGGTGTACTTGACCAGCAGTCAGCCCAGGGCGGGAGTGCAACCGCGTTAGCAGCCGCCGCTTCGCAGTTGACCCCGCACCTGGGCGTTGAATTTCCACAAGGTAACGATTCCGAAGAGTCGTTTCCTTGGCACGACCCAGCGCTATCCCTTGCGGATCGGTTGAAGTTAGCTGATGGACTGCCCAAGGAGCGGCGACTTATGGCGGCCATGGCGCAATTGAATTGCGGTTCTTGCGGTTATTTATGCAAGACCTACTCTGAAGCGATTGCAATTGGCAGTGAAAAAAACCTTACGCTCTGCTCGCCTGGCGGAAACGAAACCGCTAAGGCATTGAGAGCTCTCATGAAAGAGCCTGCAACACAGGCTACTATGACGATAAATGACACGGCCAAGACCGCTGAACCAAAACAAGCCGCTTCAGGAACTCGCGGAAAGCCGGTTCAAGCCAAACTCATTTCAAGCGACAAACTCAACGGACCTGGTTCAGCCAAAGACACAAGGCACGTCGTTATCGATCTTAAAGACACGGGCTTAAGCTATCGAGTGGGAGATGCATTGGGTCTTTGGCCAACCAATTGCAGTGAGTTGGTAGGCAGAATTATTGAGGTCGCAAAGTTAGATCCTGAAACGACTGTCTCGATCAATGATACTGAAAACGCTCAGCAAACGGTTCACATCTCGGGGTTACTTGCTGAAAAATGCCTTCGCACTATCACACCGGAATTTTTGGAGCTTTCAATCGAATGTGTGCGAAGCAGACCAAAGCAAAACGGGTCAGTTGCTCAAGATGCAGATTTGCTCGAGAAGCTTGCGGCATTCGGAGAATCGGACGCTTTCTATGATTGGGATGTCCTTGAGTTCTTGGAAACGTTTCCGTCGCTTCGATTGTCAGCCCAGGATTTAGCCGCATTGGGTGATCAACGGCCCCGATTGTATTCCATCGCAAGCAGCCAAGCACTTTTTCCATCGCAAGTCCATTTGACAGTCGGGCGGGTGGAGAACACGGTTCGCAATCGCAATCGCAAAGGGGTTGCGTCGACCATGCTTGCCGAACGGTTGCAACCGAGTTCACCGTTGCGTGTTTTCATTCAACCTTCCCACGGTTTTACCATTCCCGCTAATTCCAATGCTCCGATGATCATGGTAGGTCCAGGAACAGGAATTGCACCGTTCATCGCCTTCCTGCAACAGCGTCAAGCCGACAATGCTATAGGCAAAAATTGGCTTTTCTTTGGTGACCAAAAGAAAACGAGCGACTTTCTCTATCGTGAGCAATTGGAGTCTTGGAAAACCAGCGGACTGCTCACTAGGTTAGACCTAGCTTTCAGTAGAGACGATACGGAGAAAGTTTACGTTCAGCATCGAATGCTCGAGCAGGGCGCCGAGTTGTTCGAATGGTTCGAGGCCGGCAGTTATTTCTTTGTATGTGGCGACGCATCGAAAATGGCAGTCGACGTAGACAAGGCATTGCAAGAGGTGATTGCAGTCCATGGAAAAATGTCGGCAGGCAAAGCAAAGGAGTATCTGATTGCCATGTCGAACGAGAAAAGGTACGTCCGAGATGTATATTAGTTCGACTGTACTAAGTCCAGGATTTCGACACCAACCAGCGCGTCTGGAATGGCGTGGATTTAAGCTCTCCACTTAGCTTGGAGGTCGTACAGCTTGCCCGTCAATAAAACAGAAGGTGCGACTGCCCTCAAAAGAGCATTAACCCACCGCTGATGTCATCTCGGTCGTTTTTAGCCCAACGGGCTTAAACATTTTAGCCCAGGGCAAAGCGCAGCCCTGGGTACAGAACGAACCTGGAGCCAATTGCACTTAAGGGGCCGAACTAACTAGCCATCGTTGACGCGTACAATAGGCAAGCGACCGTTTTTTCCTTCCCTGTATTCCGAGTTTTCCGTGGTCAAATGGCTGGCATGCAAGCAAATCATTGCCATTGGGCTTTACGCCAGCGGGACAACTGACAGCTACATAAATCGCCAAAACGAATCCTCCGCTGAAATCCGTCCGGCACGGCTTGGCCGTGCCGGACGGATTTCAGTGGGAGTCTTGCGTATGACGCAGTGTAGCAGCCAGTCGAGTCTCCGCTGGATAACATCCGAATGGAAGGCCGATTTGCTACTCTTGTTGACTGGCTCGAGCCCGTCGGCTAAATTTCTACTGAATGTTCGGTAGATTTTGGACTGAATTAATAAGGCGAGAGGCAGACTGGAATATCCCAACCCGATGCGTAAGCGAGGGACAGTCCCTCGCTTTCGCATCGGGTTAAGATTGGTACTTTTCAATCTGCCGTTCGCCCAGGGCATGAAAAGGACGCTAAAAGGCAATGAAATCGATGCCGGTCGAGGAGGAAGCAGGGCTACGACGCGACCTCCATGAGCGACTTGGCGAAAGCTTTGGATATTACCAAAGCTGGACTCTATTACTACTGTGCAGCCAGACGCTCGACCAAGTGACCGAGCTTTAATTTGGCGGACTCTTGAATTGTCCTACGAAAGGCTAAGTAATCAATGAACATCCTCGTTTGCTTGAAGCAAATCCTTGACCCTGAGCTGCCCTCGCGAGATTTTCGCATTGATGGTTCGGGACGAGACGCCGACCGTAGCACTGCTGGGCTTGTTATGAATATCTTTTGCGCCAATGCTCTTGAGACAGCGCTGCAGTTTCGCGAGAAGCATGGCGGTAAGATAACGGTGGTGACATTTGGAGCTCCTTCCGCCGAAGAAATACTCAGAAAAGCCCTTGCGCTGCGGGTTGATAGCGCTGTCCTCGTAAGAAATGAGCTCACGCAACGACTAAATCCTTGGGGTGTGGCCCGAGTCCTCGCCGCGACCATTCGCAAGCTCGGTGACTTTGATCTTGTGTTGACTGGCAGAGAATCGGGGGACTGGGGAGACGGGCAAACAGGCGGCCTTTTGGCCGAAAATCTTGGCCGCTCCTGTGTCAGTTTGGTTGACGAATTGAAAACCGATGCAAGTAAAAATGGGAAAGTTCAAATTCGTCGACAAACGGATCAAGGCTGGGAGGCCATTGAGGCTTCCACACCGTTGGTCATTACTGTGACAAACAATGAGCACAATGTTCCGCGAATAGCCAAGACGCGTGATGTGATGCAGGCTTTTCGTCAGCCGCTAACTACATTGAGTCTGGCAGATATTGGCGTGGAGACTCAATCGATGGCAGATGACTTGGCATGTACCGAAATCGTTGGATTGTCGATTCCCAAAAAACAAACGCATTGCGAATTTGTCACAGGTGATACCCTCGATGAGCGGATTGGCAAATTCGCCCAAAGAATCGTAACAACCGTTCGGTAGAGGAGTTGAGTTTGAAATCCGTGGTGAGTTGTATTTTCAGTTGGAACGGCCTAGATCGAGCAGCGATGGGAGTACTCGGCGCTGGACAGCGGCTAGCCGTGGATCTCGCGAGTAAGCATATCGGACTGATTGTCGGACCGGCATCGGACGCCTTGATTACCGAAATTACTAACTTCGCAGATGGCATCGTAGTAGTCGATCATCCATTGTTAATCAACTATCACAGTGAAACCACAATCGCGGCTTTGACCGAAGTGAGTAAAAAAATGAATCCGCATGCCGTCTTATTCGGCAACGAGACGCATTGTCAGGAGTTGGTTCCGCGCTTGGCGCATCGACTAAATGGATCGGCTGCTGGGGATGTATTGAATCTAAAAGTAAAGAGCGAGACGGAGACGGTCTTGGTAACTCGTTCGGTTTATGGCGGTAAAGCCCAAGCGACCATCGAACTACGCCGATCACCGGCAATCATCTGGGTTCGAGCTCGCGCCCAAGAACCTGCAGTGCAGCAAACCCAAATGGCCGAAATCACGCGATGGCCTCTAGCTCTAGAACCAAACACACAAATCAAGTTGATAAATCGCCAAACTGCAACGCAGGAATCGGCAAGGCTGGAGGACGCTCGCGTCATTGTCTCTGGTGGTCGAGGATTGGCTGGTCCGGATCCATTCACTCAATTGCAGGCATTGGCCGAAGTTATCGGAGGACAAATGGCCGCTTCGCGGGCTGCATGCGATGCCGGTTGGGTTCCAGCGGAATGGCAAGTCGGTCAAACGGGCAAAAAAGTCTCCCCGCAACTTTATCTTGCGATTGCCATTTCCGGAGCCAGTCAACACATCATGGGGATCGCCGACGCAAAAACGATCGCGGCAATAAACCTTGACCACGATGCTCCGATCTTTCAGCACTGTCAATTCGGACTGGTCGACGACTATCGACAAGTTGTCGGGCCGTTGAGAGAGAAACTCATCGAGTTGCTTGCATGAACGGCGAACAAGCTACTCGAGAGGTCTTTTGGAATGTGACCCAGGTTTGGGTCATGTATGTCTTGTTGGTTCCGACTATGCTTGTGGCAGGCTACGGAGTCTATCGGCGCGTTTGCATGTGGAGGCGTGGCCGTCCTGAGCAGCGTTTTGATCAGCCATGGAAACGGCTTCAATTCTTGTTTCGTCACGCCGTAATCCAACAAGCGACATGGAAGAGTCGCTTTGCGGGCTTCATGCACGCATTGATTTTCTGGGGCATGATCATTCTCGTAGCCGCGACAACCGTGGTCTTTATTCATCACGACTTTGGCCTACCGATTATGCAAGGCCAGTTCTATCTGTGGTTTCAATCCCTGACGGTCGATATCTTTGGAGCTCTGGCGTTTCTTGGATTGTGTCTGGCCGCTGATCGCCGCTGGGGCATTCGTAGGTCAGGCTGTCCTCGGGCTGACAAAAAGGCTGACAAAAAGGCTGACGATAAGTCCCGCCCGGCAGGCGGGATCTACGCAGGCGGGACCTACTTGGTTCACAGCTGGGAAGCTTCGCTGATCTTGATTCTATTGATGGTAATTATTTTCAGCGGCTTCCTGTTAGAGGGCTGGCGGATTGCAGCGACAAACGACCCTTGGGGAATATGGTCGCCATTTGGATATGTGATTGCGATGGCTTGTCGGTCCTGGATGTCGATTCAAGCGATGCAGTCGGCTCATATGGTGACATGGTGGTTGCACATGGGACTCGTCTTTGGATTTCTCGCATGGGCACCTTTTACAAAACTTTTGCATCCGCTAACCGCTGTTCTTAATATCTATACCGCACCACTCTCTTTGATCGGTGGTTCTTTGCACGCGATCGATTTCGACAAGGATGAGAGCCTTGGCGTCAATGCACTTTCGAGCTTCACGTGGAAAGATCTTCTGGATCTGGATGCATGCACCGAATGTGGTCGCTGCACCGCAGTCTGTCCAGCAAATGCAGTCGGCAAGCTCCTATCGCCACGAGATGTGATTTTGGATCTTCGACATATCTCGCGCACTCAAGACGATTTTTCGAAACCGATTATCGATGCGACGCCCGCTCTTTCGCCTGAAGCATTATGGGCCTGTACGACCTGCGGCGCTTGTGTCGAGTCCTGTCCTGTCTCGATTGCTCAGATGCCAAAGATTGTCGACATGCGCCGGCATTTGGCGATGGAGGAAGCGGTCTTGCCCGACACAATGGAAAAGGCTATTGGATCACTGGAGGCTCGCGGTCATCCCTACGCAGGAACTCAATTCTCACGTCTCGATTGGATGAAAGGCCTGAATGTTCCGCAGAGAGCGGATATTCAAGAGTGCGACGTTTTGCTTTGGGTTGGTTGCGGAGGTGCACTCGTAGAACGCAATCAGCGGGTCACGAGGGCGATGGCAAAGTTACTCGAGAAAGCGGGAGTCAAGTATGCCGTACTCGGTCGCGAAGAACGATGCACCGGTGATCCAGCTCGACGGATGGGTAACGAATTCTTGTTTCAAAACTTGGCTCGCGAAAACATCGCGACGTTGGAGCGATATCAAGTCAAGACAGTGGTCACTGCTTGTCCACATTGTTTCAATACAATTCGCAACGAGTACCCTGAGTTGGGCGGTAATTTTGAAGTGTTGCACCATAGCCAATTCCTTGAGCGCCTTGTTAGTGAAGGCAAACTATCTCCTAAAGCTCAATCGGAAGCAAAAGTAACGTTCCACGATCCCTGTTACCTTGGCCGACAGAACAAAATCTTTGATGCACCGCGACAACTCGTCCAATTGTCGGTTCGTCCGGCAAGCGTCGAAATGGAAAAGAGTCGAGAAAAGAGCTTTTGTTGCGGCGGTGGAGGTGGCATGAGTTTTGTCGACGAGCCAGCGAATCAGCGAGTGAATCAAGAACGTGCTCGACAAGTATTGGAAACAGGTGCCGACGTAGTCGCGGTTGGCTGCCCATTTTGCATGACGATGCTTGAGGATGGAGTGAATGCAGTCCGATCCTCAGACCCATCGTCTCGTCCGACCAAAGTATTAGATGTTGCCGAGTTGCTGTGGGACTCGGTGCGTGATGAACCAGTGAAAGTTTAGAGGAACGAGAATATGGATCTGACACTGACTGCAGAAGAAGTTCAATTTCGGGACACCGTCCGAGAATGGCTTCAAGCCAACGTGCCGCCGCAATGGACGATTCCACTGAAGGATGGTGAGTCCAAACGAGCACACCTTGAGTATCTGAGAAAATGGCAACGAACTTTGTTCGACGGAGGTTGGGCGGGAATCTCATGGCCTAAAGAACATGGTGGGCGCGGTGTTACGATCATTCAGCAATCGATTTTTCAAGAAGAACTGGCGTTGGCCAGGGCGCCGCAACAATTAGGCGTCATCGGCGAGGGATTAGTTGGGCCAACGATTATCTCGGTTGGAACAGAGACTCAAAAGCAACAGTTTTTGAAGCCGTTGTTGATGGGTGAGCACATTTGGTGCCAAGGGTTTTCAGAGCCGAATGCCGGAAGTGACTTGGCTGCTTTGAACACGAAAGCCGTTCTTGACGGCGATCATTACGTTGTTAACGGGCAGAAGATTTGGACAAGCTTTGGTCATGTGGCCAATTGGTGTTTATTGGTCGTCCGTACGGATTCTACCGCAGCAAAACACAAAGGCCTAACCTGCTTGTTGGTCGACATGGCAAGCACTGGCGTTGCAGTTCGTCCTCTGAAAATGATGACTGGTGATGCGGAATTCAATGAAATGTTTTTTACCGACGTTCGTGTCCCCGCTTCGAATGTTCTTGGAAAGGTAAACGAAGGCTGGGGCGTTGCTCTCACCGCGCTTGGAAACGAACGCGCGAACTTAGGAACGGGTTTGTACATGATGTTCAAGCGAGACTGCGACGCACTGATTGCGAGGGCGAGAACAATCCAACGCAATGGAAGACCGATCACCGATGATCCTGTCGTCCGACAGAAGCTCGCTCAAGCGCATCTCGATTTAGAAGTCTTTCGTTTGAATTCCTTGCGGACGTTGTCTGGAATGAACAACACACACGCGCCTGGTCCGGAAGGATCAATCCTCAAGCTCTATTGGAGCGAGATGAATCAACGAAACGCGCAGATCGCGATAGAGGTGCTCGGACTAAACGGTCAGTCCTGGGATTTCGACGAAGGTCGCTGGGCTTTTAATTACCTGCGTTCACGTGGGAATACCATCGAAGCAGGGACCAGTGAAATTCAACGTAATATTATTGCCCAACGAGTCCTAGGCCTCCCTCGCAGCTATTGATCTAAGAAAGTAAACATTCCATGGAATTCGATCTCTCCAAACCACAGAAGCTCCTGCGAGAAGCCGCTCGAGCGACGTTAAAGCAACATAGTCCTCTAACAAAAGTTCGTGAACGGATGGTTAGCGAACTCGTCCACGACGAATCACTTTGGCAGGTTATTGTCGATCAAGGTTGGGTCGGACTTCATCTCGACGAAAATTGCGGGGGACTAGGACTGGGGCTTGTCGAATTGGCTGTGGTCGCCGAGGAGATGGGCCGAGCGTGCTTGCCAGGTCCGTTTTTAACAACGACTTGGGCCGCTACCCTTTTGGTTCATGCTAATACCCAAAACGCATCAACCCTTTCCGCGATGGTCGAAGGCACTCGCAGAGCCACGGTAGGCTTAGTTGATCGAGACAGCGATTGGAACATCGAACATGTTCAGACACAATTGAAGCAAACTTCAACAGGTTGGCAGCTCACTGGATGCAAGACCCAGGTACTTGATGCAGCTGCGGTTGACACGATTCTCTGTGTCGTTCGGCTAGGGTTGGAGATTGCGATCGTTACCGTGCCGATGCAAGCTCCAGGTGTGCAATGCACTGAGACGCGCGGACTAGATGCAACGCGGAATTTGTACGACGTTTCATTCGACGCAGTATCGCTAACTCAAAAGGATATGTTAGCCGTTGGCGAACGGGCTCGTTGCGCAATTGAATACTCGACGCGAGTTGCGACAGTCGCCGCCTGTGCGGAAATGCTAGGCGCGATGCAGTGGATTGGCGAAACAACGCTGGAATATGCGAAGACGCGAAAGCAATTTGATCGGACGATTGGGTCCTATCAAGCGGTGCAGCATCAGTGTGCCGATATGCTTCTGATGACCGAAAGCGCACGCGCAGCGACATATTACGCCGCTTGGGCACTCACGGTTGGGGCACCTGACGGCAACAAAGCAGTTGCGATCGCCAAGGCGTATTGCTCAGATGCCGCTCGAGAAGTGGCACATCGTGGCGTGCAAGTCCACGGCGGCATCGGCTTTACGTGGGAGCACGACTTGCATCTATTCTTGAAACGGATCAAGGTTTGTGAGTTTTTGTTCGGCGATGCCACTTGGCAGCGAGAGCAAATCGCCAAACTCATTTTGCAGTGACGGCTCGCGGGGTCAAGCTTGCTTGTAGCCAAGAAGCATAAGACACTAGGTCGAGGATGCTGTATTTTGGAATCCCGCAGCCTTGAGCTGCGGAAGGTTCGGTTTTTTTTGGCACTCACTTTGAGCCGCAACGCGCTAGGTAGCGTGCGGGCCGGGAGTCAATGAATCACTGACTGTTCACGTCCTCATGCTAGCGCGGATTATTCACAACCCGACGCGTAAGCGAGGGACCAGCAACAAAATCCCTCGCTTACGCATCGGGTTACGAAAAACAGCCTGCGTTTAAACTGTTTTTCGCAATGCTCTGATGCAAGTGCATTGAGGCTCAAAATTTTTCAATCGGCTCTTGACCGTCGGAAAACTTCTTGTATTATTGAATTAATACAAAATGCAACCGAGGAGGTAATCCAATTGCAAATCCACATCTCAACAAACGACGGTGTGCCGATCTATTTGCAGGTCGTCAATCAGATCAAGTATTTGGTGGCAGCCGGACGATTGACGGCTGGTGCCGAATTGCCTCCGATTCGCACATTGGCCGAAAAACTAATGGTCAACCCAAACACAATCGCTCGCGCGTATCGCGAATTGGAAATGGCAGGAATTGTCGAAAAGCGACGTACTGCTGGGACGTATGTTTCCGATCAAGGGTCACCGCTAGCTCGCCGCGAGCGAATGAAAATTCTGACGGAGCGGATTGATCAACTTTTGGCAGAAGCAGGTCAAATGGACGTTTCGGTCGACGAGATCATGAAACTTTTACAACAGCGATTTAAGGTGATCCATAACCATCATCACAAGGAATCCAACGATGTCTGATCCGTTTCCTTCTGCAAGTCCCCCGATCGTTCAAGTCGAAAAACTAACGCGGCGATTTGGTGACAAAGTTGCCATCCATGAACTGTCGCTGGTAATTCCACGTGGCGGTGTATTCGGTCTGATAGGTGGCAACGGTGCTGGAAAGACTACGTTGCTGCGACATCTTCTTGGTATGCTCAAGGCTCAAACGGGCTCGGTGAAAGTGTTCGGGCTAGACCCGGTCGAAAATCCAGTAGGTGTTCTGGGACGAATCGGATACTTGTCAGAGAATCGAGACTTGCCCAATTGGATGCGTGTTCGAGAATTGATGCGATATACACAAGCGTTTTATCCCGCCTGGGACGAGCGATACGCAGAGGAGATGCGGGAGGCTTTTGATCTCGACCCAAAAGCTAGGGTCAGAAACCTTTCACGCGGACAACGCGCAAGAGCCGGTTTATTGGTTGCGATCGCTCATCGTCCTGAACTGCTTGTTTTGGATGAGCCTTCCTCTGGACTGGATCCAGTCGTGCGCCGCGACATTTTAGGAGCGATCATTCGTACGATCGGAGACGAAGGGCGAACCGTTTTGTTTTCGTCGCACTTGCTGGATGAGGTTGAGCGAGTAGCGGATCGCGTGGCCATCATCCACCAAGGCAAAATCATATTGACCGCCAGCATGGATGAAATGAAGGAAACGCATCGACGAATCACGGTGCGATTCGAACAAGCCGTAACGCAACCTCCCAAATTAGTCGGCGAGCTGGCGAGCGAGGGTGGTGGCACTGAATGGACATACATCTGCAGCGGCGAGTCAATTCAATTGCGGCTGGCGGCGCAAGCGATCGGGGCCACAGTAGTGGATGATACCGCCCTTTCACTCGACGAAATTTTTGTAACACGCGTTTCACAGTAATACGAGTATTCGGCGTGCGGAAAATGCTTTACGAGTTTCTCAATCCAATCGCATTGTAGAGGTAGACTATGCGTTCATTACCACAGGCCCTCATCTGGGAAACGTTGTCACACGGACGTTGGTCCATTGTTGGCTGTTTTTTACTTGGCAACCTTCTGCCACTTGCGCTGTACGGTGCTCTACGCCCTTTTTCCATTGATCCTCATATTCCTGAACTGTTGGTATTACAGGCTAGTTTACTGCCAATCATCATTTTTCAATTTGCAATGGGGGTTGTTGTTGCTCAGGGGCCCATGTCGCGACTATATGCAGCCCCGATCTCTGCCAATTCGATCGTCGCTTGGCACACTCTTTCGGGCGCGATATTAGTGGGCTTGCTCACCGCCGTATCGGTTCACATGTACAACACGTTGTTTCATGTTGACTGGCCGGTTTGGGGTGCGGTTCTGTTTTCAATTGCAGCTTGGTCTGCTTGTCAATTCTTGTTGTGTGTATCCAGCGCAACCTCAATAACCAGTATGGCAATTGCGGGAACTCCAACCGTCGCACTTTTTTTGTGGCTTCGAGGGCGTTATGGCCCGTTGTTTTCGACACCGAAGCACAATTGGTCCGAGGTGTCGGTCAGCGAATTGTTGACGCTGATTCTATTGGTTGTGATTTGCTATGGTTGCACTGTTTTCAGTGTTAACCGCGCTCGGTGCGGCGAACAGATGCCATCTTTGGGTATTTGGAATTGGTTTGTACGGACGTGGGACAAGCTCACATCAAGACATAACGAACCGCCTCCCTTTCGCTCCGCTGCCGATGCGCAATTCTGGTACGAATGGCACCAAAAGGGTTTGGCACTACCGATTATCATTGGAGCCCTTTTGTGTTTTACTGGAATTGTTGGGGCCACTTCCTTTCTACTCGAAGAGCGTTTGCACCAACTGCATCAAGGAGTTCTTTACAGCGGCAGCATTCTGACACTGTTGGCAGTTGGGGGAGGATTTGTACTTGGACTAGCAATGGACACGCTACCCGTAGGCGAACGCGGGCAGCAACTAGACGACTTGATTTCGAATCGACCATTTGAATCGATGGGGCAGTTTCAAGCTTCACGACCGTTTACGGATTCTGACTTTGCGAAAGTGATTCTCAAAACCGCAGCAAGAAGCGGATTGATGGCTTGGAGCATGTGGTTCGCGGTATTCATTTGCTGTCTTATTCTCATGTATCTAGCAAACCAGTTTCCAGATTCCATTTTTCCATCGAAAATTGGACTTTGGTACCTTCCGTTGACAGCGATCGGTACATGGATCGCTATAGCCAACGCGGCCTCGATCGGCCTTTCAGGACGAGGTGCAACGGTTTTTTTAACGTGTGTTTCGCTCGCAATTTCATTCATTTTGGTATCGATTATCGTTGAGCAGTGCTTTTCACATTCGATTGCAGAACGAATTAGCCAGATTGGAATTGCAGTATGTTGCGCGCTCGTTGTGGTTGCCACCATTTATGCGTTCTACAAAGCCCATCGGAAAAGCATACTGGGCTGGAAAGCCCTGACCATCGCCGCTACGTCGAGCCTTGGAGTGGCTGTCGTTGCTATATTGTTTTGTCCAATTCCTTTGAATGTTCCGATTTTCGCAATCATCTTGGCTGCGGGTGCTCTCATCTCGATGCCCGTTGCCACAACACCGCTAGCGATTGCTTGGAATCGTCATCGATAAGGTTGATCAGGCTGACTTGGGAATCGAGCCCAACGGCAGAACCATCGACAGCGGGACGGGTCGGTCTCCCAACGCGCCGGTAAGTAACTCGAACGGCTCGAAACCGAATCGCTCGTAGAATGGTACGGCGTCGGGTTTCGCATCCACAACCACCGCGACACATCCTGTCCGCTCCGCCATCTCATGCGCGATTGCGAAAGTGGCTTTTAAGAGTTGTTTGCCAATTCCTTGGCCACGCGCTGACTGACCGACCGCAAGACGCGCCATCCTCAACGCAGGCAAAGGATAATTGGGTAGTCGTTTCCTGGCCGACTTCAGTAGGTCGATAATATTGATAGATGTTGCTGTAAGGGTCACGAAACCAAGGATCGTCGTTTCATGGACTGCAATGTAGGTCGTGCCAATGTGCAGGCGGAATTGATTTTGGCCAGCAAACTTATGGAAGAAGCGATCCAATTCAATGTCACCACTTCGGAAAGTGTCGCGAGCATCATCGGGACGAAGTACTCGAATCTCAACCATCGAATAGCTCACGCATTGCGGCTGTGTGTGGCCTGGGATTCTCGATTCGATTGAGAATCCTTTCACCCGTCGCTCTTGACACTTCGATCATTGGAGGAATGATCAGATCCGAGGGGATACTGTCCAGCGCGCTCAAATGGTGCAGTACGGCTGTTTCAATCAGATGCGACTTTTTGATGCCGTGGGCTGCCACATATCGTTCTAGCAACTCTCGCGTCTCGGGGGAGATACTGGCGGAAATCTGCGTCGCGGAGTTCATTTGTTTTCTCTTTGCTTGAGCAATCCTGCAATTTCGTAGATTAATCTACGTTTTTGTAGATTGTACCACGTTGTCATGTTCAGATGCAAGTTTAACTGTTGGCATTTTGGCTGGAGCCCTCCGGGAACAGTCCCAGCAGTGCTTCACAACATGGTTGACACTCGCCGATATGGCATTCCACAATGGCTGAACGAACGACAAATTAAGGCTTTTGGCCGATAGGAATATCGGTCAACTGATTTTTGCCACGCCAGTATTTGATCGCAAACATTCGTTGCTTTTCGAGCTTTTCCTCAGCCAACGGAAACTCGAACTTGTATTCTGACGGCAACATACTTTTAAGCACATACCCTGCTAACTCACAATTGCGAGGACCATTGAAGATGCCTTCGTCCCTTTGGAGTGTGAATCCGAGTCGTTGCACTGTGTCCGAAAGAGCGTGCACGAGCAGCTCTTCTTTTATGCCCGAAAGTTTTGCATCCGTTACTGCCCATGTTTTGTTGAGAAACGACAGAATGATCGATGTTCTTATTTGAGGTTTCCTTGAATCGTAAGCCTCTCGTAGCTTTTGAATCGCCAGCATGGAATCGGAACTTGCCAGAAAGGTAATCAAAGCCAGTTCCTCGGACTCCCAATGTCCATCCGCATCGTTCGTTAGCATTTCGTGAAACTCTTGGAGCATGGCGTTTATCGCAGCATCACGGTCGCGCGATAGTATGAAACGCGCAGCTATCATTCTCGTCTCGAGTTCGCGGGCGTTTTTGAGTTGGTGCATAAAGTAGGAGTTCACCACTTCCGTGCAAGGCAATTGACCGATCACTTCAAGCAACAACGATTGGACCCTAGAGTCCTTCGATTCATTGATGGCTTTCGCGATGTGATAGAAAGCCGCATCAGGGAATTTGGCCGCCAACGCGCTCGACGACTCGACGGCCATTTTACCACCGCTTGCAACTCGATCTAACAGGTACTCTTTTTCACCTTTGATTGCAACTGCTTCCCACCAAGACTTTGCTTGTCGACGAGCCAATTCACTTGATTGCCCATCTCCGAAACGTTGACCAGCAATCTTGCTCAAGATCATTTCGGCGCACTGCCCGACCGTCAAAAGCCTGTCGGAGAAATAGAGATCCCGTTGATAAGGAGTTGATCTTGTTGGCATGCGATCGCCGATTCTTTCAATCAACTTCGGAACCGCGTCGTTTCCGATTTTGACTAACTGCATTGCGGGACTTGACGGACTATCGCTGTTGGCATTCTCAACCAAAGCATCATAGGTCGGCACAGAGTCTCTCCAGAAAATGTCCCATTCTCCAGGTTTGATCGCCTGAATCGCATTCTGATTCCTTAGTTGAAACAACCATTCGTTGATCTGTTGATCCATCGTCAAACTTAAAATGTTTTCCGGGGTTTCATGCCTCGCATCATGCGCAATCATTTCGATAAGATCGTCCTCGAGTACAGCGGCGGATTGCGAATACTGCGCATCCGGAAAAGCCTTTAAGAATTTCTGCACCTTCGCAAGAATTTGCGGTCGAGTTACTTTCAAATCTCCAAGCAGAAACAGGATTTCTCGAAATTTAGCTTGAGCGAATGCAACCCGGCAGTCAACGCCAAACTTCACTTTCGGTTTTTGTGCGGCAGCTGCAGCCAGAAATTTGTCACAAGAATCAAAATCTCCGCGTTGGTAGGCCGCGCGAGCAAGAACCAGCAATTGCACCCAGCGTTCTACTGCGATGCCGCCGCCTCGAACCAATTGGCGACCATTGTTCGCCAATACTTCTTTGGAATACTCAGCAAGATCGATCGAAGCAAAGTTCTGCCCATTTTTGTCGAAGGTTCGGATACTCAAGTCGAGGCCAATCACTTCAAACGTTTTATCAGACTCGCTCTTTAAAAAACCATAGGCAGAGATATTCTTGTCCCCACTGATCAAGTCCAACAGCTTCATGTCATGGATGCATACAAATGGTAGCAACCAGTCCTCGTAGGGAGAAAGGTCGTCCATCTGTTCGAAAGCGATCTCGGTGCTTTCAGATAATTGTGCAAATGACGGTTTAGTCAAGACAAGCAAGGCCAACAACAAAGAACACCCGACTATTGTTCTTTTACCTTGAAACCAAATGCATTTCATTCTTTTTCCAAACCGATTGTGGTGAAAATCGAGATTCAGTAAGATTTGACACTCGGAATTTAACGCGCCACCGACAACTTTGCAATCTTTTAGGTGAGGGTCAACACGCCTAGCGCGGATTATTCATGCAAATGCAAACTAAAGTGGCCCCGGCTGCGTATAAGTTGTTAGTTTACAACACCTTACCCGCAAGCACGGAAGCCAAAC
>JAYTVL010000625.1:0-10699 GCA_043744075.1 Pirellula sp. | reverse complement strand
CTCCTCGATATCCAACGATTCTAGATCGTAGAAGACTTGCTCTGCATCTTGGTAAGGAATCTTGACATAGTGCAACCACTGGCCATCGGGGGCGATATCCATTCGCAATGTGGCGGGCTCGTGGCCTCGGATGGAGTCGCCCCGCGAACGACGCGAGATATTCCCTGGATTGACCCAAGTGGTTTGTCCTCGCACAACGTTTGCGGAAGCTCGCCTGTGAATATGGCCATTGATGACATAGTCGATGCCGGTCAATTCATTCAGATTCGTGACGACTGCCTCGTTCGGATTTGGAAAGGTCAAATCATGATGCGTTAGCCAGATTACTACGTTGGGTTTGCTTAGCGCCTTTACCAGATCAAATGTTTGCTCGTGGGAAACACCCGATGGATTCTGAAACGTCAGCTCAATCTTATCGGGTTCAAGGGCGAACGCATCTGGGATCGGATATCGATAGGGTGAACCGCCGATAACGACGTTTCGCCCCTCGAAAGAGGAGGCCCAAAGATGGCGATCGTCCAACAGTCGTATCGCTCCCGCTTTGGCTAAAAGTGTAAGGCTGTCATTTTCATCGAGATGGGGATTCGCACAATCATGGTTGCCGAAAATCGTTGGAATGCAACGGCCGTCGAAAATATCGAGCAAACGTGAGATGAGCCAATTCGGATTATCTCGGGGTTTGTCAAAAATATCACCTAACAAGATTGGCTGAAGATTTTGTTGTTCGCAATATTCTATGCACCACTTTAGCTTTGCCAAAATGGTTTCTGGGTAGTTGTCTCTACGGAAACCCGGCGTGCGTCCCTCAACATGAGGATCACCAATGAACAACAGACCGGAGAATTGCTTGAGTTCAACAAAAACACCGATCGAATTGAGTTCCGCATCGTTGGTCATAAATCAGCTTCCGTGTTGGTGTATCTTAAACCGGATGGAATCGGCTGAAATTTTCGCGCCGCAAGTACTACAAGTGGGCTGGCTCCTTAGCCACTTTTCTGCGTCGATCTCAAGGGCAACAATCGAATCCTGAACTTGGTTGAGTAGTCCTTGATAAGTTGTGAATTGTACTTTCGTCTTTTCGAACTCGACAATCGTTTCACTCAATTTATTCGTTTCTGAAATCGCCGGAGCTGCGATGAGCGGTTTAAGAATCGCAACGAGGGAGTTTAGACGCAGCTGGTCTCTTTCCGTTTCAGCGACATGGCGAATCATATCGCCAAGCGATTCTTCTTGAACAATGGTGGGGGCTTCACTTAAATTCGCCAGGGCATGACTAATTTCGTTCAGTCTGCAGTTTTCGACCTGCAGTTCCTGGATTCCATCGACCAAGGCTTGCAAACCGTCGGTTGCCGTAAAGCTGGTTGGGGCGACAAGAGCAGCATGGGCAAACCAAAGATCCTGACAATACTCGAATTTTGAATATGCTCGACCCAGGTCTAGTGAAATGTGAATAAGCGGCTGCTCGTCCTGCAGCTTAGGAGCTGAGTCAAGATGACGCAGCAGGCAAGTAGTTTCCTCGAAACGACGATGGCTTTCCGCAGTTATTTCCCATCCGGCTGCGATGGCTGCTAAATGTTCCGTCGGCTGCAGTGCGGGAACGGGCAAAAGTTGTTCTAAGCAACTCGCGCGATGCATTTCCATTTGTTGCTCAAGTGTCATCTGAACATAAGCTCGAATCATCCCCTCCAAATTACCGATTTCGCTTTCAAGGCCTGCAAGCGACAGGGCCTCGCATTCCAAACTGGCAAATTCAGATTCAAGCAACGGAATGCTCTCAAGAGCTTCGAGCGTTAGCTGAATGGCTTCGTTCTTCGCAGACAGCAGTTTGGCTTGCGATTGCGCTTCGGATCGATGTCGCTGATGCAGCCGTTGCATTTCAACGAGTTTTTCCGCGTCCGAAGTCGTTGAAAAGAACTGAGCGATTTGGCTAGGTGAGCGGTTTATTAGGAATATCGGGGATTTTTGGTCGCCGAAGTGAGGTTCGAAGTCCTTGTCTTCGAATTCAACCGGTGCCAATCGCAGCGTCGTATCCAATTCCGGTGGAGTACCACCGCGACCAAGTCGGTCTTTGGCTTGTCCGTTGATGACATAGCTAGGACTTTTGCGTTTAATCCACTGTATGACATTTCCTTCGCTTGTCTCGACAGAAATCGAGCATTCCTTTTGCTCGTGTTGCATCACGAAGTTCGAGTTGGTGTTGCGTGCGAGAATCTTCAATGCGACAGCCACGGTGCTTTTTCCAATATTGTTTGGTCCAACCAAAACGGTCAATCCGTCGGCCAGATTGAGCTCGGTTTGAGCATGAGCCATAAAGTTGGAAAGCACTATTTTGCGTAGCATCGAAATTTGGTAGCCACAATGTGGAAAACACTACGGATTAGGAAAAACGATCGTATTGTAGCGATTGTGCTTGCAGCGCCCAACAAGCCATACAAATATCAGTAATAAAACGAATGATTTTAAAGAGATATGAATCATTCGCACACGTAATCCGATGCTAGTCTTGCGGGTCCGTGTGCTTGAGAGTGCCTGATCAGACTCCCGACACAGCCACTAGCAATCCCTAATGATGTTCAGCAGGGTAGCGTGTGGGTTTTCGGATGAAATGCATCGTGTTTCAACTTAGGACTTACACAGGCGTCTCCATACGCCACATCCTGATCATTTTTTAGGGTGACATAAACCAATCCACTCGGGAGACTTTTCGCAATGACAAGAATTAACACAAACGTCAGCTCACTAACCGCCCAAAACCGTCTGCAACGTACTAACAATGACTTGCAATCCGCTCTGACTCGCTTGAGCACTGGTCTTAGAATCAACAGCGGCAAGGACGACCCTGCCGGTTTGATCGCTAGTGAATCGCTGCGAAGCGACATCACTAGCATCGGCAAAGCACTATCCAATACTCAACGGGCCAATCAAATCATTGGTACGGCTGACTCGGCGCTCGGGCAAGTTAGCTCGTTGCTGAACGACGTTCGCGGTCTGGTTACCGAAGCAGCCAATAAGGGTGCATTGAGCGATGACGAAATTGCTGCTAATCAACTTCAAATCGACTCGTCGCTCGAAGCGATCAACCGAATCGCTCAAACAACGACATTCCAGGGCCGACGCTTGCTCGACGGTTCACTTGATTTCCAAGTGCAACAAGGCACGGGATACAGCACGGTCAAAGATCTTCAAATCGACTCCGCTAATTTGGGTGCATCTGGCAGCGTAGCCGTCAGCGTCAATATTTCCTCCGCAGCCACCAAAGCCACCATAGCAGCAGACGTTCCTGCTGCATCTGCTGCAGCCAAAGCGCAAACGACGTTTACGTTCAATGACACTACGATTGGCGCAGAAGCTTCCGGTAACATCAGCTTTGCCAATTCGACAGTGGTCACCACCGAAACATCAGGTACTGCTACATTCAACGCAAAGGCAGCGAACGCAGAAGCCAGCGGCCAACTGGTTTTGGATGGCGGTGCCACATTGACGATTGGGGCCAAGAATAACACTTCAGTTGACGGAACCGTTGGCAACAACACTAAGATCAATGTCTCTACCATTACAACAGGTACCGCCGATGCTACCGCAACTTACGACGCAACCACCAACACGCTAAATTTATCGCTCAAAGAAGGCGCAACGTCTGCCCAAGTTGCAACGGCTTTAACGGCTGCTACGACTGTCAACGATCGTTTCTCGTTTACTGCCGGTGCAGGAACGATTGCCAACGGTGACGCTGGGCTTCGAACGGGAGTGTTGACAGGCGGAACCGATCTGACACTTGCAGGAACGGCCTTTAATGCAGCTAAAACAACCCTCACCCTTGGTGCGGGCGGTTTGACCTTGGACATTGCTGCTAATGCAGGCGGTGTTGCTGGCGGCACGATTGGTAACAGCACCAAAATCACCTATACTTACGGCACAGCCGCTGCCGCTGCAAGTTATGATGCTACCTCCAACACTGTCAACTTGACCATTGATACGGCTGCCACTGCTGCGGCCAACGTAACCGCTTTCAATACTGGCCTCTCTGGAAAATTTACACTTGCGAATGGTACGGGAACCCCAGCGGGTACAACAACAGCAACCCTTTCTAACCAGCTCTCAGGCGGTTCGGATGCAGCGAGCTTCAAATTGCTTGCGAAAAATGGCGGTCCAGCCGACGGTCTCATTGGGAATACAACAACATTGGTCTACACGACTGGCAGTGGCACCGCAACGAGCGCGGCCTACGACGCTACGACCAACAAACTAAATATCAGCCTTGGTCAAGGCGCAACCATTGATGATATTGCAAACGCAATCAATACTACTAACGCATTCAGCGCAGCCGATGTCAAGGCTGGATCAGCTAGGTATACATCTGTACTCGCTGCCCCGACGCTGACAGGCGGAGCCGACGTCACCTCCGCCAGCTCCTTCACGTTGAAGGCTGTTGATGGGGGGTTGGCTGACGGAGTTACAGGCAACACATCGAAGGTGAAATTTGAAGCGGCTACTGGCACGGCTTCGACCGCCTCTTATGACGTTTTGACCAACCAGCTGACCGTTAAGGTTGCTACTGGCGCAACGATTCAGAACGTTGCAGACGCAATTACTGCAGGTGCAGGTAGCGTTTTCGAAATAACATCTGGCTCGATTGCCAATGCTGGTGCGAAGTTTAACTCCGGCGACTATGCTACATTGGCTACACCGCTCTCCGGTGGAACCACCAATGCATCTGGTTCCAAGGATGATTTAGTGATCAAAGCCACTGCTGACGGTGTTACAGCAAACGGTGTTACAATAACTTTCCAAGAAGACGGAGTTGTTACGGCTGGAACTCCTGAGGCATCGATTGTCGCGGGAAACATCCTTGTTAAGGTCAGTAACGCAGGCGACACAAAGCTTGCAGACATAGCATCTGCTATCAACGGTCTGAGTGGCGGACTTTACTCAGCTTCACTTAGCGTTGGAAGCAATGGTGACGGAGTCTACAAGGGTGCTCTTGAAACAGCTCCTGCACTCAGAACTCTTGCAGGTGGTATCCTCGGCGGCGGTTTAGCCGCAGATGTGACCTTCCAGTTGACGGGTGGAAACGGTTCAGAAGTCTTTAAGTTTCAGAAAGGCGCTTCGACCACCAATATCATTCAGTCGATCAACCTACTCAAAGATTCGACCGGCATCGAAGCCGCGTTCAACTCGACATCCAATAAGCTTGAACTGACTAGCACGCTTTACGGTTCAGCTGGAGTTGTTGGAGTTGAGATCATCAGTGAAGGATCTGGCGGAACATTTGGCACTGCAATCAATGCTGGTGGCGGCCCACGTGCTGTTGGAACCGACATTCAAGCAACCGTCAACGGCACCGTTGCTACAGGCAAGGGCAATAGGATTTCGCTAAACACTTCGACATTGAGTTTGAACTTTACCGTTGCCGACGGTTCGAGCACGACCGTGAATTTCAATATCAACGGTGGTGGTGCACAATTCCAACTCGGTCCTGACGTAGTTAGCAATCAGCAAGCACGACTAGGTATCAGCAGCTTGAACACAGCTAAGATTGGTGGTGTTTCAGGCAAACTGTTCGAGTTGGCAAGCAGCGGCAGCAGTTCATTGACCAAGGACGTAAACAGAGCTGGAGAAATTGTCGATCAAGTCATCAGCAAAGTGACGACGCTTCGCGGTCGATTGGGTGCGTTCCAACGAACGGCCCTCGACAGTAACGTTGCATCGCTCAACGATACGCTAGCTAATCTGAATGAAGCCCAAAGCTCGATTCGAGATGCGGACTTCGCCAAGGAATCTGCAAACTTGACACGTGCTCAGATCCTGGTTCAATCCGGTACGAGTGTGTTGGGAATTGCCAACCAAAGCTCGCAGAACGTTTTGTCCCTGTTGCGATAAACGAGTTCTGAGCTGCGGCTCAGTTCTTGAATCAAAAACCAAAAAAGGCGTGTCAAGGAAATTATTTCAGGCACGCCTTTTTGTTTGCAAGGTCCAATAGAGAGAAGATGGTCAGCCGAGACTGCCGATACGATGTTATGCCATGTTTTCAGCGATCGATCACAACATGGCCGCAAACCGTGGGCTAGCGCCCTTCGGCTAATCAGCCGGAACGCGCTAGCGTCCGGTTACGCCCGACATAAGACTGCCGCCGTTTTTCAAACGGCCCCTCGCAATCCTTTAAGCGACGCACGAATTTCGTGTCATAATTAGTCAACATGGGCAGAATTCAATCGAACATTGGCTTAATCACAGGCCTCAATATCCAATCCACGGTAGACCAATTGCTAGCGGTCTCCGCGCAACCGCGCGATCGGTTGCAAGTTCGTATTAAGGCATTCCAAGCTCAGCAAGTTGCTCTCAACGAACTAACCGCTCTGACAATCGGTATCCAGTTGCAATCCGACCGACTTGGAAAAGCAGCCAATCTCAGTAGTACCTCGGCTACATCGAGCAAAGCTGACGTCGTCGCGGTCAGTACCTCGGGTGCGCCGACCGCTGGAAATTACTCGGTTCAGACTCTTCAAACCGCCCAGACCTCCTCAGCGTCGAGCAATCCATTTACAAGTGCCAGCGATACTTTGCAGGCCGGCGAGTTGGTGGTTCGAACGGGTGGTTTCGTCGATTCGAGCGCATCCGTCGATGCCCTACGAGGCGGCGCCGGAATTGCTAGAGGGAAGATTAGAATCACGGATCGCACTGGCGCAAGTCGTGAAATCGACTTGCGTTTTGCGACGAATACGGACGATGTGCTCAAAGCAATCAACAACACCTCAGGATTGCGGGTTGCAGCCAAAACCAGCGGCGACCGCATCGTCCTAAGCGATTTAACAGGGCAGACCACATCTAACTTGATCGTTGAAGATGTCGGAGATGGACGGACCGCAGTGGATCTCGGATTAAGCGGAATTAACGTGGCTGCATCTTCTGCAACAGGTGAGGACATTAACTTCATCGGTAAAAGCACACGACTCTCAACACTGCTGGACAATCGAGGAATTGCGTTCGCCACAGGCAGTGAACTATCACTAACTCTCCGCGATGGTTCTTCGCTCAATATCGATACGAATTTGACCAAGACACCGAACTCGGTCGGTCAACTGTTGGCTAGTATCAATGCGGTTGATCCAACCAAGTTCGAAGCTCGCATCAAGTCCGACGGTACCGGATTCGAATTAATCGACAAAACAACGGGCTCGAGTCCCTTCGTCGCGGTAGGCAGCTTAGCCGATCAATTAGGTTTCACGGGCGCGAATGGCACTACCGGTGCGATCTCTGGCTCGCGTGTGCAAAGTACCTTGCAAGGCCCATTGCTTTCGACCCTCAAGGGAGGCAAGGGAATCGGTGCTCCTGAGTCGATCTCAATCACCAATAGATCGGGCACGAACACCAACGTCAGTCTCACTGGATCGATTAGTCTTCGCGATGTAATTGACAAGATTAATGGCAGCAGTGCAGGAGTTACGGCCTCTCTAAACAAATCCCGGACAGGTATTGTATTGCAAGACGTAACGGGTTCGACCGCAGGCAATCTTGTCGTTGCCAACAACGACACCAACAACTCGGCAACAAAGCTAAACCTCGTTGTCGATACTGCTGAAAACACAATCGATAGCAACTCGCTCGGTGCACAATACATCAGCGCAGCCACCGACTTGAAAAACCTTAATCAAGGTCGCGGAGTTCGACTCGGCTCCTTTACGATTAAGAATTCGGCTGGTGTCCAAAAGACAGTCAATCTTTCGACAGCAAGCCCGAAAACAATCGGCGATGTTATTAAAGCGATTAACGATACCGACGTCGGTGTACAAGCTCGCCTCAATGACGGAGGAGATGGAATCGTGTTGATCGATTCCACCAACGGATCGGGTACTCTTACAATTGCAGACACGGAAAATGGAAACGCTGCGCTTGATCTCGGGATCCGTGGAACAGGAAAACTTTTCACCGGACCATTTCGGCAAGAAATCAATGGATCGCAGACTTTTCGATTGACCCTGGCTGGAACGGAAACCCTTTCGGAAGTTGCAGAAAAACTGAACAAGTCAAATGGGCCCTTGACTGCATCTTTGCTTACCTCTGGGCCGTCCACAGTACGTTTACTCTTTACGTCTCGATCCAGTGGCGAAATCGGTCGTGTTGTTGCCGAGGGAGCTGGAGTTGGACTGAACATTGATTCGACCGGAATTGCACGGGACGCAATCATTTCGGTTGGAACAGCGGGCGAATCGGGTGGAACGTTGGTGCGTTCATCCACCAACAATTTCAATCAGGCCATTACAGGCTTGACGCTCACTGCCAAAGGGGTTTCAACCGACCCTGTCGACATATCCGTCGCAACCAGTAACAACAACATTGAAAAGAATCTGCAGCTTTTCGTGGACCAGTACAACAAGGTCCGAGACAAGATCAATAAAGAAACGTCGTTCGACGCGGATACGAAGTCCACAGGTCAACTCTTCGGCGCCACCGAGGTCTTGCGAGTCGAGCAAGGGTTGGCTCGACTTGTGCAAAAACGAACTTTCGGATCAGGCAAAATTCAGTCATTGGAGCAACTTGGTGTTAGTCTTGATGACAACGGAAAGCTCAGTCTTGACAAGGCAAAACTATCGAAGATAGTCGAAAGCAATTTGAGCGACGTTCAAGATTTCTTAACCAAAGAAAAAACGGGTTTCTCGGCACGAGCCAAAGTAGCTCTAGAAGTCTTGGTTGGCGAAAAGAATAGCGTGCTTGTGAATCGAAGCCAAGTATTGCAACGGACAATTGAATCGAATACGAGCCGATCCGGCAGCCTTACGAAAAAACTAGAAAAAGAACGCGAACGGCTTTCCAAACAATTCTACGATCTTGAAACGAACCTCGCCAAGATCAAGAACAACGGTAGCGCGCTGAATCAACTCGGAATCACGACGAAGTGAACGAGTAGATAATTGCGACCTTGCTCTCCATTCGAGCTTGCGACTTGTTGATAGTCGAAGACGCAATCGCAACAATTAGCCTACGGGCGTTAGCCCCGGTTTTCGGGCAGGCAACCGCCGCTAACGCGGTTCGGCTATCAAATCGACAAGCCGCTTGTCTCGATGGAAGCCGGACATTTAGCTCCGGAAACCTCTCGAGATATTCCTCCTCCCTCGGACACTGAAAATTCTTGAATCGAAATTCCATTTCGGCGAGGACCAATTCAATGAGCAACCGAGCCCGGGAGTCGATCATAAATTGGGCGGGAAAGTATGCTGTCAAAACTGACGTCGGAAAGTGATTTTGAAGAACTCCAACGTTTTGTTCCAATCAACGTTGCCAGCCCGTCAATGATTGCAATCCGGCTGCCTGCGGGAAGTTGCTTGCAAGCCGAGGCTTATCTATGACGAGGACTTGAAAAAGTTAAATTGAGAATTGGAAAATGCAAAATTTACGGTGGAAGTAAGTCTACAGTTGATTGGGTTTTTGTTGATGGCCCTTTGGCTGTGACAATTGATTTTCCGACGATGTTGCAGAGTTGTTGAACTTCATCGAGCAATGGAGTCATTCGCTTTCAGATCTTCACCTCTTCGATCCAAATCCAAAATCCAAAACCATTACTCCAGAGTGTAGCGTTAATTGAGTAAGTACACGTCAACACCACATCCATCCCTTACATTTTGCATTTTCCAATTCTGATTTTTACTTTTTCAATAGCCAGTCGCACGCTTTAATCGCCCTATGCTAGCGATCAGAGCTTAGCTTGATTGGTATGGCTTTTGAGAAAATCTTAGAAATTCTTTCTCGATTTTGTCGCAACACGGTTTGGGAATCGCATTTACCAACTATCCGACGATCGACTCGTCTGATTGGAAATGACGAACCCAGTGAACACAAAAATCATCGATCGGGTTCAGGTACTCGGTAGCGTCGCATCTACCAAGTATCTCCAAATTGCATGCGAATACCTCAAAGTGGAGATGCATAAATGTTTCGTAGAGTAATCATTGGTCTGTCATTAATGTGCGCTTCCGTAAGCACCTTGGCGGCTGTTATACCCACATCAAAAGCCGTAGCAGGACGGCCTGAGGCGGGTGCCAAAAGCTTTGTAAAAATCTATGTGGTGGTTGTGTCGCCGTCGGGAATCAAGAACTATTGGGGGCCATCTACTTTCGGACCATATTCGTATAGCACTGCTCGCAGCTACGCGGACTATTTTAATGGTATTCCACCTAGCTACCAGAACTACAATGGGCAGCGTTACAGAGTCTACTATTCTGCTAGTGTCGGTCGACAGTAGCAAATCGGCGACTCGCGAAATTAAATTGGCACATTGCTGCTCTCGGTGCCGGGTCGTGACTAGCACCGAGCGATTTCCTTATTACCGCGTGAACCTCCAACCATAGCCTCCCGTGGTACCACTTCCTAGCCTTCAACATCCATGCAATTTATTGCTCCGAAGGCAATACGACGTCCAAGGCAAGTGGTGCCCTCGTTTTGTTATGTGAGAATTCCCTTAACTACTTCGCCGTGTACATCGGATAGTCGAAACTGGCGACCTTGAAATCGGTAAGTTAGTCGCTTGTGATCAATACCGCAAAGATGCAAAATCGTTGCTTGCATGTCATGGACGTGAACCGGGTTTTCTGTGATGTTCCAGCCGTATTCGTCCGTGGCTCCGTAAACACTTCCCTGCTTGACTCCGCCGCCTGCAATCCACCAACTAAACGCTTTGCCAAAATGATCTCGACCATTCGGTTTG
>JAYTVL010000624.1:0-10732 GCA_043744075.1 Pirellula sp. | reverse complement strand
TGACAGACTTGCAAGAACAGATTCAGCCGGTCGCGATTCCCTAGTTTGTGCAGGTCACAGTGGTCGGTGATGGGTAACCCCTTGACCAATTCCATGATAAAGTACGGTCTGCCGAGCTCAGTGGTTCCTGCGTCGAACACTTTGGCGATGTTCGGATGTTCCATCAGAGCCAACGCTTGGCGTTCCGCCTCGAAGCGCGCGATCACTTCCTGGCTATCCATACCCGGTTTAATGATTTTGAGAGCTACCTTGCGTCGAATGGGTTTGCCCTGCTCCGCGACATAGACGCTCCCCATGCCCCCTTCGCCGAGCAGTTCTCGAAGTTTGTAGGGGCCGATCTGACGACCGATAGCTGTGGGAGCCGGAAGGTCGATGGTGGGCATGATTGCCGCCGGTCGGTCGATCAGGCTGCCCGCTGCAAAGTAGTCGTGGACCATGCTTCGTAGCTCGGCGAGCTGTTCAGAGTCACCTGCACAGACCCTTTGTAGGTAGGCTTCTCGCAGGCCTTCGTCCACGATTTCCACGGCTTCGGCCAGCAGAGTTTCCAGGCTGGTTTGGTTGGTGTGCATCGAGATGACTCCGGCAGGACCAGTGAGGGGCTAAGACCACGTTGGGGGAATAACTCGTTAGGCTGTCTGCACTCAATGCGAGATCCGCTGACAAAACGGATCATCCTTTTTGGAAAAAAGATGAATCTGACGTCAATTTTCCGATAATCGCCGATAGAGCCAGACGCGTGCCCCCGCCCAGTCACGCTTGGCGGTGGGGACAGCGACCCCCAGGATGGCCGCCGCTTCCTCCAAGGTCATCCCCGCGAAGAAACGCAATTTGACTAGCTGCGCTTTACGGGGTGATTCCGCCTCGAGCCAGGATAACGCTTCGTGTATGTCCAGAATGCGCTCGGCTTCCTCGCCGTCTACGGGGATTGCCATGGCGTCCTCACTCAGTTCCAGTCGAACCCGATCGCCCCCGTGTCGTACGCGCTTCTTGCGCAGCGCCTGCTCCACCAGGATCCGACGCATGGCCTCAGCAGCCGCCGCAAAAAAGTGCCCACGGTTGTCCCAGGTCTGCTCCTGCTGGCTGCCCACTAGGCGCACATACACTTCATGCACTAGCGCCGTCGCCTGCAGGGTCTGCCCCGGTTTCTCCTGTGCAAGTCTCGCCGCCGCCAACTTCCGCAATTCGTCATAGACCAGCGGCAGCAGTTTCTCCGCCGCAGACGGATCGCCAATTTCAATCTGGCTCAGGATTTGGGTGATATCGTGCATAGAGGAAGACTCTGTAGGAATAAAATTTTGTCTTCACTATACCTTCTCCGAATTGAATTACTTTTCTTTGAGCGAAAATTCGTCCGGCAAGTTAGCTAACTGATTCGATGGTAACGGTTTCAGGTATTACCTTTCCGACTGTGCTATTGGCCGCGAATCCAACGGACACGCGACATTGGGCCAGATGCCCAAGATCCATTGCAACTATCTTCGCGTTCCGCCAGAAATGATGGCATAAGGCGCTGAAGCTGCTGGCGCGAGCACCAATGCTCCGCATAGACATTCAACAGCGCAACTCACTCAGGACTACCCGTCCTGAGTCACCAAAGGGATTTCCATTTCAGCACTCGAACCGACGCACTTTATTCCTTCTTTCATTATTGCCGCCTTCTCTGAAGCTCCTTGAAACTCAGGCGATCATTGCGTTCGGGGGTCGTCCAAAACAACCAACGACGGACGAACGGTTCATCAGCCAACCCCGAATCGATCACGCAGCGCTGCTTGAAGCTCAGTAGCGATTCGGTTCAGGTCCTCAATCGATTTGGCTAGTAGCTCTTCGTCGCGAATGCCAGCAGTACCGAGAACGGACTGACATGTGCGAATCGTACCAATCAACGCACCCTTCTCGACACCGATTGCGATCAAGTCCTTGCCAGCCTGGGTATCTTGCAAATCAGGTAGTTCGCCTAGCAGCATTTTTTCTATCTCCGTTTTCCCGCGATTCTTAAGACGTTGAAGCAGCCAATCCACGAATACTTCCAATAACTTAGATTTCGAACGGCTATTGGATGGAAACGTCTTTATTTGATTATAGTACCTGGCAGCGTTTTGTTCGAGAAATTCCGATTGCCAGGAACCACAGGGATTTCGTTTCTATGCCATAAAATTCTTAACTATGTTCCGAGATCGGTTTGCGAGTCGGTCAACTTGGTTTACTATTTCCCTTTTGGAATTCCAGTACTACTTAGGATTGCTAGCTTTCATGGAGAAAACCAGGGTTGCCATCGTTGGCATGGGCACCGTGGGGACCGGTGTAGCCCGTTTGCTTCTAGATCACGGAGACCGACTGGCACGTCACGCCGGACGAATACTCTGGCTTGAAAAAGCCACGGTGCGGGATCTGAAAAAGGATCGCAACATCGATTTACCTTCGGGGATTCTGACTGATGATTTGAAAACGATCCTCAACGACCGCGAGATCGAAGTCGTCGCACACCTTGTCGGAGGCCTGGAACCGGCGCGGACGATCATGCTTCAACTGCTGGAATCAGGCAAAGATGTTGTGACAGCAAACAAAGCCCTTTTGGCCGAACACGGCGAAGAGTTATTCGATCGCGCCCGCGCACTTGGCCGAACCATTGCATTTGAAGCGAGCGTTGGTGGCGGTATTCCGATTATCGCGAACATCAGCCAATGTTTTTCGGCCAACCAGATTTTGTCCTTACGAGGAATCCTAAACGGCACGAGCAACTACATCATTTCGCAGATGGATGAGCAAGGTGCCGATTATGCCACTGCACTGAAGCTTGCCCAGGAACTCGGTTATGCCGAAGCCGATCCGACCATGGATGTGGATGGAAGCGACGCGGCTCAGAAACTTGCGATTCTCGCTCACCTTGCCTTTGGAGTTCGAGTGCGATGGCGCGACATCTATCGCCGCGGTTTAGAGGCATTTCAATTGGAGGACCTAAAGTACGCATCCGAACTTGGGTACCGTATCAAGCTGATTGCGACGGCACAGTTACGCTCAGATGGTTTGGAATTGCATGTGTCGCCGACTTTGATTCGACTAGGACGACCGCTTGCTGAAGTCCGAGGAGCATACAACGCAATAACCGTCGTGGGTGATGCAGTCGGTGACATGTTCTTTCACGGAAAAGGCGCAGGCCAAATGCCTACTGCTTCTGCGGTCGTCGCCGATATGATTGACACTGCATCGGGTCGAACTGACATTACATTCCGTCGCCTCGAACTGTGGTCCGACCGCGAGTCAAAGATCGATTTACTACCATATGAGCAAACTGCAAGTCGGTACTATATGCGATTCTTGGTTGCGGACGAGCCTGGTGTACTTTCTCTGATTACTGGAATTTTGGGCAAACATGCAATCTCAATCGCATCGATTATTCAGCACGAGCCAACCAGCGATCGACAACCACGCAAAGTCCCTCTGGTTATTATGACCCACGAAGCCAATGAGAAAGCTGCCGCTGCAGCCAACGACGAGATTCGAAAGTTACCGAGCGTCAGCAATGAATGCGTCAAGCTTCGGGTCGCCGAGGGCGGTAAGTGACTGCTTCGGCAATCCGCAATGCAAAAAATCGAATAGACCGAAGACAAATCCAAACGCACGACAATCCAACGATCGAAAACTCCAAAGGACGCTCAACATGAAATGGGTCATCATCATCCCGGACGGATGCGCAGACTATCCGGTTGATTCTCTCGGTGGCAAGACACCGTTACAGAAGGCTATCCTACCTGCCATGGATGAAATTGCCCGGATCGGGTTGGTCGGGCAGAGCGACAACGTCCCTCTGCACCTTCCTGCCGGTAGCGAGGTGGCAAACATGTCGTTGCTTGGTTACGACCCAAACTTGTATTTTACAGGCCGAGCGCCCATCGAAGCGGCAGCTCTAGGCATCACGCTAGGGCCTGACGATTGGGCGATACGTTGTAATCTCGTCACTGTGCAAAATCAAATCATGGTCGACTTCACTGCCGATCATGTTTCGAACGCCGAGGCGGCTCAATTGCTCGCAACGGCTCAGGAAAGACTTGGGAGCGATAGTCTAAAGTTCATACCTGGAGTGAGTTACAGAAACCTGTTGATCTACCGCGGAAAGCCAGGTGCACCTTCACCTTTTTCGATCGATTCGCGAACCACTGCTCCGCACGATTTAACGGACGGAACGGTGATAGACGATTTCCCAAAGGGGCCTGGCTGCGACTTACTTTGCAATTTGATGGAGCAAAGTGTGGCCCTATTCGCTGATCATCCCGTGAATCTTGCAAGAGTTGCGAGCGGCAAACGACCTGCAACAAACCTTTGGCTGTGGGGATTGGGAAAAACGCCCCAGCTTGAAACCTTTGATTCACGGTTTGGAGTACGCGGAGCGATGATCACAGCGGTCGACTTGCTAAGAGGTTTGGCTGCTCTAATCGGTTGGGATCGAATCGAGGTTGAAGGTGCGACAGGCTATCTGGATACCAACTACGTTGGCAAGGGTACGGCTGCTATTGAGGCGTTAAAATCCTACGACGTTGTTTGTGTCCACATCGAGGCAACGGACGAAGCTAGCCACGAGGGACGTGTCGATGAAAAGGTCAAAGCTCTTGAGGCTATCGATCGTTACATTGTCGGACCAATCCATCAGGCGCTGAAACAGCAGGGCGAATACCGTATCCTGGTGATGCCCGACCACGCTACGCCGGTCAGTACCAAGAAGCATTCGCATGGCTGGGTTCCTTTCGCAGCATGTGGAAGTGAAATCTCTCAAGATTCAAGTTTGACGTATGATGAATTGTCGGCTGCGAATTCTGGATTATCGTATCAACATGGCTGGGATTTGATTCCAAGGCTCATGCGGGGTGATTTGCGTTAAGGTTTTGTCATCGAAGGATTCAGGGAAACCTGTTAAGGATCAGAAATGCCATTGATTGTTCAGAAGTTCGGTGGAACAAGCGTTGCGACACCAGAAAAAATTCAGGCGGCTGCGCGCAAGGCTATTCGCGCTCAACAAGAAGGGAACCAAGTTGTCGTTGTTGTCAGCGCCATGGGACACAACACAGATCACCTTATCGACTTGGCCAAGGAAGTCAACGAAGAACCACCGGCGCGCGAAATGGACATGCTGCTCAGTACAGGGGAACAAGTCAGTGTGGCGCTTATGGCCATGGCAGTTCACCGATTTGGCCACAAAGCCGTTTCGTTGACTGGGGCTCAAATGGGAATCCGCACAGACAATTCGTTTACGAAAGCCCGAATCAAGACGATTTCCACCGAACGTATACGACGCTTACTCGATGAGGGGAACATCGTCATTGCAGCTGGGTTTCAAGGTGTTGATGATGACCTCAATATTACGACACTAGGCCGCGGTGGTAGCGACACGACTGCCGTTTCACTTGCGGCCGTTCTGAGAGCGGACGCTTGTGAAATCTATACCGACGTGGACGGGGTTTACACAACCGATCCAAGGCTGTTGCCTGAAGCGAGGCAGATGGGACAAATCAGTTATGATGAGATGTTGGAGTTGGCTAGCCTAGGGGCAGGCGTGATGCACAATCGATCCATCGAATTCGCAAAGAAGTTTGACGTTCCCATTCGGGTGCGAAGCAGTTTTTCGGATGCACCTGGGTCCATGATTGTGTCCAAACCTGAGTCTGCGTCGGTTCCGGTCTGCGGGGCAGCACTCACCAAGGACGAAGCCCGTATCACAATCTTAGGGGTGCCCGATAAACCTGGAACCAGCTTCGAGATTTTCAAACGACTTGCCGACCGTAAGGTAACAGTTGACATGATCGTCCAAAACATTGGCCAAGGTGATCTGGCCGATATCTCGTTCACAGTCCCGAACACAGAATTAAAGGACGCACTTAAGGCTGTCAACGAAGCGGCCAAAGTGGTCGGTGCAACGAGTGTCACTCACGACGACGCGGTTGCCAAAATATCGGTGGTTGGACTTGGAATGGCTGCTCAGACAGGTGTCGCTCAACGGATGTTTGAAGCACTGGCCGATGCTGGCATCAATATTCAAATGATTACTACGAGCGAAATCAAGATTAGCGTTTTGGTACAGCGTTCCGAAGCGACCGCAGCCCTGCGTGCAGTTCACCAAGCATTTGCTTTGCATTTGAAACCAGCGGATGCAAATCACTGGCAGATTGGCCAGAAGAACACAAGTGATCTAAGCGTGAATGAAATCATCGAGCGGTTGCGCAATTCAAACATGGAGCAGTTGACATTGCTTGATATCTCTATGGTGGGGGATCAGGCACGCGTCACATTGTCGGGCGTTCCTGACACGCCTGGTCTGGCGCAAAAAGTATTTAAGCGGGTTGCTGAAGCGGGCGTATTTGTAGACATGATCGTTCAAAGCTGCGATGGCTTTCAAGGCGAAACGAGTATAAGCTTCACCGTACCCGAAGAGCAAATGGATCATTGCATCACGGTCCTCGAAACGATGGACTACAAGTTTCGAAGGATCAGCGGATCAAAAGAAATTGCTAAACTTTCGGTGAGCGGAATTGGACTGCGAAGTCACACGAGTGTTGCAATAGCGATGTTTAAATCACTTGCTGACTCAGGCATCAACGTGTTGATGATCAATACGAGCGAACTGCGAGTCAACGTTGTCATCGATGGCAAGCGAGGACAACAGGGACTAGAGTGCCTTCAAAAGACCTTTGAAGCATCGCTGCTCTAATGTGAGCGGCAGACTGGAATATACAAGGGGACCGGATGGCACGCTCAGAGGCTGTGATTTTATAGTACCCATCACGCTCCGCGTGATGTCCGCAGTTCAAAAACCTTTGGTTTTTGAGGCTACGGCACACGGAGTGTGCCTGCTACTTTCCGGCGATTAACAACCACATTTAACCAGTGCAGCCGCTCTACCATGTTTAACCGGCGCAGCCGCGAGCACAACGTTTAACCGGCGCAGCCGCGCGATCGATTTATACGAAAGCACAAGAGAAATGCCCAAAGGCTACCATTTAGGCAAAGGGACCGTCATCCGATTCCAAGGCTCCGATCGTTGCCGAGTCTTTAACAACCTTTGCACGCAGGATCTTCGTTCGCTTGCCGACGGGCAGGCCTTCGAGACCTTCATCACCGATGTAAAGGGGCGCACATTTGGACACGGCATCGCGATGTCCGTTGAAGGCGAGGCGTTTTTTATTTCGGTTCCCGATCAAGGGGCAAAGTTAGTACCGCACTTTGATCGTTATATTATTCGCGAAGATGCAGTGCTAACAGACGCGAGTAGCGACTATCAGTTTTGGCTGTTCCGAGATGGGGCCGTTGCAGCTGATGCCTTTGCGGTTGCAAGAGTGTTGGCGCCTGCAGCAAAAGAAGCGATAGTGATAGATTGGGTCGGGAATCGTGTGATTTTGCTGCACGCTCCTTGGGTCGGTCCAGATTCAATTCTTGGACTGGTGCCCTCAGCTTGCAGTGACCAAGTAATGGTTGAGCGTTTGGGGGACGATTGGTGTCACAGCGAAATGGTTGTCCGCTCAGCCTGGGAGTTTTCTCGAATTCAGGCTTTTTGGCCTTGGTATGGGATCGACTTGGATGATCGCCATTTGCCCCAAGAAATTAATCGTGATAGCTCGGCGATTTCGTTCAACAAAGGATGTTATTTGGGCCAGGAGACAATTGCACGACTGGATATGCTCGGGAAAGTTCAAAAAAAACTCGTGAAACTATTCGTCGATTCGATCGACTGCCCAAAGGCCCTGGCCGCCGTTCAATCCGATGGCAAAGATGTTGGTACGATATGTTCGTCCGCCTTGGATTCCACGACGGACCGCTACGTTGCGCTGGCGTACGTTAAGCGAAGCCATTTCACCTCCGGACAAGTTTTGAGTGTGGATGGGAATCCCGCCACCGTCAGTTAGGCACTTCGGGCGCGAAAATGATTCATACTGCATGCAGCAGGAACTTTGCCCTACTTTTTGCTACTTGCTGCCCGGCGTCCAGCGATTAAATTGGAACGTTTGGAAACAGACGATCGGCCTCGATCATAAGTCGGGCTGAACCGGACGCTAGCGCGTTGCGGCTGATTAGCCGAAGGGCCCACGGTTTGCGGCCCATGTTGTGACCGACGCCCAGACGATCGCTATTCGATCGTGACGTATTCTGGGTCAATACGAAGATTGTAACTGTCATATGGATGCATTTGAAATTGTCCGTCTGGTTGGGTTATGTATCGCACTAGTGCTTGGGGCGATCGTATTCCTAGTTGTCTTCTTCCGAGGAATGTCGTGGCTAGACCGATGGATCAAGAATCGAAATGAATCCGACCAGAGGTCTCTTCGTAAGAGAAATGGGAATAGGCCTCGGCGTCCAAAATCGTCTGACTGGGATTCACTAGTCCGACAGCGTCCGTCGGACAGTCCTCGGGATCCCTTACTCGGAATTCATCCGATATCGCAAGTGAGAAATCAGCCTTCCGAACAATTGGTTCAAGAGCGTTTAGCTAACCGTAGGGCTCGCGCTCAGGGGCTTGCGTTTAATGGATCCAGATCGGAACCGATTGCAGTAGCCGATACTATTTCGGCCAATACGGTTCAGACAGATGTGCGTCCGCAGGTTGCCGCATCGGCGGAGCTGGAGTCAGTTACGAAACCAATCAACCGAATTGCGACGGTTCATTTGCTGAGTGGTGAGACGATTGAGCGTGTCGCCTTTTCGTCGAAAGAAAAAGCAAATAAAATATGTGATGGATTAGGATTCGAAGGCGTTGTTTTTGAAAATGATGATGGTCAGATCTTTGTTGTGCGAGAGAATAACATCAAGATGGTAACGTGGAAGGCTGGATAAATTGCTACACTGTCGATCACAACATGGGCCGGAAACCGTGGGCTAGCGCCCTGCGGCTAATCAGCCGGAACGCGCTAGCTAGCGCCCGGTTCAGCCCGACTTATGCCAAAGATCCTTTTTTTGCGAACGGATTTTTAGCAAGATTCACTACGATCATCGACTGAGAATACCAAATGAACCGAGACGATGCGTTGCAATTGGTGCACGAATACGTTCAAAACGAATCCTTGCGACGGCATATGCTGGCTGTGGAAGCTGCCATGCGAGCTTACGCGCTTACGCTTAGTGAAGACGTTGAAAAATGGGGTATCGTCGGATTGTTACACGATTTCGATTATGAACGCTGGCCCAATCCACCCGATCATCCGACCAAGGGGAGCGAGATACTACGAGAAAGGCAGTATCCGGAGGATGTCATTTATGCAATTCTCTCGCATGCCGACTACTTGCCGGATTATCCACGCATTTCATCGTTAGACAAAGCGCTTTATGCGTGCGATGAGTTGAGTGGATTTCTGGTCGCATGTGCGTTGGTTCGTCCCGAGCGATTCAATGGACTTGAACCGAAGAGTGTTCGCAAGAAACTTAAAAACGTGAGTTTTGCTGCGGCCGTAAATCGCTCCGACATCACGCAAGGCGCTGAGGACTTCGGAGTCGACCTGGACACCCATATCGCGTTTTGCGTAGCTGCTCTCAACAGCGTCTCGCACCAACTGTTCGACTAATCACGAATTCCGATTCAACCATGAATCGAACAGAAGGTCAGAACCCTCGGCATGAAGCCGACGGCATGGCAATGCATACCAAAGGCGATTCGATCATTCGTTGGCGATTGCGAGAAAACCAATTCAGTCGTATTGCCACGGTATCCGATTTATGAAAAAATGGTTTCATGAACGTCGGTGCAAAAAAGGAAAGTTTTCGGCGAGAAGTTGATGCAATTTATCGCACCGATTCACGACGTGTATTTGCGACTCTCGTTCGATATTTGCGTGACTTCGAATCTAGATGTTCAACATCAAATGCTGTCCGTCTCGCCAATATTTCGTCCCACTGGCTCGAAATCGAAAAAAACTATTTCGAAGTTGTCGATTCCGGCACTGACCGATCGACTAAACATAATAATTGCGATAATCAACCATCTATTACTTATCTTAAGGAAGACTTAAATGCAGCAACCCGAGCCCCGTCAGAAAGTCACAACTTTTCTCTGGTTCGATACCCAGGCCGAAGAAGCAGCAAACTTCTATGTTTCGTTGTTCAAGGATTCGCATGTCACGAGCCTCAGCCCCATGATCGTCACGTTCGAACTTGGCGGAGTGCAGTTCATAGCCCTCAACGGTGGACCTCACTTCAAGTTCAACGAAGCAATCTCGCTGTCGGTGGACTGTGTTGATCAGACTGAGGTCGATGAGTTGTGGGAGAAGCTATCCGCAGGTGGCTCACAAGGTCAATGCGGCTGGCTCAAAGACAAATACGGATTGTCTTGGCAAATCGTGCCGTCGGTATTGCCCCAGTTGATGTCCGATCCTTCAGGTCGCGTCATGGAGGCGCTGATGAAAATGACCAAGCTGGATATTCAAAAACTGCAAGATGTTTACGATGGCAAGTGATTCACACTCACTTACATCGCGATCGTTATAAAATATGTGCTGTTGATTTACGGAGTCGGAAACATCGCTAGTTGACCATTGATTCAAGTTACCCAGGAAATCTAAACCATGAGCAAGACAAACATTACGCCATACCTTTTCTTTGCAGGTCGTTGCGAAGAAGCAATTGACTTCTATCAGAAGGCACTTGATGCACAGATCGACATGATCATGCGTTTCAACGAGAGTCCTGAACCGACGCCGCCGGGCATGTTACAAGCAGGCTTCGAAAAGAAAGTCATGCACGCTTCGTTTCGCGTCGGTGA
>JAYTVL010000623.1:0-3153 GCA_043744075.1 Pirellula sp. | reverse complement strand
TTGCGAAGGCTCGCTGGGCCGGTCTGGTTACGTTTTCGCTTTTCGCGAGTAACGATCGGACCTGTCGTTCGGGACTGGCGAAAATTCCCAAACTGGCTTGGAAGAATTGAAAATTCCCAAGTCACAATTGCTCAAACGCAGGAAAACACTGGGAAAACAAATCAGGGAAATTCCTCAAATCCCAAAAGTGCGGTTTGGGAAAATTCCCAAAAGCTCGTGTCAGAGGAGGCGCGTTCAAAGAAATTTGGATTTCGTAGACCATCGCTAAGAAAGCGGATTGCAGCGCGCAAATCCGTGATGAAAGCGACTCGTCATCGCATGGGGCTCAAAGCGCCCAGAGGTTGGTGTTGGCTCACGAGCCCCAAGAAAGCCGCCTACAACCGAGTCTACAACAGAACGACACGCGGTTGTCTTGTATTCATAGTCGCAGCATGTGCGTCGGCGGCTGCACCAGTAGCGTTGCTAATCTTCATGCTCAGCCGCGAATCGCGCGTACTCATGAGAATTGTCGGGCACCAGTTTGCATACACACCGATAGCCCTTCTTGTCATCCGTCAGCCCGATCGGATCGCCATCGATCCCGAAGAAGGCACGCAGCGTCTTGTTCAAGGCTTCCCGATGTTTGCGATTCTCACGACGAGCCCCCGGCGAATTCCAAGTCATCAAACCGTGGCCCTGGGAGAGCGAGTACAGCAACTCCCACTGCATATTGGGCAATCCGTTCTTCGCATTAGCGAGTCCCATTTGCGTGAACATCAGACGCTCGTGCTGTTCGCCAGCGATCACGGTCACAGTATGTGAATCCTGGAATCGTATCTCGACATCCTTCCACGAACATCCCGCAGGCGTTGGGAATTTTCCAACCGCAGCTTGTGGCTTCGGAAGTAAGCGGTCTCGGAGCACGACCAGTTCCTTACGAGCCCAATCGGTGAGCATCCATCCATCTTCGTCACGAACCATCGATTGCTCCAGTGGCACAATCAAACAACCCTTGTCATTCAGCACACGCGAAAACTGGGGGCTCAGCATTCGCATCGACGTAAGGAGCAGCACATACGGACGTTGGTCCTTCAGCTGAATCGCATCGAGACACCGCGACATTCGTCGTGAGTCAGATTCTTTGGCAAAGTAAAATGCAAAGCCCGCACCCGACTTACCACCGAACTGCCCAAGCAGGTAGCAGTAGTGAGTGTCATCTAACTGTTCAGTGTTAGGAGCAAAGCCAATCAAGTCGCTTAGCGTTTTTGCAAGCTTCACCACGCTGAATTCGTAGCAAACCAAGCTTCGACGATCGACGGGCACGTACGTCTCGGTCTTTTCGTTATATCCTTCGAAAACTCCATCCTCAAACTCGGACACCTCAAGCCACTCGTACGGATTGCCAATCACTGGCAGGATCTTTGCCAGTTGACTGGTTGCCACGAGTAGTTCGCATCGCCCAAGATCCACATTGCTATGGTCCGCATCGCCAAGGTGCTGTTGCCAACTTAGTCGGGAAGTTGACAGTCCCCAGACTTTCTCAAGCGCTAACCAGAATCGGTTCATGTCGAGATTTCCGTGTCGATTGGTTAGTGATGATGAAGCCGCGCTGAGCCAACCATGCTTCGATGATAGATGCAATTGGTCCTCGGTTGTACATTGCAACATTGGGCGGCCGCACAGTGACTGCCAAATCACTTCTACGACCGATCATTTGCAGCTTGAACGTTGCTGAAATCAAGCGACGCTTAATATGGATGTCCTTGTTACGACCTTGCGCCCAATTGAAGAGATCGTCTCCTTTGCGAATCGTGATCACACCGTATCGCTCATCCGGATCGCCTAACCAAAGCTCCACCAATTTGACATCGCGGATACCATCGATGTCGCCAGGTGATAGGGCATCAAAGCCGAACTCACGCAGTGGCTCGAGCGAGTACTTCACTCCAGTGGGAAAGCAATCTTCACTGCCGAACAAGTGTTTACCCAACAGCCGACAGTACAGAGTCTTCTCCTTTGGTGACTTTGCGTTGATACGCAGCTCACCGAACGCGCGATTGTAAATTGCCAAATCACTTTGGACTGGCCAGAACGACTTGATATCGAAGTTGCCGGCGTTCACCACTGGCTGGCGACGAAACAAGCTGCCATGCAGAATCGAGATGTCGACCTCCTCTTTCCTGTCAAAGATTTCGATCTTCGTTCCTTGGCCACGGAAGCGTTCGACGTACCACGAGTCGATGTCGCGTTCCAGTTGCTGTAACGTTTCTTCGGCTGGTGTCACATACTTCGGTGGCTTCGTCTGATTTGCTTGGTAGTAATCAAATGATCGAGCCCGTTTCAATTTCGCTCTCGCATGTGTTTGAACAAGCTGTTCCCGCTCCATCAACCAAGCTGCAGTTACGATGTCAGCTTCTGAATGTTCGCCACCTTGCTCAAGCCCCAGCGCATGGCCGGGAACTGAATCGAGCAACAGTTCGACCGCAACCGCGTTGGCAAGTTCATCGATGAGGCAAATCGCATCCAACAAGTCTGCTGGTGTATCGTTATCAGCATGGGTTATCTCGCGTATGACCGCTTGGCAATCGATCGAATCGGGCGACACGATTGGAACAGACCGACTTGCAAAGAAGTCGGCAAAGGGTTGAAGTAGGGCGAACAATCGCTCGGGGGAAATGGACTCGAGCACACCGGGGCGTGACAAACGTGGCAAACGAACAGCGGTCATGGTGCAAACCTTGAAAATCAATAATACATGGCAATCCTTCATGAACAAAACGTCAAGCGATCCAAACGACTGACGCACAAAAAGCGATTGGAGGTGGCCAGTCGTCGGTTTCCACCGAGCAAAATCCCAAGCGTGGGCATCCCATCCACCAGTCCATGATCAACTTCCTAAACGATTCCATCCCGACTCAGCCACCGCCAATCGCGAGAGCTATCATTCACACGCCGGTGACACGTTTGGTCACTCCGATTGGGAAAATCGAAAAATGTTCTGACGGCAGCGACCATTGGGGTGATTGGCGTTAGCATTGCCCCAACAGGTGGTTTGTGGTAGCACCGACGTGCAGACATGGCTAGAATGCTAGCAAGGTTTTGGCAGCAACCGGGTTGTTTATTTGCATCGCCAGGTTTGGAGGCTAGAGCGAGTTACGGAGCAAGTTGGTGCCA
>JAYTVL010000622.1:0-10807 GCA_043744075.1 Pirellula sp. | reverse complement strand
TAGCGTCCGGTTTTGTACGCACAAAAAACCGTGTGCTAGCGCACTGCGGCTGATGGCCAAAAGCCGGAAGGAACTTCCGGTTTCTGGCACTAGCGCGCCAGCGGCTCAATGTGAGTGCCATTCGCCAGTAGCCACGAAGCCAGCCTACGGGTTAATCTCAATGCGATAGTTGAGAACGCGATTTGTTGAAATCTGTTCACAACGCAACCAAAGTGTTTTTCCAATCAAGTCCCTTGCGTCTGTCAACACCACCATTTTCGTAACCCGATCCAAGAGTCCTGCAATCTGAGTCCTTTCTCTGGGACGGTTAGGAATAAGCAACATGCAGTCAAAACTGAGCGGTTCCGTTTGGTAGTTGATAGCCTCGATGCGCAATAGAAGCCGATTCTCGTTATCGATTTCATATCGAATTTCAAATTCGAAATCGTTTGTTCCAACTTGGATTTCCTGATCCACAACAAAGTCAACGGGCCTATCGCCTTTTATCGAAATCGCAATCTTGATAGGTGCAGAAGAAGTATTTGCGTCAGGTCTAATTCGGACTGGAACGGAAATGACGCTGCTTGAATTTCCTTCAATTTCCATGCTTGTGCGTGACTCGTCAGCAAGAATCGACGGAGCAATGATTGTCAGATATCCGTTGACCACTTCGGGAAATGTGTTGGCAAATCGTACATTCAATTCCTGCGTTTGCCCAACTAGCGGGTCAATTCGACTTTGGTCAAGGGCTATACCCATTCGCCATTTAGCCACTCGAAGATCAATCCCGTCGATGATGACCGGCCATCGGTCGATCGTAAGTCGCTGTTGCGGCCCGTTGGCTGTTTTTATGGTCTCAATAGGGACTGGTCGTCCCCAGATATCGCGAGCTGATACGTCTTCGCCAAGGTAGAGCTGCGCGGTCGTGGACCGAGCAGACCACGCGATTAGCTTCGCATGATCGCCGGAGGCAATGATATAATTAACTCCGAGTGACTGAATCGGAATACTGCCTACCTGGCGCATTCCTGCCAAGGCAGCGGCTGTAGATCGAAAAGGGAGAAACATTTCTCGCGGTCCACCGTCTCTATCTATTAGTCCCACCTCAGGGTCGGTTGGGTTCGAGACCCAAGCCGTTGTACCTTGCGACGTCGGATCACCGGCTATCTTCACCATTCTGTGAACGAGGTCCTGGACCCGAACGCTGAGCGAATAGTCTGAAGCTCCAATGGGAGTCACGTTCATCCATGGGGGCCTACTGCCTAGCACAGACTTTCCCTCCTTTTCGAAAACGCTTTCTGTCTCAACTGCCGTCAGCGGGAGAGAGGAATACAGTTGCCAGCGATCTATTGCAGCCACCTTGGGAGCTGCCAAAAGTGGGCTGCGACTGGCGATAATTTGTGTCTCTTGTCCATACCTGTTAACAAGCTTCTTTATCGCATCCAGCGATTGGCTGATTCTGGGATTGGAAATAAAATTGGTTTCGTGGTCCCAGCCGATTTGGAACTCTGAAATACGAGGGCACATCTGACGCATGACGGGTTCTAAGAAGGTCTGTACGATCAATGTGTCTTCTAACGCGGTGCCCGATTCCTCGGGATTTAGTCGTGCAAATTTGCTGTGAAGGGAGACTGGGGGTGTTGCGATAACTCCGACGCAATGGATGCCGGTCAACTGGACTTTATCTACCCGATCAATAGCCGCCTTACTTGCTTCCGCAACTCTGGAATCAAACCAAATGGGAAGCTTTACTCTGCCCACTTGACTACGTCGCAGTATTTCGACGAGGCGACTAGTATCAATGCTATCCAATTCTTCGTTGTTCTTGGTTGACATTGTCCAGCCAAAACGTGAATCGGGCTTTCGTTGGATTTCGTCAGGTAAGATTACGAATTGTTCTTCGAGTTCGAAGACCCCTGACTTCCCTTTTGAGAGTTGTGTCGTAATCTCGTAATAGCCTGGCGCTAAGTTTGGCAATCGCCATTCACAGCTTCCGTCCCAGTATGACGTTTTCGCCGATTTTGATTCCGCACTGCG
Organism: Pirellula sp.; assembly: GCA_043744075.1. Taxonomy (GTDB): domain Bacteria; phylum Planctomycetota; class Planctomycetia; order Pirellulales; family Pirellulaceae; genus JBKCUI01. Next base: position 8,791 of record JAYTVL010000622.1, on the reverse strand, counting down.
GATTGCGACGTAGCGTGGCGGTTGGGCGTCCGTACGAACAAACAACTTGTTCACGGAGGATACTTCGTGCCCTGTATGATCCATCAATACCAACTTGATTGACGATTGCTCGGTGGTCATACCGCTTGCGGTGCAACGAACAACGACTTCGTCCCCAATTCGGTAATACGGAAGCGGACTGTCAACGAACAGATTGATCCGAGGGGTCCTGAAAATGCGTATCGCATCGAAGCCGAATTCGCCACGATAGGCCTTCATCGACTTCGGAAGCACTTGAAGAATGACCTGGACAAAAGCAATATCGTCACGAAAAGGATATTGAGACTGCGAGGAGGCAGATTTCCATCCGGTTTTTCCGGCAAAGGCTTTTGTCGGCATTTCAAAGAGAGTCTTTCTACCGTTGTCAAGAAATCGAAGCTTTGCGCTGGCGTCGTATTCGGTAGAATCGCAGTGGATTAAGGCTGACATAAAGTAGGACGAGTGGATATCAACCGGAATGGGTGGTGACAAAACTTCGGCCGAGCCACCGTCCATTTGAATTCGCAGATATGGATTCAAAAGCGAGCGTTCCAGCAGCTGATCTATGGCTGGCGGCACTTTCTCAGGAATTACTTGCCATGGCCACTTGTTTTGTTGCCATGCCACATAACATTGGGAAGAAAGTCTACGGAAGTTTTCGATTTCCTTTAGTTCTTCCGCTGACCGCGCGTTCTGATGGATAGCAACCGGGATGAATTTTGGATATTCGGAACCCGTGCGACGGGTCCAGCCGTCTGGCCAACCATCCTTTCGGAGGTCTTCTTTGGCAACGAAATCCCACGCGGCTACGATCTCAGTGGAGGAGTTGTCGTCAGCGTACGTAGACGAGACGCTCAGGCTGTATAGAATGAGTCCCAGAAAAAGAGCTGTGCCCATCGGGTATCGGCTTAACGCTTTTAATTGAGGTCGCATTTTGCCTGGTCTACGTGTAGGGGTTCAACTCACAGGAATGAAGTTGCCGTTTAAGGAAGCATTGCACGCGGCGGCGCGCATGGGAGCAGACGCAATTGAAATTGACGCCCGCTACGAAATGAAGCCTTCCGATCTTGTCGGCACGGCCCTTCGACAAGTTCGGAAATTACTGGAAGATCTGAATTTGCGAGTTGCAGCGGTGAGGTACCCCACGCGACGGGGTTACGAATGCGAGGAGGAATTGGAGCGTCGCATTGATGGAACTAAACAAGCTATGAAAATGGCTCATGACCTCGGAGCCAATGTGGTTGTTAACCACGTTGGAGTCATTCCGGAATCCTCGGACGATCCATCGTTTCAGCTATTGCGAACGGTGTTGAGCGACTTAGGTACATACAGCCATCGTGTTGGTGCGTTTCTTGGATGCGAAACAGGTGCCGAACCACTTTCTCGACTTGCTATGCTAATCGATTCAATCCCAGATGGCAGTGTCGGTATCACTCTGAATCCAGGAAACCTTCTTGTAAACGGATTCGATCTCGCTCAATTGCAAAGCATTGCCAAGCATGTCATGTTGGTCCACGCGAAAGATGGGGTGAAAGACAAAGCACGCGGACGAGGAACCGAAGTTCCGCTAGGCAGAGGCATGGCTGAGTTTCCAGAAATCGTCGCAATACTCGAGGAATTCCATTATCCTGGCTACTTCGTCGTGGAGAGGGACAACGCTCAAAATGCGATAGACGAGATTTCGATGGCCGTTCAATTTCTTAAAAACATTTAGACTCACAATGGGAGATGTAATTTGATGAAACGAAAAAACACTAGCTTGGTTTTGTTATTGGTTGCGGTCGTATCCGCGATTTTTGCATACTTTGGAACCGGCATTGCTCAAGACGCCAAGCCTTCGAACAAACAAAGCATTGACGAATTCTCAAAATACCTTTCAGGGACCGTGCTCACCGGAGTGTTTACAGTTGACGGAAAGCCACTCGATAAACTCAACGAAGAGCGATACGAAATCAAGACCGCTCGCAAGCTTGAGGGTTACGACAGTTTATGGGAAATCGTCACTCGTATCAAATACGGCGACAAGGATGTTGAGTTGCCAGTAGAGATCAACGTGGAGTGGATTGGGAAAACTCCGGTTATGGTGATGGATTCGGTTCCGTTGCCAGGATTGGGTACGTTTTCTGCGAGAGTTGTTTTTCATGACAAGAAATACGCTGGAACCTGGAAACATGATGCTGTCGGTGGCCATCTATTTGGACGCGTGGATCGAGCACCGGAAAAGGCAGCCAAGTAGCGAATGATTGCAAATCCTGCCAAAAAAATCGTCATTGTTGGTGGCGGTATTATTGGACTTTCGACAGCGTACGCGGCACTGCGACAAGGATTACAAGTAACGATTGTCGATCGGATTTCCAGTTCTGGTGACAATTGCTCACTTGGCAATGCGGGAATGATAGTACCTAGCCACTTCATCCCGCTTGCCGCTCCGGGTGTATTCGGAAATGCCATCAGGTGGATGAGAGACCCAGAGTCACCGTTCCATGTCAAGCCGCGACTAAGTTGGGACCTAATGAAATGGGGATATCGATTCTTTCTCGCTGCTAATGAAACTCGAGTAAAGCAAGCTGCGCCGTTACTTCGTGATTTAAGCTTCGCGTCGCGCGATCTTTACATTCAATGGAGCGACTCCGGAATAGATTGCTCACTTGCAAAGAAAGGGCTGTTAATTCTTTGCAAAACGGAGCACGCGATGGCCGAAGAGTCGAATATCGCTCACCGTGCACGCGATCTTGGCGTTCCAGCACAAACATTGAGCGATGCAGAAACAATCGCCCTGGACCCCAACGTCACTTTGGAAATCGTAGGAAGTGTTTACTACCCCAAGGATTGCCATCTAGATCCATCGCAATTGCTAACCTCGTTGAAGGCCAAGATCCATTTGCTCGGTGGAAAGATCCAGAACGATTGTCTCGTGACTGGCTGGAGGACGAAAGACCAGTCCATCTTCGCACTTGAAACCAAACAGGGCGAGATCGAAGCAGATGAGTTTGTGTTGTGCGGCGGCGTTTGGTCCGAGGGGTTAGTCAAAGCGTTGAAATTGAAATTGCCAATGCAATCAGGCAAGGGATATTCGTTGACACTTCCTAATCCGATAGAACTCCCAAATGTTTGTTCGATACTGTGTGAGGCCAAGGTCGCTGTGACTCCTATTGGGAGCGGATTGCGATTTGGTGGTACGATGCAAATAGGTGAACTCAACCAATCGATTGATCCTCGTCGTGTGCTAGGAATCCTGAAGAAAATTCCAGATTATATGCCCCGCTTCCGCATACAGCATTTCGACGGCATACAGCCATGGTGCGGACTGCGCCCTGTCTCTCCAGACGGATTGCCATACATTGGTCGAACCCAAGCATGGAATAATCTTACCATTGCAACTGGGCACGCCATGATGGGTATTAGCCTGGGACCCATTACCGGCGAACTGGTTACAAGTGCCTTACTTGGAAGACCGATGACAATAAGCATCGGTCAATTGTCACCTGATCGATACCACGGGGATTCGTAAATGGGCATATGTCGATAGTAAACTTCAAGACAATAAAGAACCATGCAAGTGGCATAGAGTCGGCCAGCCACTCGATCGAACATCGCGTCTGCCGGATCCCAGCTCCCTGTTTCGTTTCCTTCTTTAATCTGCATAGTCAGTAACTGTGGCTTCATGGCTTCATTCCAGGTTTCCCAGTCTTTACCACCGGCATGATGCATGACTTGGGTTGCATAATACCAATAGTAGTACGAACGATCAGGACCTCGAAACAGATAATTCGCCGATAACTCTTTGATACCAAGATTGAGTGCTTTGCTGTCACGAGGCCATCCGAGGTACATGCGGCATAGAAGACCTTCGGCGGTCATAGCCGGCGTTGGTGGCATATTGGGTTTGTAAGAATATCGAGAGCCATTTGCACTATCGACGCTATTTAGAAAAGCGCCGACTCGCCGCAGAGTAGCCTCAGGAATTTCTATGCTCGCGGACCGCGCACTCATCAATGCCATCAAACACCAACCGGTGACGGATGTGTCTGAATCTCCTTGGTATTCGTATCGCCAGCCCCCTTGGGCATTGGACGCATCGAAGGCATTATTGCGATCATCGCGTTTCGGTTTTGATTCAGTTGGGAGCAGTTCGAACGAAGGTTTTGATAAGGTCAAGTCTAAAGAATTCCTGTCGAATGCTTGTGACTCGGCCAGGGCAAGCTGATTTTCTAGCCGCACTTGAACCATCTCAAACTCGACCAAGTTCATCGATTCAAGATCGGTATTGAATGCGCCAAAAAGAGATTGGGCCGAGCGAGTCATTCTCGAGGGAGACACTAAGAACGCCAATGCTATGAGAAGGACGGTATGCACCGATACGCTCATCAACAAAGACTTTGTTTCTATACGCAACCCTTTGCCGTCGGGACTTCGCAAAAAGCTCCAAAATCTGCTTGGACTGATGGCCTTGGGCGAGTTCAGTGAAAGAGCGGGCAGCTTTGCCGATCGCCTAGTCAATTGACGTGCTGAACGAACGTGAATCTCCACCGGTGGCAGATCATTCATCCAATCGTTTGGCATTCTATCCATGTCGCTATGTTTTAGACCTCGATTTCTTTTTTAGTTCGACTGCACTAAGTCCGGGATTGAGACCCCAACCAGCTCGTCTGGTTGGTGAATAAGATTTATAGCTAAAGAAGCGCGGGCGTAAAATCGACCCCCATTCCCTGCATCCCGCCGCCGTTGGCAGCGCAATGCCGGGAATGAGGGTGCGGCGTGGCTTTTGCTTTAGCGGCTAAACTCCTTCACCCACGGCCAAAGGCCATGCGGGTCGAAATGATTCCCACCAAAGGTCGATCCTGATATCATTGTAAGTCTATTTCACACGTAACATAACTTTTTTCTTGCATTTGCGGGCGGTTATTCATTGCGTTGTTCCTGGACATTTAAGCGAGCGCTCGTAATCGCATTGGCGACTTTTGCCACCGCGATCCTTCTTTCGTTCTTGTTTTTGCCAATTTCCCCACAGACTGAGCCCATTGATGGGCTCGCTTGGTTGTCCAATGTTCCGATTGATTCGCCAGAAGAATTCGATTTAGAATCCGTTCAAGATGAAATTCAAAGATCGATCGACAAGCTGGCCGAAACTTACCCGAGCGACTATCGAGCACTCCATTTGGCGGGGATCGTCTGCTCAGAGCTAAAACAAACGGCAAACTCAGAGCGATTGCTGCGTTCGAGTTTGGAAATGCAGTCCAGTGACAACCAAGTTCGGCACGATTTGGCGAAGTTGCTTTTGCTGACAGGCCGTGACATGGAAGCACTTCAGATTCTGGAAACTGGAAGGGAAAACGGTTCGACGCAACATGATTTTGTTTGTCTGCTTGCTGAGACTCAAATCCGTCTCGGTAAGCTTTTAGAAGCAGCCGCAACGCTAAACGAAGGACTCAAAAGATTTCCGAATTCGGCCATATATTGGCGGTTGTTTGGCGAATTATATCTTCAGCAAGGCGACTACGCGGATGCGGAATTGTATCTGCGTAAATCGATTGAATTGGATGGCGCAAGTGAGCCAGCGCAATTCGCACTTTGTCAATCCTTGGCATTGCAAAAGAAATCTATTGAAGCGAATGATACCCGAAGAGTTTTAGACGAATTGCGAAATCAAAATCAGTCCAAAAAAACGGCATTTGAAGAAGTACACCGACAGACTTTTCGGCGGTTCGCTTGCAGCACTTTTCGATCCATTGCAATCCTCTATCAAGACCATGGCGATTTAAAGAGCACAGAACAATGGTTCGAGCGAGCGATTAGGATGAATCCTGCGGATTTACAATCGTTGTCGCTCCTCGCAAACTATAATCGCAGACTTGGCGATTTCGAAACTGCGGCTGAAATGTATCGCAGAATTGTCCATTTTCAGCCTGAATTAATCTCCAATTTCACTAACCTCGCAAATCTTTGCATGGAAGCTGGGAATGCACAGTTGGCGGAAGCCACGCTCCGGCTCGCGGCGGATAAGAACCTAGGCAGCGGAGTTTCGCATTTGCAACTAGCGAAGTTTTTGTTGCTCGTAAACAGGCCAGCTGATGCCGTCGCACCAGCTCGCCGCGCTGCTCAGGAAATGGAGACCGCAGATTCCTTTTTGGTCTTGATTGCCGCTCTCGATTCTTCGGGGCAACGCACTCAGTCAAAAGAAGTACTGACCCAAGCGAGAAGAGTCGCTCCCTTTGACGAACGCTTGATGGAGATTCTAAAATGAGAATTCTTTTTCTTGCTTGCGTGAGTTGGATGACCACCGCGTTTCTTTGGCAGATTCTCGCATTCGACGCACTCGGTCAAACGAGTCTGACCGATGTTTCGGACCAATGCGGTATCAACTTTGTGCATACTGATGGCAGTAGCGGAAAGCACTATATTGTCGAGTCAGTTGTCTGCGGTCTAGCGCTTCTGGACTTCGACAATGACGGTTGGATCGACATCTATTTTTTGAATGGCGCTCCGCTTCAAGGTACGAACGTAGCAAAGCCCCCAACCAATGTTTTGTATCGCAATAATGGCGATTTTACTTTTACCGATGTGACAGATGCGGCAGGGGTAGGCGACGAGGGCTATGGACTCGGCGTGGTTGCTGGTGACTATGACCAAGATGGAGATTGGGATCTGTACATCAGCAATTTTGGACAAAACGTTTTGTATGCAAACAATGGTGACGGAACTTTTCGCAAGGCAACAAATGAAGCTATGCTGACAATGCCCGATAAGTTCGGTGCAGGATGTTCGTTCCTAGATATCGATGGGGATGGAGACTTGGATCTGTATTCAGCCAGCTATGTTCAGTTTACGTACGACAAACACATAACACGAATGATCGGCAAGCACCAGTTTCATCCGGGGCCCACTGACTACCCTGCCTGTCAAGACACTCTCTTTCGAAATGAAGGAGATGGAACATTCACTGATATAAGTCTACTGTCGGGAATTGGGGAAATCGCTACGACCAGTATGGGCGTGTTGGCGTTCGATGTTGACGATGATGGTGATAGCGATATCGTCGTTGCAAATGACCAGTTACCGAATTCCTTGTTGATCAACGACGGCCACGGAGTATTCTCGGACGAGGGCATCCCGTCAGGTATTGCATTCGATCGGACTGGTAAAGCAAATGGAAACATGGGGATTGAGTGCGCAGATTTGGATGGAGATGGACTTGTCGATCTGTTTACGACGACCTATCAAGACGAAATGCCAGTTTTATACAAAAACCTGGGAAACGGATTGTTTTTGGATGTGACAAACGTTGCTCGGATTGATAACAGTTTGTTTCCGCACGTGAATTGGGGATGCGGGCTCGTAGACTTTGACAATGACGCAGACAAAGACATTTTTATCGCGTGTGGTCATTTCATGGACAACATCCAATACGTCGACGATCGTACAACAGTGAAAGTGCGAAACTACCTTTTGCAGAACGATGGCCACGGTCGGTTCACCAACATTACGAAGGATGCAGGAACAGGGTTAGCGATCGTCGAAAGCAGTCGCGGTGCAGCATTCGATGATTTAGACAACGACGGCGATATCGACGTGGTGGTCGTCAATGCGAATGGGCGGCCTAGCATCTTGAGGAACGATACGATCTCTAAAAACAATTGGGTAGAGGTGCAATTGATTGGAGCTTCATCGAACCGAATGGGGATAGGAGCTAAGGTGTCTGTGGTTTCTGGAGACCTGACGCAGGTCGCTTACGTCATTGCGGGACGTGGTTACCAAAGTCATTATGGTACGAAACTTCATTTCGGACTTGGCGCAAAGGGTGTTCAAAAAGTACGTGTTCGTTGGGACTCTGGGAATACCGAGGAATTTGAATGGAATGTGTTCAATTGCTCGCTTACGCTCATCGAAGGCCAATCGAAAAAGTAGAATGGCATTCACTTTGAGCCGCTGGCGCGCTAGCGTGCGGGCTGGCAAGCTAGTAACTTGCAAATCTGGCCCTCATGCTAGCGCATTGAGGCTCAAAATTTACAAAGTGAATGCCATTGGGCTTCTGTGTTTGCTTTGAGTGGACTGATTCTAGCATACGAACCTTTGCCGCCGATGGGGCAAGCGGATTGTTGATTTAGTCGTATCGCAAGTATGGAATATCAGCCGGCGGGCGCTAGCCCCAGGTTTGCGGCGTAGAACCGGACGCTATCGCGTTGCGGCTCATTAAATCAACAATCCGCAAGCCCATCGCGGCGCGAACCGCGCAGGGCTTAGTGACGGGAAAGTCATGGAACCTGATGATTGATTAGGCGGCGGAGCATCGAGATTAGCAGTTCCAGTTCTTGGGGACTAAAAATGTTTTCCATTTCTTCCCGATTTTTCATAGTGCTTTTTTCCAGAATCGCCAAGAGTTCTACTCCCTGTTCGGTCAGTTGAACAGAATTGGCACGAGAGTCTTCTGGGTGCGTTTCGCGCCGAATGAGTCCTCGTTTTTGGAGTCGACGAAGCATGGAGCTGACAGTATTCGGGTCTGAATCGACTATCACCACCAATTCGCTTTGTTTTGCACTACCGACGCAACTCAACACATTCATAAGAACAAACTGATCTGCGGTTACGTCTTCTTCTGAACAGTGGATACAAGTATCTCTGTGCAATCGCATGTAGGCTCGTCGCAAGGCCATGGATAATTCGTGTCGGGGGGCAATCCTGGACTGTTAAAAATTCGGTATTGACACGGGTTTTGGTTTGCGCAAGTTTTGTTCCTCTATTGTAGGGGTTAGATCAAGACTGCGAATGTAGTGGA
>JAYTVL010000621.1:0-10811 GCA_043744075.1 Pirellula sp. | reverse complement strand
TCTTATTCACCAAGCGGCACAAGGCCGCTGGGGTCTCTCACGGAACATAAATTGCGCAAGCAAGAAACGCCACAATAGCAGTTTTTTAACAGCCCAGGGCAAGCCCCCTACCAACCTGATAATCCAGAATCCGGCCCTAGCTTAACTATTTACAAGCGTCTGAACAGCACCGGGGTTATTCTGATTAGGCAGAGTTGGTTGCCTTGTTTGAGCTTTTTGGGATTTGATTCGTCGAACTCGAACCCAGAGCTGTACAAGTTCGGAAAGATTCTTTGTGTTGAGCTTTGCCATTGCCCGAGAGCGGCGCGATTCTATCGTACGAACAGCCACCTTCAGAATGGCAGCAATTTCTTTGTTCATTTGACCATTGACCACCATATCGATTACTTCGGATTCAACTGGCGTTAAGGTTTCGATCCTTGCAAGCAACTCGGACTCCACGGATTCATCGGTTTTTCCTGGATCTAAATCCTCAAAAGCTTGCTCACGCAATCGGCAAATTATGCCCGCAAACCCAATTGGAATACCGTCGCGCATGACTGGAACATACCAGTACTTTAGCTTCCTGCGGTCCCCATCGCGATCAAACATTTCACAAATGCGACTTGTCGAGGCTATTTCGTCGGCCTCCAGCCAATCGCAAGATCGAATATGATCGTTGCATGGGTCTTCCGTTACAACGTCACAGAAGAGCCGATTCAATAGCTCTTTCGGACTGTGTTCTAAGACATTTTCAGCAGATTTACTCAAATAAGTAAATCGTCCATTCCTGTCTTGGCAGTAGAACGCCAATTCACTTTGAACGGCCTCTGCGAGCGCGGGCATGAAAAGATTTGGTTGAGTGAGGAAATAATTCACATTGCTCAGTGCGCGAGGCTCCAGCGACAGTTGGGAATGGGACACTTCGTGATACTCCAATAATTAGACGGGTTTTTGACAAAAGCGGATTGAAAAATTCGACGCCAATTAAGTAACACGTTGGCATAAAGAAGAACGCGACGGTTTGACTTCCATCCCGCAATGAATTGGTCAATAATCTGCAATTGTCAGCTTGGGGTTGGATATGGCGAAAAACGCCCTTGAATTTACTGCTACCCTTGTACTTTTCCTGAAAAAACATTACGTTCCACTTTTGGACATACGGTCTTGTTTTTCACCGCTGAGCCATCGCGTCCTCGCATCCCATGAGCCAGTTTCTTTTTCACTACGTCCGGCTTGAGCCTCCTACCTGGGTGTTTCTGTCCACGCTCTTGGTTATTGGCCTGTTCCTGATGTTTCATAGGTTTTGGTCCCTTCGCAATCTGGACATCTTGCTGGTGCTTGCCTTTACTCCCGGGATGATGTTGGTCTATGAAGGCCGCCAAAAAGCCTTTCGAATTGCTGCTCAGGAAGTTGTGGCTATACAGGGCAGAAAAGATACAGGTATTGCGATCAACGCTGAATTACCGGAAGTATTTGTCAGCGACGGATTCTGGGCAGCGGAGAAGCTTCTATATTGGGGATTTGTCTGGCTGTTGATTTGTGCCGGCTTGGCAGTGACCCGAATGCTGCTAGATACAACAATCGTTCGTAGGCCGCTATTGGATCCGAATTTGAGCAGCGGCGGGATGCTCTTCCTCGGAACGTCACTTCTCATTTACTTAATGGTTAACGTCGCGACAAGCAGTCCGGTCGAACAGCGTCGAAGTAGTCCAGAGATAGGGCCCGGATATGTGCTGTTGAGTGCATTGCCTCAGATTTCGACTACTCCGGAAGTTGCCTCAAATGGAGTTGTGTTACCGGAGAGTACACGCAGCAGTTTGGCGAGGGTGCTGGCTATTGGAGCCAATTTGACTCTCGTTTTTTGTATTTTGGCGATCGGTTACTGGCACTTTGGCAATTTCAAAACGGGAGTTGGTGCTGCAACTTTCTATTTGCTTCTGCCATATACAGCGCATATGACGGGGCGAGTTGACCATGTCGTGCCAAGTGCGCTGTTGCTCTTGTCCATACTCATGTATCGGCAACCATTCGTTGCGGGGCTTTTCCTTGGATCTGCGGCCGGAGTAGTTTATTACCCTTTTTCGCTATTGCCATTGTGGTGCAGTTTCTATTGGCAACGTGGAATCAGACGATTTGCGGGCGGCTTCGCTGTGTCGATTACAGCGCTAGTCGTTGCAATGATTATTTTGCACCCGAATAACTTGTCCCAGGACCTCAGCTATATGTTTGGGTTAAAACAGGTCGCCATGAACGGAATGGATGGCATTTGGGGTTTAGGCTGGTATCCCGTAATGAGAATACCAATCATCGTTGTTTTCGTTCTCCTGAGCCTATCTTTTGTCGTTTGGCCAGCTCAAAAGAATTTGGCCACGCTGTTGAGCTGTTCTTCGGCGATTATGGCTGCGACTCAGTTTTGGCATGGATTCGGGGGAGGCCTTTATCTGGCTTGGTTTATCCCGTTAGCTTTGCTGTCTATTTTCCGACCAAACTTAGACTACTGCATTGCTCTTGAGGTCGTACGTCCAACCCCGCGCAAGCCCCCACGTAAATCAACTCCAACTTCCGAAGCCGGAAGTCCTTTGCCTGCAGAGGTTGTACAGCTTTCCCGTTTATGATTGCTTGCAATTCTACGGGAGGTCCAGATTCCTACCGAGCCACAGGCGCTGCAGTCTTAAGTCGTCCGCTAAATTTTGCATTTTCCAATTCACATTTTAACTTTTTCAATAGCCTGCCCGTCGCCCTATGCTAATGAGCATGTTATTTGATCGTCGCGTTGGCTGGGACGCCGTCAGCCGTGTATCGCCAGTTCTTGACGTACCAAAGCAAATCTGCCATCTCTCTTACCGAAATTTGCGATTCGATTCCCTCAGGCATCAACGATGTTCCTGAACTCTTGAGCTCTTCAATTTCGGATCGGCTCAATGTTGTCACGGTGCCGTTTTGACTCAGCAAAGTGATCGTTTGAGCGTTGGCATCCTTTAGTAATCCCTCCACAACGTTTCCATCCTCTGTGCGAGCCAAGTAGCGGAAATAGTTCGCATCGATCGAGCGATTCGGGTCCAAAATCGAAATGAGAAGTTTTTCGAAAGTATGGACACGCGAGTCTGAAATATCTGGTCCGACCATTGTTCCCACTCCATCCATTCGATGGCAAGCGGAGCAATTCTTCACGAAGACTGCTTTGCCGCGATTGTCTTTGGTGTCGACGTGAAGGGTGGAGATTTGTTGTGAATAGTCGTCGATGACTTTCTGCCGGTTGGTGTTGATCGACGCGGAAAATACCTTTGAGAGTCGAGGGGCGATAGAACTTTCTCGCACCGCATTCAGGCTTTGGATTTGAGATGCATCAAAGAGTTTCGGGGACATGCGGCCAGATTCCAATTGATCGACGAGCATCGACAAACGTTTGAGATTGTTTCGAATCGCATTGAAAACGTCTGGTCGAATCTCAGGCAATGCAGAAGGCAATCGACCCAGGAGCCAAATCGCAAACTCCGGTGTATCGTGAACGGAACATGTCGCAATCGCTGACTTGAGTAACAAACTATCGGTGGAGTCGAGCAATTTTAACGCCAATGCTTTGGATGCATCGGATTTGCTGGTGGCCATAATAGCAACAGCGGCTCGTTGATTAACAGGGTCTTGGTCCGAGGTTACCGATCGCTGAATCAAGTCGTCGAGCACGCTACCCGAGACAATCGACAATTTGCCCGAGCGGACAAATCCCTCCAAGATAGCGAAGCTATTTTTTCGCGCGGCGGGATTTGACTTGTCGGATAAGTCCTTAGTGCAAGTTTGTATCCAGCCTTGTGCTTCAGTTTCTGAGCATTGCTGTGCAATTCGAGACGCCAATCGAACAACTGGATCTCGGGCAAGGCTGCGAGCGTCGTCCGCACCGGCCTCTTTTATTATGTTAAGGTAACTCGTCAGCAAAAACGAAAGATCATTTCGCGATGCGGCCGTTATAGCCATCCAGAGTTGAGTATTCTCGCTCCGTTGGTAAAGTGCCTTGGCTGACGAGATTGCGAATCGATTCATCGTGTCGCTATTCGTGGAACTAGCATTGGTTTCCTGAGCGGATACAAACCAAGCGGCAGCTCTCATTTCGTCTAGAGTTGCATTGGAATTGGCAATCGTCTGCGTCCCCTTTTCGATCCATTTTGTAACCCACTTCATGGAGGTTTGCCGCATGGCTGACCAAACCAGGGATCGCAGTTCAGGGTTTGGTGAATGGAACAGTGATTCAACCGTGGGTTCATCGAGCCCATCGAACGCCGCCAGCAGAGAACATGCACTGGCGATCGAGCCAATCGGTTGCGACGTGGATGTTGTGCATATTTCACGAAGTTTGGCGATGAGTAATTCATTCTTTCCATTGGCTGACGTCTCAAGGACCATTCGAGCCGCGATGCTGCGATTCCAATAATCCGAATGTGTGAGCCAATCGCTGGCACTCGCGAAAGGGGTCGAAATGCGACTCTCCTTGGTCGTTGGATTTGTGGCTTTACGAGACACTCGATAGATGCGACCGTTTGAGTCTCCCATTCTTTCATCGGGGCGTTTTTTGAGTTCAACGGGAACCCAATCTGGATGTTCGATAACCGCTCTGTACATGTCCACTACATAGATGTCGCCGCCCGGGCCTTCGTAAAGATCGACTGGACGGAACCAAGGATCGTGACTCGCAAGCCACTCTTTTTCTGGCGCCTCATCGGTAATTTGCGAAACTCCATTCTTGCGCATGACGGATCGTCGTTGAACGAGCGAACCGGTTGGCTCACATGTCAGCGCGGTGGCAAAGGGAGCGTCGGGGAAATGTCGACTGTGCGTTACAATCATTCCGCAAGCGGCTGTAAATTGACCGGCGTGAAGATTGGAGGTTGTCCATGCGTTGACGAGCGGTTGGACTTTCGAAGCTGCGTTGCTCAACGATACTTCGTGAAGCGCAGTTGCTAGCCCAGAGAGTGGGCTCAAACTCAAATCTGCCCGTTCGCTTACGATCTCAAAACAGGGCTGCCGATTCGAGCAGCCGTATCGATGGCCGAATTGGTCGAAAGAAAGACCGAATTGTGTTGGACCAGCGATGCTTTCGATTAGTCCTGTGAGCATGTGGACGCGCAGATCGCAGCCGGTTAAGTCCACTAGTTCTGAGGTTGGGCTCCCAAACGGAAGCGTCGCTTTCACCTTGCCTCCGCGAAGACCACTAGCGATATATAACCAACCGTCCGCAGCAATGATGGGATGGTTGGCTCGCAACTGCGGATTTCCTGTCGAAAAACCGTCAAGCCAAACCTCGGTTGAATCAGATCGCAAATCGCCATCGGTATCGCGAAGCATTAGCAGTTGTCCTTGCACGGTTACCAGAGCCCCGTTCTGCCATGGCTGCACACCTGTCGCGAATAGAAGCTTGTCGGCGAACACAGTCGACGACTCGAAGAAACCATCTTTGTTTTTATCTTGGAGCACAACAACGCGACTCTTTGGCGCCGTTTCTTCGAACGGGTAGTCACCCATCTCAACGACCCAGATACGACCAGCCGCATCGATCTGCATTGAGACAGGGTCGACGATTTGAGGCTCTGACGCGACGAGTTCCACTTGATAGCCGGGTTCGACTTCAAGCCACTTGAGACTCTCGAGTGGGCTGGTCGGAGATTGGGGCTTAGGTTGATTGTTGGTGGTTGGTTCCGAAGCGTTTGAACAACAAGCAACAAAGCACGCAATAAGAAAGGGGATAAAGTGTTGTGACATCGTGGCGACTGTGATCCATGTAAATTTCATTTGCTAGCATGACCGGAAAATATTTTAGCGAAACTGACAAGAATACGCTGTTGTTTCTTTTGAGTTTGCTATACTTCCCGAAATAGTTTGGATGGTGCTGTGAAGCTTATTGTTTTGGGCCGGAAAGTAGTCTTGCCCTGGGCTATTCACAGCAAATGACTTGCTGCATAGGGGTGAAATTCGAATGACTCGTATTCCCATTAGCCAAGCGGACGAACAGGCACGTCTGATGAAGAAACGTTTGGAGCTGAGTACTGCTGAAATTGGATTGCAGGTTCGAACGACGAACTGCTTGGAGGAGAAAGGTATCTTTACGGTTCGGGATCTATTGCAAAGTTCTCCCGAGACGCTTTTGAGCATTGCGAACTTTGGCGAAAAGACGCTCGAAGAAGTTTATGTAGCGCTTGAAAAAATCGGTTACGCGCGTGAATGGCGCAAACCCAGATAGGATGCCTTTGTTGAGGTAGCCGGAGTCGCAAGACTTCGGTTTGAAACACGAAGCCGACCTGAACTCTTGCGAGTCCAGCTACGGGCGATCTAGGGTTAAACGGTGTCTGCTATGCAAAAGTCACTCTCGGCAAGAGTGACCTACCGTAGGTCGCACCTGCAGGGTGCGACTAAGGCGGAAATAATTTTTCCAAGAAAAAGGAAACTTACATTTTCGATTTTCCTGGATAAAATAGGGGGATGATCGAACGAAAACGAGCTATTTCCCTGTTGAATCAGAGTTTAGACGAAAACCCTGTTGTTGCTTTGCTTGGGCCTAGGCAATGCGGCAAAAGTACCTTGGCTAGGGAATTGGCAACGAAATCGGGTGCCCATTGGTTTGATCTCGAGACGGCTCAAGGCGTCGCGGCATTGTCGCAACCTGAACTTGCATTGAAATCCCTCGCCGGATTAGTTGTAATCGACGAGATTCAGAGGCGACCGGAGCTATTTACGTCGCTTCGTCCGTTGGTAGATCGACATAGTCTGCCTGCAAAATTTCTGCTCCTAGGCAGCGCATCGACATCGATTGTCAAAGGAGCATCGGAGAGCTTGGCAGGTCGAGTTGGTTTTGTTGATCTTAATGGTTTTCATTTAGATGAAGTCGGGACGGAGGTGTTGGATTCTCTTTGGTTGCGAGGAGGATTTCCTCGATCATTTCTCGCGTCAAGCAACGCCGCGAGTCAACGATGGCGCACGAATTTTATCCGCACGTTCTTGGAACAAGACATTCCTCAGCTTGGCATTCGTACAGCGTCGGAAACAATTCGACGTTTTTGGACAATGGTCGCTCATTATCACGGACAGACGTGGAATGCGGCGGAGCTTGCTAGATCGCTCGGTTCGTCAGAACCAACCGCCAGACATTATCTCGATATCCTCTGCGGCACGTATATGGTCAGACGATTGCAACCGTGGCATACCAACCTTGGCAAACGTGAACTCAAGGCCCCTAAGATCTATCTGCGAGATTCTGGATTGTTGCACAGCTTGCTTGGTATTCACTCACGACAAGAATTACTATCGCATCCAAAACTAGGTGCTTCGTGGGAGGGCTTCGCGATCGAGCAGGTTTTGGCGAGATTCGGCGAACAAGATGCTTATTATTGGGGAACTCATAACGGCGCAGAGCTTGACATGCTGCTATTTCGAAACGGCAAGAAGTGGGGATTTAAATTCAAGGCAGGAGACGGCCCGACGATGACGAAATCACTTCATTCGGCAAACAATGAGCTTCAACTAGAAAGAACTTGGATAGTATACCCCGGAGAGTCGCGCTATCCTGTCCACGATCGCGTCGAGGCGATCCCACTACATCAGTTAGCGTCGATAATCGAAATCGAATAAAGGACCACAGAAGCGGAGAGACGTTGCTTCCGATCGGGTAAACTGAATGGCGTAGAGCTAAGCTCTCCTTCGAGCTCGTCTCGATGGAAGCCAGACTGAATGGCTAGCCATGCAGATCGCGAATCGATTGTCCCCCGCCCCTGCTTTTGTTCGCCGTCGGCGAACGAAAGCAGGGGCGGGGGACGGACCAAGCGTTGCAAGTTCTTAACTAGCATATCAGTCAGGGGGCCACTGGCACGAGGCCAGTGGTGCCCCTACACAGAAACGCATTATTTCCACGCCAGTATCGCTGTACTTCAGTTATCCCCTTGAATATTTCCGAGATACTGCCTTCGCACTTCGGGATGTTGTTTCACTTGCGCAGGAGTTCCTTCGCAAAGGACCGATCCTTTGTTAATCACATAGCAGCGGTCTACCGCTGCTAGGATTTCCAAAGCCGCGTGATCCGTAATCAAAATCGATATCCCGGTATCGCGCAGATCAAATATGGTCTGTTGGATGCTCTGGACAGTGACTGGGTCGATTCCAGCAAAAGGTTCATCCAGCATAATAATACGTGGGTTGGAAACGAGGCATCTTGCAATCTCTAGTCGACGCCTTTCACCACCGGAAAGTTTCGAGGCGCGCGAGCGGCGTATATGCGTAATCTTGAACTGAGCGAGGAGGTCGTTCGTTCGCTTTCGACGATCTGACCAACCGACGCCCAAGAGTTCAAGCATGGCGGAAATATTTTGTTCCACTGTCAACCTTCTAAAAACACTCGATTCCTGTGCGAGGTATCCCATTCCTCCATCGCGAGCGCGACGAAACATGGGCCAATAAGTAACTTCTTCACCTCCCAGAAACACTTGCCCACGATCAGGCATCACAAGCCCGCACGTCATTCTGAAACTTGTTGAC
This sequence comes from Pirellula sp., assembly GCA_043744075.1. GTDB lineage: Bacteria > Planctomycetota > Planctomycetia > Pirellulales > Pirellulaceae > JBKCUI01. Next base: position 2,315 of record JAYTVL010000621.1, on the reverse strand, counting down.
TTTCCTGCGCCATTGGGGCCAAGCAGCCCGACAATTTCTGATTCGCCTACTCGCATGCTAACGCCGCTAACGACTTTGCGACGGCCATAGGTTTTTTCGAGTCCAACAACATTAAGAACATCCATGTTCTAGTCCTTTCCTAGTCCATTCAGGACATGCAGATCTGGTTAGCGAATCAATCCCATACGTTGGACGTTGGGCAAGAACGGTATTGGAGCGTTCCAATAATGTGGCCAAAAAACCATAACGGCGCGCCCAATAAAGAGTCGCTCAGGGGCGTGGTGATCTTGCCACGATCTTGCGTCGGAGCTCGCGCTCGAATTGTCCCCCATTGGAAAATAACCGTCTTTGTCCAAAGTGAACTCAATGGTTCTGCGCCCCCTGCCCATAATACTGGTCGCCCAAAGGTTCGGATTCGAGGCAATAGCGTTCCGGCTCAATCCCTCAATGGACATTTTTCGATTCTTAGTGAGTTCTGCTGCTGTTAAATTATGTACCTCGCGAGCATAACGATTGTTGTTCTCATCTGAGCTTGATTGTCGCAACGCGTTATGAACGTCCGGGTAGTCGTACATGGAATTTGGATAAGTACCTTGTACCGTGTTGTAGTAAATATCACGAAAGGCCTGGGCTCTAAAAATCTCTGCTCCGCCACCTTCGATACCGATTGCTATCGGCGCTGCGTCGAGCGGGTTGGCTGCTATGCTCTTTGGTACTCGATTGCTGAAAGGGATATAGGATTCGCTAATTAAATTTCCACTTGGCGTCCATTTGACCGGACGGCCATCGACCCAGAGCACCAGCGTATCGTCAACGTTTGCAAATCGAATACGGTGTTTGCCGCCAGCCCGAATATTAGTAGCCGCTGTGGCTTTCGATGCGAGAATTTGCCCCTCCTGCTGGAACGCTTCGACCGGTTTGCCATCAACTAAAACAGACAGCGTCGCTTGGCCCGTTTTTAGGTCGATTCGACATTCATGCTCCACGCCAGCTTCAACTAATAGCAAAGCCAGTGTCTGAGTTTCTCGTTCTGTTTTGATTTGAAAATCAGCGGCCAAATCACCCGTCCAGTGAACCCCATCATTCTCGAGCAGTCGACCTTGACTGAATCCAGAGCTATTGGCGGAATGAATCAAATCCCCGGCAATAGTTTGGAAGTTTTCCGCATTGATTCGTGATGTGTGGGTCGAATAACTCGCGTTGTAGGCCGTGAAATCTGTGATCAGTCTAGAGGATTGAGGTTGGACTGTAGCTGGCAATTTGCCAGTTGCATCTATCGATTCCCATGCCAATGGATCGACCACGCGGTGGTAGTAGCGGAGCCAGCTAATGGTTCCTGCTGGTGCATTCGTTATTGCCGCGGACCACTTGGTTTCCGTTTGATCGACCCGCCAACTCGACTCGCCTATGGGAAACGGCTGCCATGCGTTTGGCATGCCCGCTTGGACCATCTTCTTCGGAATGTATTTGGAGTCGTAGATAACTTGCAACATGGCGTTCATGACATGCGGCGGCTTTCTAGCAATCTCAAACTCAGCTTCAGGGGCTGGTTCACTTTGGGAATTCTTTTTCACATAGATGTTTCCTTCTCGGATACGTATAGTCTCGTTTGGGCGTCCAATACAACGCTTGATGTAATTCAGACGAGCGTCCTCAATGAATTTAAAAACTATGACGTCCCAGCGTCTTGGTTGAGACCAAACGTAAGCGAGCTTACTAACTAAGATCCTGTCGCCGGAAAACGTAGCATGATTGGAATTGCGAGATGCATTGGCAATCTGTGGTTTGCGACACAAGGGGCAAGTCGTTCCGATGACGAGCTCTTCCTTTCTCGCACCGACGTCGTTAAACTCGTTGCTCGCCCCACACTGATATTGATACCCACATTCTTCGCATTGGATGTCTTTATGGGCACCCATCAAAGTCGGAGCCATTGAGCCGGTCGGAATAACAAAGGCCTCCGCAATGAAGGCTTTGAAGAGCAGAGCCAAAATAAAAGCTACGGCTAGGCTCTCGATCGTTTCGCGGACCACCTGCAATTCAGAAGGTTTGGTTTGAGCTTCCTCGGTCATAGGGCAATCGTTGGGAGTAAAACGGCGAAGAAAGGAAGGTGGAATGCCGAATTCCAGCGAATTCGTGCTTTCCAGTATAGCTGACGCAAAGCTTTCGCGGCTGCGCGAGATTTCTTGGCAATTCTTTGTTTAAAATTCAGCCGCGCGCGCTAGTGCCAGAAACCGGAAGTTCCTTCCGGCTTTTGGCCATCAGCCGCAGTGCGCTAGCACACGGTTTTTTGTGCGTACAAAACCGGACGCTAG
>JAYTVL010000620.1:0-41613 GCA_043744075.1 Pirellula sp. | reverse complement strand
TCAGTGTACAAAAACAAATCCCAAAAAGGAAAATGCTAGCGATCAAGAACTCAATGCTGCCATTTAAAGTCACGAGACGGATTTACAGATGCTCCCACTGACAACTGACAACTGACTACTGACAACTGACAACTGACAACTGACAACTGACTACTGACAACTGACAACTGACAACTGACTACTGACTACTGACTACTGACTACTGACTACTGACTACCTAGCTCCAGTAGTTTGACGTTTTTGTACCAGACTTTATGGCCGTGGTCCTGAAGTCCCAAATACCCCGTGCGAGCGAAGTCTTTTACCGCTCTCGGCTTGCCCATTAACTTGTACTTGTGTTTTTCGCCGTCGGGGCACACACCGGGCTGGTCGAACAAGTCACAATCAATTTTTGAAACATCTTCGCCGTTTACTCTGACGCTCATGTGCGGCCCTTGGCACTTGATCTCGACGGTATTCCATTTGCCCGTTTCGTTTCCAGCGTTCTTGCTCGTAGCGACGAGATCGTATATCGATCCGAATTCGTGCTTGCCGGTTTTCGTACCGCTCATGACTTGAATCTCGAAGCCTGTGTTTACTGGGTTCTCGAGATCCTCGACTCGGAAGAAAATGCCCGAGTTGCAACGCGGGTCTTCCCAACGGACATCGCATTTCAGTACAAAATCAGAGAACGGCTTATCGTATACGATGATGTAGCCACCGGATTTGTAAGGAACGAGTGACTCGTCTTCGATGGACGTTGCGATAGGCTTACCGTTGTTGCATTTCCAGCCCGTTAGGTCCCGACCGTTGAATAACAACTGCCAACCTGCCTGCTTCTCTTCGCTCGATAGTTCGTTGTCACCAGCAACGGTATTTGAGACATTGACCAGCCCTGCAATGATCGCAAGAACGACTGCAGATTTGAATGAAAAGGTTCGCGTCATCTGAATCTCCATTTTGTGATTGAAGTTGTTCATTATCGTAGTATCGGCTGACAGCCTGATGCTGAATTATAAGGCAAACGAATTGGCGAATAAGCGCCTATGCAAAAGTTTCTTGGCACAACCACGTAGCAGCGTCTCTCCGCAGACGCTGAAAATTGCGAGTCTCGGAGAGGCTCGCCTACATGAGGTTATATCCCCCTATTTGTGCATAGGTGCTTACCCTGCAATGTCAATTCAACAATCTGTCGGTCCGATAACATTCTTGATGGTAAGCGACCAGAACACAATCAGGGGGATAAACCAGGCAAAAATGCAATTATGGATGGGCATTATGGGTAAAAGCGGCATCAATTTGCAACAAGGGAATTCGGAGCCCCATTGCGATCGGTAGATTTTTCGGCAATGCGAGGCGCGAGACGATCCGAGAAAACCCAGTGTACGATTTGCCTGGAGATTTCTGAATGATTGCACGATTCGGAGGATTGAAATTGGTAGAATAGTAGGCAGAAACGATCCGTTATCGATTGGAGTTGCTCATGTTGGAACAGGGGCCGATGTTTCTAGCTACGGTTGTTCTTTGCGGGACCAGTGGATTGCTTGGTCTAATTGCGGCGCTAGTATTTCAGGACCGCAAGCCAGCGACACAGGTAGGTGGAGCAGCGAGTTGGTCTCAAAGGGTGACGACCATTTTGTTCGTTGTCGGTAGTCTTTGTGGAATGTTGGGAATTAGCAAAGTCTTTTTGGGTTCCGATCATTTGGAAATCGTTCGATGGTCGACGCCCATACCGAACGGCGATTTTTGGTTAGAGGCTGATCCGCTTTCAGGATTTTTTTTGATACCCATTTTATGGGTGACCTTGCTGGGATCGATCTATGGTTTGGAATACTGGAAGGAATCGGAACACCGAAGCAACAGCCATAAACTGCAAGTTTTTTATGGCTTGCTTGCAGCTTCGCTTACAGTGCTTGTTCTGGCCAGGAACTCTATCACGTTCTTGGTTGGTTGGGAGGGGATGGCGATTTCTGCTTTCTTTCTCGTGGGTACACAGGACGATGAAGACCAAGTCCGTGAAGCCGCTTGGCTTTATTTGGCTGCCAGCCACACAGCGACTTTAGCCTTGATTGCGATGTTCGCGCTGCTTTATGGCGCGACAGGTAGTTATGACTTGGTGCCTTTGCCAATCCAAGCGTTGGGGAATGGCCTTGCTACATGTGTCTTCCTTTTGGCGCTGGCAGGATTTGGATTGAAGGCGGGACTAATGCCATTGCATTTCTGGCTTCCAAGTGCCCATGCCATGGCTCCTAGTCACGTTTCCGCGGTCATGTCAGGAGTCCTAATCAAGTCCGGGATCTACGGACTGGTCCGGATAACGTGGATTCTCACTGAGCCACCTTTGTGGTGGGGGGAACTTCTACTGGTCTTGGGCGCCATATCGGCAGTGTTAGGCGTGGCCTACGCGCTTGGGCAACACGATTTGAAAAGACTATTGGCATATCACAGTATCGAGAACATTGGCATCATCGTTATTGGACTGGGACTAGCGATGATCGGTCGGACCATGGATGAACCGATATGGATCATTCTTGGACTTTCGGGTTGCCTCCTGCACGTTTGGAATCATGCGTTGTTCAAATCACTTTTGTTTCTCAGCGCAGGCTCCGTCATCCATGCTCGTCACACGCGCGAGATCGAACATCTCGGTGGACTTGCCAAGAGTATGCCCTGGACGGCCGGATTCTTTTTGGTGGGTGCGACGGCGATCTGTGGCCTGCCGCCGTTGAATGGATTTGTGAGCGAGTTCTTCATTTACTTAGGCTTGTTTCAAACGCTTGGGATAGGGTCCGGACGAGAGTTTCTTGCGGCAGCCTTCGTTCTGCCGGTCTTAGCGATGATGGGTGCGCTCGCAATCGCTTGCTTTGTAAAAGTCTTTGGTGTTGTGTTTCTCGGGGTCAGCCGAAAGGACTACGATCATCCTGCCCTCGAATCGGGTTGGGCTATACGAGGGCCTATGGTGGCGCTGTCCATTTGTTGTTTCGCGATTGGACTGGGACCGACACTGGTGGCGCCGATGCTGGACCAGTCCGTCTCGGTCTGGATGCAACAGCAGCACAACCCGCTACTAGCGACGTCGGCTCACAGAACAATGCTGGACCATGTCGCTCCTCTTGGGCAGCTCAGTATGGTGGCAGTGGTTCTGATTTTATTGTTGACAACGGGTGCGATCTTGCTCAACCAACATTTTCGGAAACATCCATCGAATTGGACGGAGACATGGGGATGTGGCTACACCGCTCCAACGCCGCGAATGCAGTATACCGCTTCCTCGATAGCTCAATTGCTGGTGGAGTTATTAGCTTGGCCTTTGCAGCTAAAGGTCCAGCAACCCCAGATAAAGGAGTACTTTCCTGTCACCGCCTTGTTCAAGAGCCACGTACCAGAAGTCGTCCTCGAAAGCGCTGTGATGCCGATCGTTCATGGCTTGGGGCGGTGGCTGTTTTGGTTTCGAATTGTGCAGCAAGGGAGCGTTCAGATTTACATTCTCTACATCTTCGCAATGCTCGTTTTCTTGCTCCTTTTTTGGCGTTGACAATCATGACGATCGTACAAACGCTTGCGCATGTCATCGTGATCACCGCTCTACCTTTGCTACTGCAAGGTATTATCAATCGCACCAAAGCTTTTTTTGGGGGCAGACAAGGTCCTCCGCTATTACAACCCTACTATGACGTTTGGCGATTGCTACAAAAAGGAACAGTGCAAAGCAATACAACCACATGGCTTTTTCGATTTGGACCAGTCGTCAACTTGATTACTATCTTGATGGCGGCAATGTTGATTCCACTGGGACAAAGTTGGGCACCTTGCTCATTCACTGGAGATGTCTTGCTGTTCGTATACCTCCTGGCCTTGGGGAGGTTTTTTATGGTATTGTCGGCTTTGGATACGGGATCGGCGTTTGAAGGGATGGGAGTCACTCGCGATGTCACGTTCGCTTGTTTGTCCGAACCAACTCTATTCTTCTGTGTTTTGGTTCTGGCCAAAGTCTTTGAATCATTGCAAATGGCAAACCTGTTCAACGGGGCATTTTCAGTGAGTATCGGGACAGCCGTGACACCGGTACTGTTGGTCTTCGTCAGTTGGTATCTGCTGATGTTGGCGGAGAACTGCCGAATTCCGTTTGACGATCCGAACACGCACCTCGAGTTGACCATGATTCATGAAGTTGTCGTGTTGGATCACAGCGGGCCAATGCTTGCCATAATTCAAATTGCGTCCGCCGTCAAGCTTTTCATTTTTGCAGCCTTGGGCGTTCGATTAGTTGTACCACTGAATTCTGGAAGCCCTTGGATCGATTGGTCGGTATTTCTTGCCGGCGTCTTGGCGTTTTCGATCACGATAGGAGTCATAGAATCCGTGATGGCGAGGCTGAAAATGAACAGAGTACCCCAATTGCTCACAGCGGCGGGAGTAACCGCAGCCTTCGGCTTTTTTCTATTGGTAACGACAAAATGAATCTCGCATTCCTCGATCCCATTCTCGTCGTCGTCGTGTTGCTCAACATGTTTCTATTGGGCACAGGTCGGCTGAAAGCTTGTATTCATGCCGTTGCGATGCAAGGAGTCCTTTTGGGGATCGCATTCGGAATGGCTCATCCGCAAACGCTAGACAATGGTGTAGTCGAGATCAATGTTCGAACCATGGTGTTAGCCGGCGCCATGATTGCGATCAAAGGTTGGATGATGCCTCGCATGTTGACGTATGCCATGCGCGAAGCCCGCGTGGAATGGAAACTAGACCCCTACGTAGGACTGACAGCATCGTTGCTTCTGGGTGCGGTCGGGACCGGTTTGGCGATGATGCTTTCAATGAGCCTGCCGTTGCGAGACGAACACCACAGCCATTTGCTGGTTTCGGCGTCCCTTTCGTCGGTGTTAACCGGTTTCATGTTGATGACCATGCGACGCGAAGCATTGACGCAAGTCATCGGTTATCTTGTATTGGAGAACGGAATTCTTATCTTCGGGCTCTTGATAGTGGAAGCCATGCCGTTGCTGGTCGAAATAGGAGTACTGCTGGACGCATTTGTGGGAGTCTTTGTCATGGGGATTGTCATTCATCATGTGAATCGACAATTTCAATCATCTACATCCGATCATCTCTCTACATTAAAGGATTGAGGAATGGTCGAACTTCTTGTTTATTTTCCAATCGCTTGGGGCTTGTTTGCGTTTTCGGTACCTTCTAACAAATGGCGGCCTTGGCTGTTGCCTATCGGTGGGTTCGTTCATCTGATGCTCACTGCGTCGGCATTTCAGGCACCTGCGCAACTTGGACTATACGGTTGGCTAAACCTCGATCCGCTAGGAAAAGTATTTCTTGGCTTAATCAGCTTGTTATTCTTTTTGTGTGCTTGTTACGCGCCGGGTTATCTGGCTCAGCGCAATCAACGTAACAATCGAGTGCTGTGTTCATGTCTAATGCTTTCCCTGGGAATGATGAGCATGATCATTCTTTCGCATCATTTGGGATTGATGTGGGTCGCGATGGAAACGACGACTCTAGTAAGCGCTCCCGGTCTGTACTTCAATCACAATCCTCGCTCGCTCGAAGCCACGTGGAAGTACTTATTGATTTGTTCGGTCGGGATCGCATTGGCATTGCTAGGTTCGTTGTTCCTGGCCTATTCGGCGTTGTACGCGGGCTTGGAATCAACGCTGATGTTCGATGACTTGATACGCCAAGCACCTAATTTGTCCACCCCATGGCTGCACGCAGCACTGATTTTTTTGTTGGTCGGTTACGGAACCAAAATGGGCTTGGCTCCCATGCATACTTGGAAACCGGACGCATACGGCGAAGCGCCAGGAATGATTGGCGCATTGCTGGCCGGGGGCATGACCAATTGCGCCTTTTTGGCCATCCTGCGGTTCGTACAGATATCGTATGCGGCCGGTGAAGCCCAATTTATTCAACGCATGCTCGTTTTTTTGGGACTGTTCTCAATGGGTTTGGCAGCAGCCTTGATGACTCGGCAACGAGATTTCAAACGCATGCTCGCCTATTCAAGCGTGGAACATATGGGCATTGTTGCTTTGGGAGTCGGGATTGGAGGCGCGGCAGCTTTTGCGGCTCTATATCACGTCATCGCAAACGGACTAACCAAAGGAGTTCTGTTCCTGGCCGCTGGAAATATTCATCGTGTTTACGGGAGCAAACGAACGGCCGACGTCCAAGGCGTTTTGGTTAGGATGCCTTGGTCGGGCGCCCTCTTTTTGCTGGGGTTTTTGGCAATCACCGGTGCGCCTCCCTTCGCTCCCTTCGCCAGCGAGTTTTCGATGCTATCGGCCATGTTCCGACAAGGACATCCGCTCGCGGGCGGACTCTTTGTCTTGTTCTTGCTAGTAACCTACTTTGGGTTCGGTACGACGGTGACCTCCATGGTTTTTGGACGTCCGATTGACGCTGTCATTCAGAGTTCGTTTCATGAAACATTTGCCACGATTTGGCCAATCGTAGTATTCGCTGTCCTAGTTGCGTTGCTGGGAGTTTGGCTCCCGCCACCGCTCGCTCAGTTATTGAATGAAGCGACTGCGTTCTTGGAAATGAGACCGTCCACATGAGAGTATCCTATGGGTAACTTAAAGGAACAACTACCGCGAATGCAAAACGGACAAGCCATTCCACTAATGGATGTGCCCGTGCTTGACCTAGAAACGTTCCGCGAAACGATCATTGAGCAATGCAAGAGTGCTACTCGCCTAATATCGATGTTCGGTCATGTACAAAGCCAAGGACAGATCCGCATTTATGCTGTCTTGGCCGATCATTCTCAGGCAACGATCATGCCATTTGCGACGGATCTGTTCGATGGCGACTCTTATCTTTCTTTGACGCCGGATTGCCCACAAGCCTATAACTTTGAGCGAGAAATCGCAGAGCAATGGGGCTTTGTCCCGGTGGGACACCCTTGGTTGAAGCCCCTTCGATATCACCCTTCGTATCGCCAAGGTCACGATGCATGGTCGCGAGTGGAGGGTGCACCAATTTTGCCCGCAGTGACGGACTACTTTCGTGTCGAAGGTTCTGAGGTGCATGAAGTCGCCGTCGGGCCGGTTCATGCCGGCGTGATCGAACCTGGAAGCTTTCGTTTCCAATGTCATGGCGAGCAAGTTTTTCACTTAGAGATTCAACTCGGTTACCAACACCGTGGCGTGGAGCGAGCGTTGTTAGATGGCCCGAACAAACGTACCATCCACTATATCGAAACGTTGGCAGGCGATACCACTATAGGCCACACCACTGCCTATTGCCAAGCGGTGGAAGGACTCTCCGGTACTACCACCACTCCGCGAGCCAATGCAATTCGTGGAATCGCTTTGGAATTGGAGCGACTCGCGTGTCATTCAGGCGATCTTGGCGCTCTCTCGGACGACGTGGGGTTCCTACCAACCGCCAATTATTGCGGCCGATTGCGAGGCGATTTCCTCAATGCAACGGGACTGATTTGCGGCAATCGTTTCGGACGAAATCTCGTGCGGCCTGGCGGTGTAACCTTCGACATTGATTCCGCGATGGCAGAAATGTTGATCGATCGATTGAAGCCTGCTTTGCGGGACGTGGCTGGGGCTGCGAGGTTGCTTTGGAACAGTCTTTCAGTACAGAGCCGGTTCGAAGATACAGGAAAACTCAGCCAAGAAATGGTAGAGCAGCTTGGAATCGTCGGTGTGGCTCAACGAGCGACGGGCATTCCTCACGATATTCGACAAGACTTTCCAAGCGGCATCTATCAGTCGTCACCGATTCCAATTTCGACATGGCCCTCGGGCGACGTCTATGCGCGGGCGTATGTACGGAGCCTCGAGATTGAGCGATCAGGACAATTTGTCATCGCTCAACTGCAAGCACTCCCAGGCGGTCCCATCCGTGTAAACAATCCACCGCTTGCTCCAGATTCTATGGTCGTGTCGTTGGTGGAGGGATGGCGCGGCGCGATCTGTCACGTGGCGATCACCAATGACGAAGGGCGATTTGCAAGATATAAGGTCGTCGATCCCTCGTTTCATAATTGGATTGGCTTGGCCATGTCGCTTCGCAATCAACAGATTTCCGACTTCCCTCTTTGCAACAAGAGCTTCAATCTTTCGTATTGTGGTCACGATCTATAATGTTCAAGATACTCGCAGAACGGTTTCAACAAGGTTTTCGCACTTCGCCCTATCCGCTTGAGGCAGCTCCGGCTCGGCCAGCACGTTTTCAGGGTTTGCCTGTGCTGAATCAATCAAAGTGCACGAGCGGTTGTGGCGCATGTGTGGCAAGCTGCCCGACCGATGCCATTGAGAAACCAAACGGTCAGTTACGACTCGATATGGGGAAGTGTTTGTTTTGCACAGAGTGCGTCAAGGTTTGTCCGGACGAAGCGATTGCTTTCACGGACGAATATCAATTGTCGACACGAACTCGCTCTGGCTTGGTCGTTGGCGAGCAAGAATGGGAGCTCGCGGCCGCGCTGGATGAAAAAGCTAAGCGGCTATTTGGCCGCTCGCTGAAATTGAGACAGGTAAGTGCTGGCGGCTGCAACGCCTGTGAGGCCGACTTTAATGTGCTCAACACGGTCGTTTTTGATTTGAGTCGATTTGGGATTCAGTTTGTAGCTTCGCCGCGTCATGCAGACGGTCTGTTGATAACTGGACCGGTAACCGAGAACATGCGAATGGCACTATTGAAAACCTATGAAGCAGTCCCAGACCCTAAGATCGTCATCGCGGTTGGTGCTTGCGCCATTTCAGGCGGACCCTATATCGATCATGCAGAGGCTCACAATGGCGCGGACTCGGTCGTACCGGTCAATCTATACGTTCCAGGCTGCCCGCCAAGTCCATGGACGATCCTCAATGGATTATTGCGATTGTTGGGAAGGATGGCCGATCAATGATTGAAATGCCGTTGAATCAAACAATTCTGATGAGACCACCGACGGCGATCGAATTTGTGGGCCTATTTCTTGGGAACATTTTGAAGGATCACTCGGACTCCTTTTTTGTTCGATGAAATGATATCCAGCAAACCGTCACCATTGATATCTGTTACTTCAAATTGCGTCCCGATACCGGAGTCGTTGTCGATCAACGTTGGTACGAAACTGACGAAACCGTCGTTTTCTTTTTCCGCCCTAAGCCAATAGATTCTTGCGTCCCAATTCGAGCCTGGTTCCGATCGACCGTGAGACCACCAGCGTTTGCCTGTGACCAAATCCTTGTTGCCATCGCCATCGATGTCCACAAAATGGGCCGCATGCGTTTCCGACGACAATCGACCAAAGAGCTCGATCTTGTCGAACAGCGGATGCGCCTCCTTGGAATCTTTTGGCATAGGACGTTGTTTGTACCACCATATCCCGAACTTGTGAGCTGAAGTACTTAGGACGTCCGTCTTGCCATCGTTATCAACGTCAAACGCAAACATATCCGCACACGCATCACCGAGGTTCGCTGGATGAAAAGACCAAGGGGACTGACCATCAATTTGACTAGGTTGTTCCCACCAGCCACCGGTGCAAATCACATCTTGTTTGCCATCGCTATTGAGATCGCCTACGCCGAGTCCATGACTGAATCGCATGGTACCCGGTATCGCGGCTTTGCCTGGCACGGTTGGCTCGCTAATGGGATGCATGTCCCATAGCGCATTTGGGTCCTTCTCGTTCGGCGAGAAGTAGGCCATTTGCCCTTCGTTCCCGTCTGGCTTTGAACCTTTCGGTTGGAAGCCCATGAGTAGGACTCGTTTTCCGTTGCCGAGCAGATCCGCGTAGATCGGTGTTTCGTTACATGCACTGTGCCAGATCGTGTGTTTTGTCCAATGGCCGCTTTTCCCCTTTGGGTTCTCCATCCAATAGCACGGAACACCGGGGAAGTCGATGACGATCAAGTCGAGGAATCCGTCCTTATTGTAGTCGTCGCACCAACAAGCGAATGACCGGCTGTAGTTTCCAAGGCCATCCTTGTGATCCATCGGCGGTTGCATTTCATGCGGTTTCCAATCGGGCGCTTCGTACCAATACTCACCGTTGAGAACATCTTTTTTGCCGTCTTGGTTCACATCCGCGACCGCAACCCCCTCGGAACGAAACTTGGTATCCAGGACTTGTTTGGTCCATGTGATCGCTGTCGGTTCCGCCGCATTGGAACTGAAACTTGAAAGCAATATGAGGGAGGCGAGAATTGGACGAAAATGAGTACGCATGGTCGAAAGTCCTAGAGGGGGCAGACGTCTGAATTCGCATCGCGTAACGATTGCGATGCAGGAAAAACATATCATACACCAATCATGCCTCGGCCAATCGAACCGCATTTTTCAAGGCCGGAAAGGCAAAAGCACACACTAACAGCAACGATTCGTCATCGAAAATCGCAATCGACCTTGTAGCGCCCTTCAAAAAAGCAATAATGCGACGCTTCTCGCTGATCGCCAGCAACTGGTTCCCAGGCTCTGCCTGCCGAATTGTCCTGAATTCGAGCGAAACGGGAGGCGGAGCCTCCAAGACAGTGCGTTCCCAGGCAGGAGCCTGGGAACGAGCATTTTCGTACTGGCGATCAGCGAGAAGTGTCAATTATGCTACCAAATTGCGACCCCACATAGGTATAATTGAGTGCATAATGGACTAAGAACCTGTTTGGATCAATCTCGCTTGAATCATTTTTGCGTTGCTAACCACGACGTAGAATTCATATCTGGAAATCGTGAAAGCATATGATGCTTGTTTTAAATCTGCCGTTTCAACTTGTTAGCCGTTCGGTTGTCGCGATTTTGACCGGCTATCTTCTTTTCAACCCATCGTCCAGCTGTTGGGCCGGCATAATCCCAGTCTACGATCACGTTGTAGTGGCCATTTTTGAGAATCGACACGTTAGCTCAATTATCGGGTCTCCCTCGGCCCCCAACATGAATGCAATGGCCTCTCAAGGTGCGAACTTCACGAACTCGTTTGGTATCACACACCCAAGCCAACCGAACTACATGCACCTCTTTTCAGGCAGTAGCCAAGGAGTCAATGGCAACAATCCGCTAGGAGTCAAACTGAATACTCCAAACCTCGGTGCCGCGTTGTTGAACGCTGGCAAAAGCTTCACAGGCTACTATGAAGCCGCAATCGATGTTCGGCATCATCCCTGGACCAACTGGACCAACAATGTACCAGGTGTTAATCAATTGCCAAATTCGGTTCATCAACAGTTCTCTACGTTTCCAACTAACTTCGCTCAATTACCCACGGTTAGCTTTGTTTCGCCAAGCGATGCAAACAACATGCACGATGGAACCATTGCGACTGGAGACGCTTGGTTCAAAAACAATCTTGGCGACTACGCAACCTGGGCCAAAGCCAACAATAGCTTGCTCATCGTCACGTTCGACGAAGACGACTCGGCGCATAACAATCAAATCGCCACTTTTTTCTACGGAGCCCAAGTCGCCAACGTCCAAGATGCAACGCTAATCAATCATTACAACATCTTGCGAACCCTCGAAGACATGTACGGACTAACTCATTCCGGTCAAGCCGCCTCGGTCCTGCCAATCACGTCCGTATTTACAGCGGTCCCTGAACCATCGTCTTGCTTGCTTGGGTTAGGTGCGATCTTTGCGTTGGGAGTCAAACGCCGTAAAGCATTAGGCCGATTTTTCAAAAATCGGCGTATTGGATAATTTCTAACCCAGCCCTATTTCGCTATACCGAGTGACGAGGATCGAACGGTTTGCCTCTTAACCAGGCTGACCAGCTTCTTCCATAGTCGTACCACCCGAGCCTAACCGGTCGACTTGCAATCAAATACTCGAATGAAGCTCTTTCGCGACCAATAACACTTTGTGCAAGTGCATTCTGCGTTTGTCGCAAACGATCGGTCAACAAAACATTCCACTCTGCCTTGGATAGTCGTTCATTCGAGCCAATCGGTGCACCAAATCTCGCGAATATCTGAGGTCGACTTTCATTCCAGAATCCGTACTCAAACGCGATAGGCAGAAACCGCACGCCAGGAATCCTCGAAGCTATATGGGATAGTCCGGGCATGAGCGACAACGAATGATCTCTTATGTCAGAAAACTGCCCTTCGGGTGTGATCCAAATCGTCACCTTCTTTTTTTCTAGAATCGATTTCGTCACTTGCAAGAAATCCGCGGCGCCGTCAAGACTTTTCATGCGCACCCCGTAAAAGCCAAGTTTGGCCATGATCTGATAGTTCTCCAATGCATCGGCATCCATCGGTGCATAAAAAGTTCTATTTGGAAAAAATGCCTCTTGCAATAACATTGCCGCGATCGGATCCCACCAACTCGCGTGATTGGCATAAACAATGATTGGCGATTCTTCTTCGATCCACCCTGAGTCCAGCAATTCCCTTTGAATGCCAAATGAAATGAATTGCTTGGCTACCATTCGCTTCGTATACCAACAAAAGCCATCGACAAGCCACTTTTTTGATACCGGCAGTTTGACTGGCTCTCGCTTGCTCATGGCGACTGCTCGGTCACCGCGGAGAAATAAGCATGAATAAAGGCTCGAGGGTCCGCCGCCTTTGAATATTCCACCAAAGCGTATAACTTCTTTTGGTCTCGCAAGAGCTTCGCCGCCCGATGTTGACTGTCGGCAAGCGTTGCTGGCAAAGGTCCATCAATTCTCACGTCCGATAGATCGTTTTCATCTTGAATCACTCCGAAACGTTGAAGCATTGCGAGAACTGTTTCAAGCCTGCGATCTCGTTTTTGGCGATCGCATAGTCGCTCGCGCAGCCACTCCATTCCATAGGCTTGAACCGAATCGACATCATGCAATAGCAGGTCGTAAGTGCGTTCATAAAAATCCGCATCGGGATTGCTCCATCGCATGAATTCCACCTGTGTATTGAGATCGCTTTGATCGTACATGAGGATACATTCTGACGGCAACCCATCGCGTCCTGACCGACCAATCTCTTGGTAATACGATTCCATCGAGCCGGGAATCTCTGCGTGCAACACAAAACGAATATCTTCTTTATCGATTCCCATACCAAAGGCGTTGGTTGCTAAAACGAGCGGGCACCGACTCCGCATAAACCCTTCTTGAACTCGACGTCGATCGTTTCTCGGAAGGTCGCCATGGTAGCAGGCATGATCTACGCCCAGTCGATTTAGTCGATCGCTCATTTCCTCAAGCGTACGGATCAATGTAAAGTAGACAATTCCACTGGTCTTGCCCCAACGATTCAAAGCCTCCAGGACGATTTCCACTTTTTCGTCGAGCCCCCAGACCTCTCGCACAAGCAACGACAAATTAGGCCGCTGGATTCCCTCGTGGAACAGTTGGCATTGATCAAGCGATTCTCCAAACGAAGCGATTCCAAGTTGGCGAAGGATATCGAGCTGAACATCGGGCGTTGCCGTGGCCGTGAGCGCTATCGTCGTTGGATTGCCAAGCTCGCGGCGAAACTCCCCAACTCGAGTGTAGTCAGGACGAAAGTCGTGTCCCCATTCGCTAATACAGTGGGCTTCATCCACAGCCAGCAACTTTATTTCGCGCTCTCGCAAAACCGACACAAACTCTGCTTTTCGGAAACGTTCTGGCGTCACATAGAGCAAGGTACAGTGTCCAGCCGCGATCTGTTGATAGCGACGTTTGCGCTCGTCTCGGTCGAGGGACGAATTCACGAATGTTGCCTCAATTCCCTTGGCTTGCAGTGCATCCACTTGGTCTTTCATCAATGCGATCAATGGCGACAAAACGAGTGTCAACGGCGGACGATTGGATTCCATCCGAGGCGATAACTCTTTTGAATATTCCCGTTGATAAACGATCGCTGGAATTTGAAAGCAAAGCGATTTGCCGCCGCCAGTTGGCATGATGACCAAGCTGTTGCCACCGGCCAAAGTACGGTCGATGATTTGCTGTTGAGTCGAACGAAAATTCTCGAAGCCGAATCGTCGTCTGAGGATTTCAAGCGACTCGGCTGCTGCGCTCGGCATCGACAAAGCCTAGGCCTCAATCTTCGAGCCGAGCAATTTCGAAAACTGAGCGATCCACGCGGGATGGGCTGGCCAAGCCGGTGCAGTTACCAAGTTTCCATCGGTGTGTGCGGAATCAAAACCAGCCGAGGGCTCGACGTACGTGCCACCGGCACTTGTAACTTCAAAACGAACCGCTGGGTAGCAACTACAATGTTTGCCCGAAAGGACGCCAGCCGCAGCCAAAATCTGAGCCCCATGACAGATCGCCGCAATGGGTTTGTTGGCGGTTGCAAAATGACGCACGATGTCGAGCAGCTGCGGGTTGAGTCTCAAGTATTCAGGCGCTCTGCCCCCAGGCAGGACAAGCGCATCGTAGGTTGCAGGAACCACGGCGGCAAAGTCGGCGTTGATTCGAAAACGATGGCCAGGCTTTTCGCTATAAGTCTGATGGCCTTCGAAATCATGGATCGCTGTGAGAATCGTGTCGCCGGGCTTTTTGTCAGGGCAGACGGCATCGCAATGGTGCCCGATCATGAGCAACATTTGGAACGGGACCATGATTTCGTAGTCTTCGACGAAATCACCGACGAGAAACAAAATTCGTTTAGCTGACATGAGTATTTGCGCATGTTTGAGAGTTTTTTTTCCGTCCCAGGACCAAGCCGGGTTCACCGCCACCGACCAAGTCCGACTGCGGAACTAAATTCTAGCAAAGTCGATAATTAAGGGTACCCATCTTAACCTCGTGTGAACCGAAAGCGCTAGCTTCGGGCCAGAATTGCAAGTGAATGTGTCCTTAGCAGGGGCCCACGGCTAGCGCCTGAGGTTCACTTAGGTCGACGGATTGGTTACTGCTTGGCAGCGTTCATCTCAGTCGCGAGCTTTTGAAAGACTTTCCGCAAATCGGAATCGTCTGCATTCGGAAAATTCGCTCGCTGAACCATAATCAAGTAACCACGTTTTCGTACGGGGTCGATCCAGGCTTGGTTACCATAAGCGCCACCGTGACCAAACGAGCCAGCCGACAATGCATTCGAAACTCCTTGCGGTTCGCGAACCACACAGCAACCGACGCCCCAGCAGTTTCCTGGCGTAAAACCAGTTTTCAAATCGCCAGTCGTCGGTGTCCGCAATCGTTCGACGGACTTTGCAGAAAGGATCTGCTGACTATTCCACTTTCCATCATTGAGCAGCATCTGGCAAAAAGCGGCATAATCTAGGATCGTCGAAAACAGCCCGCCATTACCAGCCGGCATCCGGTCGCGATCCGTTGGCTTCTTGCCAGACAACAAACGAATAGGGGACTCTATTAGGGTTCCATCGGGTTCCTTCGTGTAACTATTGGCTAGGCGAGTCATTTGAGCTTCACTTAAGTAGAAAGCAGTGTCTCGCATACCCAACGGCTTGCACAATCGTTCATCAACGAAAACATCAAAAGATTCCCCTGATACAACTTCGATAATTCGCGCCGCGGTGTTGATGCTTGTCTGACTGTATTGCCATTTCGTACCTGGCTCGAAAAGGACAGGTAGCTTTGCATACTTTGCTGCCGCAAGTGCCAAAGTTGGTGATGTATACGCCTCTCCGGCAGGCAACTCACTCATACCAGAAGTGTGATTGAGCAGTTGTTCAATTGAGATTGTAACTAATTGGCCTGTTGCCGTTTTTAGGCCAGCCATCTCGGGCAGGTATTTTGAAATGGGATCTTCTAGTGCGACTTTTCCTTGGTCAACAAGCATCATCATTGTAGCAGCCGTAATCGGTTTGGACATCGAAGCGATCCAATGGATGGAATCGGTTCTCATCGTGGTTTTATTAGCAAGATCGGCGAAACCAGTGGCATCCAAATGGAGGGCCGAGTCAGGTGTTACCACCATTGTTACAACGCCAGCCACATCGTTATTTGCAACAAAGCTCTCCATCGCCAGTTTGATCGCAGGATTACATGGCACTTCGGCAGCCGAAGTCGCTTTTCGAAAAACCGTGAAGTAGTTTTCTTTGAGTCCTACTTCGGGAGTTTCCGATCGGACGAAACCACAAGACACGATTTCCGATTCGAATGTTTGTCGATCAGCTCGTAAATGATTCAAAGCCCAATCGCTGCTGACTCCAGGGATTCGATGGATTTCAATCAGTACAAGTTTGCCGTCTGGTTTCAAAGCTTTATGGATGGACGTCATCGTCTTAGTCGGATACTCGAAGTGATGATAGGTATCGCAAACGAAGGCCATGTCAACGCTATTGGGTGCAAGTAAGCAGTACTCTTGGTTGCACAGTTGAGTCGTAACATTGCTGATCTTCTCCGACCTGCAACTCTCGATAATGTGGTCTAGAAAGCTTTGGGCGATATCGACTGCGACTACGTTACCCTTAGGTCCAGTCGCTTTGGCTAGCAGTCTTGTGAAAAGTCCGGTGCCCGCGCCGACATCGGCTATGGTCATGCCTGTGCTAACTTTGCACGCAGAAACGATTTCATTTCGTTTTGCAAAGATCTCTCGGCTTTCGACTTCAAATTTCTCGAGGAACTCGGAAGGAGTGGGTTTTTGAAACGGAGTATTAATCCCTGGCCGAACGCTTTTTTCCTGAGCAGTCGCAGTTCTTGTAAAACACAACGGATATATACAAAATACAAGCGGCAAGCAAATAGAAAGCCGCATGTACGCTCCACAAATCATCGAGTGCATAATTATTCGCGTTCGAAACAGAGACTTAAACCTGCTCTTCCACTTTTAGTGGTTTATAGCCGCCAATTGATTTGAAGTAGAGAAGCAACAGCAGATAAATCACTGCCATTGTAGCAGGAATAAATGAATCCGCCTTTAGGGTGTTCCGATCACCGGTTTGGTCTGCGGCAACAACTATCTCTTGTTCGGGAGTTCGATTCTCCTTCGCGTCTCTTGCTTCGCCCAACTTTGTTCCATCGAGACCAAATGTTTCTGTCGCATCAAGATTCAGGAACTTGCTCGATTTTCCAGCTTTGTAGGTCTGAAATAATTCAGGGCTGACCTTCTGCAACTCAGCACCTGCAAATCTGTCCTTGCAATAACCCAGTCCAGGACCGCCAATCAATCCAGCCGAAAGCATGCCAACTCCACCCATAATTGACATCGCAACCGCACCGGATTTTGGATATCGGTCTCCCACAATTGCTAACATCGTTGGCCAGAAGAAGGTCTTACCCACTGCGTAAATCCCCAACGCAATAAATGCCAACACAAAACTAAGTGTAGAACTGCTTTGAATCATGCTTGTGAGGTTCAAGCCAATGCAGGCTGTTATGGCACAGACTAACAGCAAACCAACTGGTGACAATTTGAGCGTTTCTTCAATCCAATGTGCGCAAAATCTAAGGCTAAACATGATAACCGAGGTCCAGATAAACAGGTACTTGCCTTGCTCCGATGAGAATAAGTTACCTGTGATATTTGTAATCCATCCGTCTGTCCCCAACTCCACTGCACCAACCATTGCATGGGTCACGAAAAGAATGAATAACATAAATGAACCAAAAGAAAACTTGGTCATTACGGCGACGGCAATCAACAAGATCCCTCCGATAGCATATCCGATGTTGGCCGAGTTCTCACCAATAAGCTCGATTCCCTTCAAAATGTCTCCAAAGAATAGGGCAAGCAAAGAACACGCAACAACCGAACCAAGGATTCCTACGGACTTAAACATTTCCACAAAGCTTGCACCCTTCGCTGCTGCCTCCGATTTCGGAAACTTCTGTCCCATGAACATGAGGGCGTACAAAACTGTTGGAACAAGATAAAGTGCCAATTGGTACTTCCATGGCATTTTCATTAGGTCATCTAACAACCAACCCGCAGCCGTGCCAAGAATCATGCCAGCTGGCCAGCTGGCATGAAGGATGTTTAGATAGTGGGTTCTATTTTGAGGGTTGATTGTTGCGACAAGCGGATTCGCAACGGCCTCCAGCGTCCCGTTTGCATATGCGAAAATGAACATGCCCCAAAACAGGTAGTTGTAGGCATTTTCTGGAGTCGAGGCCGCAAATGTCACAAACGCTGAAAGGATGTGACCAAGCAATGCAAGAGCGACCAACTTGCCGTAACCAATCTTATCAACAATTACGCCCCCGATGATAATTCCGAAACAAAATCCGGAAAACCCACCGCCCCCAATTGCCCCCAATTGAGTTGCAGTGAAATTAAATTCCTTGCCCCAATTATCTAGAATCCCATTTCGCAAAGCGAATCCAACGCCTGCCGCAAGAATTGCCATAAATCCAGCCCAAAGAAGCCTGGAAGCATTCGGCACAACCGCCGATGAAGAATCATTGCTCATGAGTATTTAACTTAGTGTGGAGGAAAACGGAAAGGGTTAGACGTACCCACATACAGAGCTTAGCTAGCGGTCGCTAATTTAATCCAAGGCGACTTAGTCTGCCACTAGAGACAGCTAACATTTTTTCAAAGTAGTTTGGCTGGCGGAATAATTTCGCCTCGAATGAGGTCTTCAAACGTTTCTCTTGTCCGAATGCAATGCAGCTTGCCATTTTCGAGCAAAACCTCTGGGACTCGATACCGACCGTTGTAGTTGCTCGCCATTACAAATCCATATGCACCGGCTACCTCTAAGATCAGAAAATCGCCAACCGAGGCAGCAGGAAGGGATCGCTTGGCCACAAACCCGCCCTCTTCTTGGGTGAAAATATCGCCAGATTCGCAAAGCGGTCCGCCAACAACCACATCGACCATTTGCTCATTAAGTCGACCGTTTCGATGGCAAATAGATATAGGATGGTACGCACCATAGAGTATGGGCCTCGCTAAGTCGTTGAAACCTGCGTCAAGAAGATAAAAAGTGTTCTCCCCCATCGTCTTCACTGCCCGAATTTCTGCGATCAAAAATCCGCTTTCCGCTACCAAATATCGACCAGGCTCAATCTCCAAACTCAACGGGTGTCCGAAAACACTCTCAAGTCTTTTCCGAGTTGCATCCCAAAGAGAAAAATACTGGTCCAAATCCACGTAGGTTTGACCGTCGCGGTATGGGACTGGTAGTCCACCGCCCGCGCTAATCGTTGTCAACGTGCGACCGACTTGCAGAGCAATGGTCTCAAGTGCATTACAAACCTGCGAAAGGTGCTCCAAATCAGTGCCCGAGCCAATATGCATGTGCAAGCCTGTGACGACGACATTATGCAAATCGGCCTGACGAAGACAATTGACGACATCCTCGTGCCAAATACCGTGCTTGGATTGCGGGCCGCCTGTATTCGTCTTTTGACTATGCCCATGCCCGAAGCCTGGATTGATGCGAAGCGTAACACTCACGCCCGGTACCGCGTTGCCAAGCTGCTCGATCATATCAGGCGAACCACAGTTAACATGAAGCCCGAGTTCCTTGACAAAGGCCAACGCTTCTCGATCAAATACGTCCGCGGTGTAGACGATTCCATGCGGCGTACTATGCGGATCAAACCCAGCTGCAAGCGCTCGTTTCACTTCACCGACGCTCACCGCGTCAACCACGACGCCCAGTCCTTTTAATCGATTGAGAATTCCAATGTTGGAACACGCCTTTTGGGCGTAACGAACTACATCGAACGCCGCTAAATCGCGAACACGATCCTCGATAATTGCCATATCGTAAACATAGCTTGGCGTCCCAAACTTGCTCACAATTTCGCTGACAGGAATCCCAGCAATCTCGTTGCGAATACTTTCGAATGATTTAGTTAAAGTCGGCATATTTAATTTTAAGGTAGCTGGATTCGTGAGAATTCAGGTGTTCACTGAATTCTTGGGAATTCAGCTACAGTTAAGTGGAAGTAGTCTAGGTATCTTAAGGCTTTGATCATAAGTCGGGCTTAACCGGACGCTAGCGCGTTCCGGCTGATTAGCCGAAGGGCGCTAGCCCACGGTTTGCGGCCCATGTTTTAATCGACGCTGATTTTAACACTAACGCCTCAGGCTCAGTTTTCTTGTTTCTTTGCCCGAACAGCTCGCGAATACTTTTCGAGGAACTTTTTTTCTTTGGATGACAATGAATCTTGGCCTTTTTCATGAATCTTTGCCAGTATCCTATCGGCTTCGCCCGCATCATAACCAACGGTCGATTCATTGTGAATTTTGAGCTTTGGGCCAGCATGCCTGCGCAACCATCTTCGCCACGCTCCTTGCATGTCTCCTAAGAATCGAAAATTAAGTCCAAGAAAAAAATAAGCAGTCGCGCAAAGGATTCCCATTATATGAACATCTGTCGCGACATTCGTAGCACTCGAAGAGGGACTCGATGCAATATTCATCAAGACAAGAAGTATCCCCAGTACCCACGCTGGAACAGGAAAGACCATCAAGATTACGCGGGCCATGGGGAAATTAAATACGAAAAGCATCTCGATGCACAAGACGGCCCCGGACGCCCCAAGCAATCGTCCACCCCCTCCAAAAGCCTGTTGTTTTAGTAGCCAAAACACTCCGCAAATCACCATCGTTATCAAATAGATTCGATAGAACTCCAATCTGCCGTATCGATCTTCAACAGAACGTCCGAGGAAGTAGAGGCCCAGCATATTGAAGAGCAGATGAAATACCGATTGAGCATCATGACAAAAACCATAGGTCAGCGTATGCCACCAAAGGTACGGATGTTGGATGTCCTCGCCAGAGAGCATGAAAAACTCATTCACCACACCCTGATATGCACCGACGAAACCCTTGCTCAAGAAAATATTCGCCACGAACACTACGACGTTGATAATGATCAACGTGCTGACAGCCGACCGTTGGTCCCAATTGGGGCGAAGATCTAGATCACTTTCTTCGCGATAATAATTTCTGTCGTAGATTCCCATCCACTCAACTTAACCGACTTGTTCAATCTTGAGAATCTGGATTTTCCAAAGTCGGTGGTCGGACTAGCGATTCTTCCTTTTTAATTTCTGCTTTCGGTTCATCCACTTTAACCGGTTCCGGTGTTTTTGTTGGATCTACCGATTTTACTGATTTCACTTTCGGAGGCTCAACTGCTTTAACAGGTTCAGTTGCTTTGGTCGGTTCGGCTTTTTTGGCCGGTTCAGGCACAATGCTCTTTGCAGGTGACTCGACCTTTGATGCTTCTTGGCTGCCCTTGGGCGGAGCCGCGTCTGAAGGCGGCGCATTCTCGGCGGCTAATAACGCTTGAGCTTTTGCACTCATTTTTTCAAGCTTCTCACCAACATTTAGCGGAAGTCCAGTGTCTTTTGCTTTACGATACTCAAGGAACTCATGCAAAATAAACGTCTCGTCCAATTCATTTTCTGCAAGTCGTCGGTATCGACCAAGTGACTTGACAACGTCATCACCTACTTCTTCCGAAATCATCGCTGGAAACAGGCTGAAAACCACGGCCCAGCGGATCCACGCCTTTTCGTACGACTCCAACGCTCCCTTGACGTCCGCCACATTGAGCAGCTGATCCGCTTCGAACATCAAGCGGCGGGCTTCGACCATGTCGTCCCTTTGTTCAGCCTTGGCTCTCATCTCCCAGTACTCATAATTAACCTGTCCACGATAGGAATTTGTCTCCCGCAAGAAATCCTTTGTGAATTGGATCTTTCTTGCGAGTTCAACGCCTGCCAATTGCAATTTGGCCGGCATTTGAGTAGCAACTTGTTGTTCCGTTGGTGTGATTCGCCTTTTGATGTCAGCCTTCGTTTCAAATTCTTGCGGTGTCAGCTCGTTGTCTGGCTTCTCGAGAATCTTCAACATTTCTGATGGAATTCCTTTTCTCAAAGACTGCTCAACCTTTGTTTTTGCATCTTTTGCAAGGTCGCTGAATTGTTCTTGCAAGGATTCAATCTCGGCCTCTGCAGGCGCCTTGCTCAGCAATGTCAAATCCCTGCTCTGGCGAAATTGGTAAAGAGATTTAGTGCCATAATCAGCCCAATCGATTCCGGCCTGTTTCCATGCGAACTGGGCACTGGAATCAAGGATGCCTTCGGATTCGATGGCTTCTCCGTAGTACATTTCCCACAATGGGCCATACGAGTAGAGCAAGTGCGGTGATTTCTTGATCTGCGAACCGGCTTCATACAACCCAACAGCTTGATCAAACCACAACTTGCCAGTCAGCCAGTTGTCTGGCTTTTGATCGTACCCAAGTGCTGTGGTGTCAATTCCCACCAAGCCTTGCTCTCTAAAGTACTTATGGAATTCGGAATCCTTTTTGTACAACACACGGTACTGAACGTGCTCATCCGCCTTGCCTAATTTGTTCCCGCAATAATGACCAAGGTCGTACTGAAGGATCGGTTTTCTGTCGTTGTACTTGGTTCCTCGAATAAGGTAGTCAACACCTTTTTTGATCCACTCGTATCGTTGCCGATAGTCCTCGAACTCTGGAGCAACGTTGTAGCTGAGGTTGTGGGCTTGGTGTTGCCACACGCTGATGAAGTGAGGTTGCAACAATGAGATTTGATTCAAAGTCGCCGAGAAGCGATCGAAGTATTTTTCCTCTTTGTAGTAGTCAGCCCTCAACCAAAGAACGGTAGCCGCAATCCCCTTCATTCCAAGGGTCGCTAATCGCATGCTCTCGCTCGTGGGATCGAGTTTTCCAAGATTGGCTTGGCCCATCCTGTACTTGGTACGAAGCTGCCCAATCATTCCGTTGCCTGGTCTACCCAAAGCAAACAATGGCCCAAGGAGCATGACTATCGCTGCGATGTAAGCAATCTTTCGAAACAAACTACTCTTGTTCATGCAGCCATCTCGCGTGTCTTTAAAAAGAAGTAACTAATAATTCCGGTCATCAGGAAATACCCAGCACAAATAGTCAAATGGCGGGACAGCAACCCACCGAACAAGTTGACACCATAGGCAACAAAGTCCGCGGTACCAAGCTGAATAAAGTTCGGGATGGCTCTGGAAAGAGTCTGAACGCAAATGAGAATCGCCTTGTCGACAATTCGTATCGACGTTTCGAGTGTCTTATTTCCTAAATCAAGTTCCGTACCCGAACCGCTTTGAATCGGAATTCTTATCAACGATTCGATCGGACCGCCTCCCTGATTCGTCCCCTTAACAATGTCATCAACAAAGAAACCGAAAAAGCCCAGGACGATTATGGATATCGTTGCAATGATCGCGACTGGACCTGACAGAAACGTCGAAAACATGACGCCAAAACAAATCACAATTACCATCTGCAACCAGATACTGATGTAGCCTTTGACGAAATTCCACCAAAACGGCAATGTGTTCGCTCGAAAGTATAAATCAGCCGCAGCCATTCCTAGGTATTGACTCTTGTCTTGACAGCGAATCATTACTTCGAAGCTTCCGTTGGGTGCGATGTCCTTGAAAAAGTCCAAGTCAGCTGGCTCACCTTTGCGGAATCCCTTTAATCCTTTTAGCGAAATCGAACGCTGGTCAATCTGGAATTCCTTTACCTTGAAAGGAAACCGCTCGCTTTCAACGGTTCCGTCGATGCTTCGGAAAATGACTACGCCGCCAACTGGCGTCACAATATCGCCTTTATATGTGCGGAAAGCAGAAATGGTCATGTCGTAATTCAGCACATTTCCAAAATTCGAGGGCCTTAGTCCTTTGAAGGTCCAAATCGCGCTCGAAAGGGAATCTCCCTCAATGTACTTCTGATACTCCGACATGTAGCCAACGTTCAAGCCAGAGTTTTCCTCGCCGTCGCGACCCGTAAATCGCAACGATCCATAGATCGGAACGCGAGCCTCAAGGTCTCCAGTTGCAGGACCGACAACGATCTTATCGCCAGACTTCGTCACAATGTGACTATGCCCCTTGGTTTCGTTGGTTTTACCTAAACCCGATTCATCCATAGTAAACGTGTGTGAGTGAAACTGCTGAAGTGTTGTACTTCCCGTACTGTCATCGGACGAGATCTCCATCGCTTCGTGCTTGTGATCCACCCCACGAACGACGAACAAGTAACTCATGGTTCCAAGCAACAACAAAATCATTGTTCCAACGGCTGAAAAACCTAACACTCGACCCAAGAAAATTTCCGTCGGGCGAACTGGTTTGGTAACAATCGTGTAAATGATTTTGCTTTTGATATCCCCGGGTAGACTAAAACAACTCAGAAACAGACCCAGCAAAATTACCATGTAATTCGTCGTCGTCAAAACAAACGAAATATAAAGCCTAGCCGGGTATTGCGCCTGCGGATCCAAATACCAGCCAGCAAACATGATTGCAATTACGAAAACCGCTACGACAACCAACACCTTCTTTCGAATCGCTTCTTTAATTGCCAAGCGAGCGATTGCCCCCACTCGTCGAGCCGAGGTCTCCGGAATGTCCACAACAAAAAGCTCTCGAATAAGCTTCGAAACTTGCAAGAAACCTTCCGCCGGTCCATGTTTTAGCAATGCGACAACGAATCCAATCACGAATCCGAGGATTGCAAGAACCAGCACCAACAAAAAGCCAAGAACGAGCGAATGATGCTCGAACAGCCATTCAAAGTAAGTCCAAAATTGATCTGGTGATAAACGCATGTTTGCTAAATTTGCCTTTCAACGACCGCGGTCTTCCGAATGATTGCGAGGAGTGCCTAAGCACCACTACCGCGACGACCTGGACGTTGATCGCTTTCGCGAACAATGTCTAGGAACAACTCTTCCATCGTGGTGGTTGGATTGTCCATCCGCAGCATTTCGCCATTGGAACGGGCAATCAAATCCTTGATCTCCTGCTTGGTCTTTTCGTCCAGACCTTTCGCATGTATTTGAGTCACGTCTTGCACTTTCAATAGGCTGTCAACGCGTCCCAATTCCTTCAATTCACCTTGGTGCAAAATCGCCACTCGGTCACAAACATCCTGAACGTCTGCCAGCTGGTGAGAACACAGTAGAATGGTCTTGCCCTGTTCGCGAAGTCGAAGAATCAAGTCTTTCATTTCGCGGGTCCCAATCGGGTCCAAGCCGGTTGTCGGCTCGTCGAGAACCAAAAACTCGGGCTCATTGATCAGAGCTTGGGCCAAACCGATTCGGCGAGTCATCCCTTTCGAATATTCCTTCAGTTGGCGGCGCCGAGCTCGCTGCAAACCAACCATTTGAATCAATTGTTCAGTTCTCTCTCGTCGCACTTTTGCCGGCATATCGAAAAGCCGACCATAAAAGTCCAGCGTCTCTTCGGCGTTCAAGAACTTGTACAAATACGATTCTTCGGGCAAATACCCAATCCGCTCGTTCTTGGCAACGTCCGATGCGTCCTTGCCAAATACAAACGCCCTTCCGGATGTCGGAAAAAGGAGGCCTAACATCAATTTGATGGTAGTAGATTTCCCTGAACCGTTCGGGCCCAACAATCCAAAGATCTCGCCTCGCCGGACCTCGATATCTAACGCCTTTAAAGCATTGACCTTTTTTCGGCCCCAAAAATCTCGGTAAATTTTCCCGAGGTTTCTTGTTTCCACAATCACATTGGTCGAATCCGTTGAACTAGCGGAAGTTGTTGTTGGTGCCGTTGTCGTTGCCATAGGTAGGGTTCGGTTAAGCTAAAAAGCGGACCAAAAAATGCGGTCGCGAAGGAGCAAAAAGGATTTGATGATAGTTTTCTGCGGGCTGTTACGCCAAAACAATCCGTTCGGTTCAACGCAAACCTCGCTCCGACTCAAACTCGGAAGCTTGTCGCCAAACAAAGGCCGAAAACGAAGAATTGTTTAAGCAATCTTAAGCGACACTATAAATCCGAAACAATCGCCCGACAAGCGACTCTACCCCTCGCACAACCTACTTGTCTCGAAATAAGGCGAGTGGCAGTTTGAAATCTACCTGTAAATTGGGTGGCACGCCCTGAGTTGCGAAGGGCGTGTGAGTCGCTAGAAATCTATGCCACGATTTCCGAAGAAAGTACCCGTCACACTCCGTGTGACGTTTCCTCAAAAACCAAAGGTTTTTGAACTGCGGATATCACGCGGAGCGTGATGGGTACTATAATTCGAGAATTTGATCAGCCGCAGGCACTAGCCGCGAAAAGAACGCCTGTTTATCCCAAATGCGGCCAACGCCCGCTTCTCAAACTACACGAAATACACCCTCAGGAACCGATGGATCGGCTTGACCAAAACTACATCAATGCGATCCGGTTCCTTTACGAACGCATTAATTACGAGAAAACCGTCGATCGCCCATACGATAAGCAGACGTATCGTCTGGCGCGCATGGCGTTTCTGCTTGATCAACTGGGAAATCCGCATCTTGCCGCGCCCGTAATCCACGTGGCTGGCACAAAGGGTAAAGGCTCGGTCTCCTGGTTGATAGCTGAAACCCTCCGTCGATCGGGGCTTCGCGTTGGCTTGTACACTTCACCGCATTTACTGCACCTTGAAGAGCGATTTATCGTCGACAGCAAACCCTGCTCACCATCCGAACTTGCCGTCCACATCGAGAGTCTGAAGGCGGCTGAAGCGGCCACTGCATTGTCTCCACACGGTCCACCCACCTTTTTCGAAATGACCACCGCTTTGGCCTGGACCCTCTTCGCAGCCCGCAAAACAAATGTGAACGTGATCGAGGTCGGACTCGGCGGACGACTTGACAGTACCAACGTTTGCAATAGCGCCTTGGCCATTATCACATCGATCAGCTACGACCACCAACAGCAGCTCGGCAATACGATTCCGCTAATTGCAGGTGAAAAGGCTGGCATCATCAAACCACACGTTCCTGTAATCAACGGAGCCAAACACCCTGAGGCGCAGTTGGTAATCCGAAACCGTTGTCAGGAAACGAAAAGCGAACTCTGGGAACTCGGAATCGATTTCGACGCGACGGTTCAAACACAGAAAGTGCTTGTTGCTCCAAAGCTGTTAGCCTCGCAACCAGATCCAAACGCCGTTTCCAGCCTTATGGACTTTATCTCCCTGAGCCCAAACATTGCTTTTGAGGATTTTCAGGATCTTGCGATTCGAATGGCCGGAAAACATCAATCGGACAACGCGGCAATCGCCATTGCGGCTTGGCACCGATTGAATGTTGATGGCTGGTCCCTACCTCGCTCGGCCGTTATCGATGCGATTGCCGAAACACAACTAAGCTGTCGGATCGAATTGGTAAGCACTCGTCCCACGGTCGTTATCGATACTTCGCACAATGTTGCGTCCATTGGTGCAATGATAATCGCCTTAAACGACCATTACGCACCTACAAAAAAGACAATTGTATTTGCCTGCTCAAAGGACAAAGAATACGAAAAAATGCTAGACCAGCTATTGAGCTATGCAGATCGCTTAATCTTGACTCAATTCCACAACAATCCTAGGTCCGTACCCGTCGAACGCCTTGAAATATTAGCGAGAGAAAAGGCGAAATCGAACGGAGATGTAGAGATCCTATCGGCTCCGTCGAGTAAAATCGCTGTTGAGCGTGCCTGTCGCTCTGCCCTCCCAAACGAGTTGGTCTGTGTCACTGGCTCCTTTTTCCTTGCCTCAGAGACCAGACCGTTGTTTTGAGCAATTAGCCGAACGCCACCTAGCACCACATTGCGAACCCAGCCCCAACCTTACGAACCGACTCATGGGTAACCTTGAAAACGAAACTAACCAATCGATGTCCCTCGCGGTCAAGGCCAAGAACGTCGACATTCGCAATTCCGACGGCACCTGGGTCTTTCAGTTGTCGCGAGACGAATGGAATCATTTGAAACTAATCGATGCTGCCGACCATGAGTTTTTGGACGTGGCTGTTGTGCCGCTATTCCCGATTTCGGCAAGCAAGCAATGGGTCTCAATCATTAGCGCCGCAGGCGAAGAAATCGCTTGCCTTGATTCGATGGACGGGCTTTCCGCAAGAAATGCCGCATTGCTAGAAGAAGAACTTGCACTTCGAGAATTCATCCCAATCATCGAAAAGATTCTTAAAGTCTCTGGCATCACCGAACCCTGTGAATGGTTCGTAGAAACAAATCATGGCCCAACCAGCTTTGTCCTAAAAACCGAAGAAGATGTTCGTAGACTCTCAGCAAACGGAGTCAACATTACCGACGCAAACGGTATCCGATACATTATTGAAGATATGAAAAAATTGGATAAACGTTCCCGTGCGTTCGTGGAATGGTATGTATAGGTCCCTCGCGGATCTCGACTGCTCTGCCAAAACCTTTCCATTGCAGAGTTAGGGTCCGCGGTGCGAGCAGGGGGCACAGAATCGAAGCGACATTCGCCCGTGGCATCTTTGAGCCCTGCGAAGTTCGGGTTGCCTGGCGAATGAAATCATCGCTGCTTACACAGCAAACGACCGGACCAAAAGCCGAAAAGGAATTCGGGACAATCACGATGGCATCGGAAGAACACTCTCCTTCAACGGACGCAACGCTACTAACCTTGTGAAAGTAGGGCCGAATCTTTGCTCAGAGTCTTTGTGACTCAGAGTTAAAGGTTCAGGATGGGATCCTTAAGGAGTTCGAACTACAAGAGCAGAAAATGGGGAAGATCATGGACTGCGATGGCTATGACCAATTTACTCTGCATTTTCTTCGAAAAGTCGCGGCTCCACGAACTGTTGATGGAAAGTTCCCAGTATCCTCTCGACCGAATACATTCGATGGATTAGGTTGATAAAAACATTATGTATATAATTCATTGGCCATTCGGTGTTGCCAGGGATCTGCTGCACCGTTACCGAAACCAACATGACTTCTAACTCGATCTTTCCGCCAATGCCAATTTCCAATTCGCCTACAATCCGTACCAGTTCAATTGGACCAATTAGCAAGCTGCTTCATCGCCGAGATTCAGCCGCTCTGGATGACTTGATGAAATGGTATCGACCTCTGCTCAAGGCGATGGCCGACCGTGAGCTCGATCTGGCTTTGCGGTCGAAGGTCGACGCCTCTGATGTTGTCCAAGATACGTGCAAGGTCGTAGTACGCGGGTTTCACGGTATTCAAGCCCGAAGCAGCTGTCAGTTTTGGGCTTATCTCAGAACGGTTCTCAGGCACAAATTATAGGACACGCGGCGTAAATTCAAGCGCTCCGCAAAGAGGAGTATCTATCGTGAAGAATCTTTCTCCTACACTAATTCGCGAGAGCAACGAAACTTGTCAGACGTCGTTTCGCAGCCGATCGACAGGCTAGTGAATAACGAAACTTGCGAACGAGTTCGACTTGCCCTAGGTCGTTTGCTCCGTGAACTACAACTGCCTTGCTGAGCGTCTTAAAGCACTACCTGGCCATCGCCTATCAACACGTAGGTAATTACGACGGATTCATAGATCAGCGCATCGATGTGCTAAACATTCTCACCCAACTGATCGCTAAGCATCCCAACAACACAAGGGGAGAGGGGTTGGAGGTGAGGGGTTTTGCACTGTGTTTTGATTGGATTTTTATCGCGGATTCAGTCAGCGTTTTTGCTAGGGTAAAGGTCAAATACCCCTGGCGTAAAGCCAGAGGCATGAATTTCAAAATCAATGAGACAGTACAAAAACAACATAAACCCGGTACGACAATCAATTACCGATTCGGCGTAACCCAGGCGAACCCTCCAAGACGGTGCGTTACCAGGCGGGAGCCTGGTAACGAGCAATCCTTGTGGTGGCGTTCGCCGAAAAATGTCACTCTTTTCGCATGTTCCGCATCGTTCAACAGTTGATTTCGCTTGAAAGTGTCTTTTTTTCCTCCGATTGTGTTCGGTTCGCACGCCATTAGCGTCTTATACCCTGGCGGAGGTGCTTTCGTGATGTCCCTGCATCATAAGCGATTTTGCCCCGGCTGTGCTCGACCGGTTCCGGCGACAATTTAACATTTTGGAGAAAACGCAGTGTCTGGATTCAATCTCAGCAAATGGATCAACGCAATTTCTGGAAAAAAATCCGGACATACAAGAGCAAGGAAAATGAGGCGTGCCGCCTTAAGATTCGAACTCCTTGAGCGTCGATTGACACCGACATTTTCAGTTACCATGGCATTTGCGGCTGTGACATTTTCTGGCAATGAAGATAGCGAAGTCCTCACGCTCGGGTTGGCAACTGGTGGCCTTCTGAGTCATAACCTCGCCATTGGAGGAAACCTAGTCAGTACGGTCGATATGGACTCGGTCAAAGCTGGCGAACAGTCGATCGCAGTGTCATCGATTGCATCACTCGCAATCTATGCCGGAAACGGTGACGACATAGTGGATTCGTCGACGCTCGGGATCGGCATACTTGTCTTCGGTGGCGGAGGCAATGATACGTTGCGTGGTGGATCGGGTAACGACGACTTGCGAGGTGGGGATGGCAACGACGTTCTGGAGGGAAACGGAGGGAATGACCTTTTGGACGCGAACGATAATAGCCAAGCCGGTGGCAATGATGTGCTCCGTGGTGGAGACGGTAATGACGTTCTTCTCGGAGGTTCTGGGGATCAGTTCTTCGGCGGTGTCGGGTCCGATCAAGGGTACGGCATAGGGCTCAGTTTGGTTACCCTCACCGACAATACCTACACGTCGGGCTCGACAGTATCTGTAAATCATGTGGTGGAGACATGGCAATGGCAGGGTACAGCCGGTAACGATGTGTTTGACGCCTCCGCTTGGACCGGAGCCGGGATTCTGATATACGGGTTCGGAGGCAATGATACGTTGCGTGGTGGATCAGGTAACGACGATCTGCGAGGTGGAGTGGGCATCTCGAATCTTTGACAGTTGACACTTTGGACGGTAGCGATTCGGTCATCATTAATGACTACATTTCGATCCCGTACACTGTGAATAGCGCAGCCCCGATGGTGCGAATGGGACAATCAATTGTAAACGCTTCGGGCGCTTTCTCGCGCATGGGCTCATTTGAGGACGTCGGGGATGGCCAAACATGGTCTGCAACTGTGGATTATGGCGATGGGATTGGACCGCAATCGCTTGCTCTTGCGCACGATATGACCTTCGTATTGTCTCACAGCTATGAGAAACCGGGTACCTACAGGGTTGCTGTAGCAGTGCAGGATAATTTCCTTAACCGCGGGACTGGGATCCTAACAGTTCAGGTCAACTCTCTTCGCCTCGGCCAGTTTGTTGCTGGCAGTATTGCCATAACTGGGCGATCACAGGATTGGACGTTTGTTGCACAAGCAAACAGGCAATACGACGTGATCGTGAATCCGTCCACGGTAGGCGAAAATCGCCCACCCTACCCGACGATCAACACGGTGAAGGTTATTGTTCGTGATGCTCAGGGCAGTGTCGTTGGCGAAAGTGAATCCAAGAACGCAAATGGCGATGTTGTAATTCGAAGATTGTCCGTTTCGGTGGATTCAGCGTATCGCATCACAGTACAAGCTCCCTCAAACAACCAAACTGCATCAGGCGAGTATGTTATCGAAGGATTTGACTCGACGCCGTTTGTTCGCCCCTTGGATTTCCATCAACGTTATGTAGGGACTTTGAAGCAATATACAAGTCCTGACCACTATGTCTTCGCGGCTTCAGCGGGGCAGCAGATTCGCTTAAAGGTAGAACTATCTTCCACACCTGGCGTGACATTTACTCTTCTAGGACCTAATGGTTGGATTGGCTTTAATGAAACAGCGGGAAGTTCAGATCTGATTACATTGCCTTCCACAGGTAACTACCGATTGATCGCGACAAATAATGGTAGTGCCGAACGAGCTGTATATTCCTTATTGGTTGACGAGATAATCCCTGCAACTATCCGCCTCGGCCAACAAGTTACAGATACGCTGGAGCAAACCAGTGCTGCTCGGTTGTATCGCTTTGATGTCACGACGCCTGGTCCGCTACTGGTGCGATTAAACGACACTTCATTGATTAACCATAACGAACTATATTTACGTCGCGGTGAACCACCGACTCGGTCTGAATACGATAGTCGATTTGGCTCTCCTTTGGCACCGGATCAGTCGATCATTCTTGCGAGGGCCATCGTTGGCACTTGGTATGCCCTAGTGTTTGGCGATGTTGTCTTCGAAAGCACGCCATTCACTTTTGTCGCTGAACAAGCGAGGCTATCGATTCTATCGGTCGGGCCTTCTAGCAGCAGCACCGTTGTGGACACGACACTGACTATCAATGGGGTTGGATTTGTAGCCGGGTCGAATGTGTCACTCGTATCCGAAACAGGTCAGTTATACTCAGCCCAACAATCGGATGTCGATTCCTTCGAACTGATTACTGCACGATTTTCCGCCGGAACTCTTCCGGCTGGAGAATACTCAGTCCGCGTGACGACTCCAGAGAATGCGACCTCAGTACAATCGTCAGCGTTGCGTATGATCGCAGATGGACGCAGCGATTTTCAAACCCGCTTGATCACACCAGATTCTCTTGGCTGGCACGGCACTGCACAGATCGTCGTTGAGTACACGAACTCTGGAACGGTACCAATGTTGTCTCCGATGGTGGAATTTACAGCAGAGGTTGAACTGGGTGATCCGAATGTTCCGAATCCACAAAATGGACTATTCACGCTTGACGCTTCGCGCGTTGTTGAAGGATTCTGGGCGAGCACATACCCAGAGGGATTGTCCAGATCCATTCAATTTTTGGCGAGTGGTGAGACACCGGGCGCGCTTATGCCTGGTGAAACGGGGCGTGTAACGATTTACTACGCCGGATGGCAGGAACCTTGGTATTTCGGCAAGGCTTTTTCTCTGAAGGCAACGCCGACATATGCAACCGACCCAACACCGATTAATTGGGCGCAATTCAAGACGAGTATGAAGCCGGCCAAGATACCTGATGCAGCATGGAATGTTTTATTCGACAATTTCCGATCACAGGTGGGATCGACGTGGGGCGAATACATAACCTCACTCGACGAAAATGCCGCCTACCTCGCTCGACTCGGCCGCAAAGTACATGCTATGTCCGAGTTGTTGTCATTCGAGCTCCAACAAGCAGTTGGATTTCAAGCGTTGGCGGTTATCGGTTCCACTACGGATGCCTCGGTGGAAATACCAGGGATGGACATCACTATTGGCCGTGCATTTAGGAACGACATTGTGGGTCGCAACACTGACGGACCCTTCGGTATGGGATGGGGGATGATTGGAGGTTGGCTACAGCATTCATCCAAACAATCGGACGGGACTATTGTAATCACAAACTCAAGTGGATCACGTCGAGTTTTTCAACCCGACAGTCGCGCGGGTCGTGGATACTTTGCGACACCCGGTGACTTTGGTCGGATTTCAAGCGTTAACGGCAATTCTTTGGTTCTTACGGAACCTGACGGTTCACAAACTGTCTTCAATGCTGATGGCCAAGTTCAATCTATTTTGGATTCGAACGGCAATACGATTTCAGTCATTTACAGTGCTGGTCGTATGACTCGACTTTCCCACGCTGTGGGTGATTTCGTGAACATCGAGTACAATGCCGCCGGACGGATCTATCAGATTCTCGATTCCATAGGTCGTTCGACGACATTCACCTATGACGCGCCAAACCTCCATCTACTAACGGCCACAAAATCCGATGGACGTGTTACACGCTACGAGTACACAACGGGCGACGGTGCCGCGAAGGAGCATGCGCTTCATGCAATCACCGCCCCCAATGGAGTCCAGCAGGTCTATGGCTATGACAACCATGGGCGAATAAGCTCTGCAAGCAAGGTTAGCGGTGCCGACGCAGGTTTGTTTCTATATGATGACTACGGTACAGTCAGTGAAGTTACGGCAGCCAGTACGAGTATGACAACTTTGGGAACCCCATACGAACTACAGATTCGGATGGTCGGTCTAGCGTCTCAACTTACGACAAACGAGGAAATCGGACTTCCGAAAGTGATGCTAGCGGTGCGACCACTTCGTTTGAATACGACAGCACACTAAATCGTGTGACTGCATTTTCGGACACACTCGGAAGAAAGACTACTTATCGTTACGACGCTCGTGGAAACAACACATCGATGACCGATGCAATGGGAAACGTCGATCACTGGACATTCGACGCAGCTGGAAATCTCATCTCAGGTATGAATTCCCGAAACCAATACATTTCCTATAGTTATGACACCGGTGGACGCCTAGCCCAAAAGCTTTTGCCTGATGGCTCTCGTGTCTCATTTGTTTACGACACGAGGGGCAATCTATCGTCAATGACTGACACGACTGGCACAACGCAATACACCTTTGATTCGCAGACTGACAAACTCACGAAGTTGGAGACTCCAGATGGCCATTGGCTTTCCTTCACGTACTGCACATGTGGTCGTAGATCGTCATCCCAGTCGGCCGTAGATTTTTCCGCACAATTGTTGACACTTCGTACAACGGGCCAACTTCCAAGTGGAAGTGGAAATCGGCTTGCGCCCAGATAGTCGAGAACTTTATGCTCAGTTCCTTTCTCTCGACCCTGAATCAGAACTCCCGCCTTCACCGAATGTGGGCTTTTTGCCGCCGGAGGACGGCACCGGACGAGGTATGGGATATTTCACCTACACAATCAAGCAACGACCTGGTTTGGTGCATGGGAAAGAGACGAGAAACATTGCTGTGATCATCTTCGATCGCGGCGAAGTAATAGCGACCAATCAGGTCGATCCGCACGACACATCAAAGGGTACAGATCCGACAAAAGAAGCATTAGTCACTCTTGACCTCGAATCACCAGCCAGCCGGATAAGTTCACTCCCCGCACTAACCAACTCGACAATCTTTGCTGTCGATTGGACGGGGCAAGATGGTGTAATAGGTTCTGGCGTAGGACTGTATGACATTTTCGTTTCCGTAGATGGCAATCCATTCACCGTTTGGCTAAAGGACACAAGGCTAACCACGGCCCAGTTCACTGGGGAGCTTGGCCGGAGCTACGGATTTTATTCTATTGCAACCGACAAAGTAGGAAACGCTGAGGCAACTCCTGGCGTTCCCGATGCGTTCACCACGGTGGTCGCTGATGGTGCGACGATCCGCGGGATCAAGTTCGAAGACCTGAATGGGAACCGCCAAAAGGATCCCACAGAGTTGGGACTAAAAGGCTGGACCATTTTCATTGACTTGAACTCCAATGGGCTATTCGACATCGGTGAGCAGTCTACCGTCACGGCGACAGATGGGACGTACGAATTCATCGGACTTCGGTCCGGCGTATACTCTGTCGGCGAGGTGATGCAGGACGGTTGGCAGCAAACATTTCCTGGGTTAAGCCCTGCAAATGCGGGCGGCTCATCCGCAAGCAAAACGCGATCTGTACTGCACCAAAACCCGCTGATTGCCTTCGGCGAAGACGACAGTACCGGTCACCGCGACGTTGACGCGGATGGACTTATTACACCTATCGATGTGTTGATGATCATCAATTTCCTAAACGAGAACCCGAGCGATGGTTCCGTCGCTGGACTTCCGACAAAATCTCCTTTCTACGATGTTAATGGTGACGACTTCATCAGTCCACTGGATGTTCTGCTGGTTATCAACGAACTGAACTCTCGGAATGGATCAGGCGCCGTTGAATCCAAGAATTCTGCTGCTAGTCCGAACTTTCTGAGCCAATCGAGTGTTCTTGCCACTGGCACTCATACGGTGACGTTGACCGCGGGAGCAAATGCATCGGGGGTTGACTTCGGTAACTTCCGTTTGGGTTCGGTTGCCGGTAATGTGACTACCGATGCCAACAGGGACGGAACATACGACGACCCATCTGGAGGCTACACCGCTTTCCTTGATTCAAATGGGAACGGCAGCCCAGATGCCAATGAGCGAACGACACTAACGGACGGTGCAGGGCTTTACCGATTCGACCGCCTGCCGTTTGGCAACTACTTAGTCCGCATGCTCATACCGGTCGGATTTGAACAAGTAACGCCAGCCGGTGGTCATCAAGCCGCGATCACTAGCAGTGGCGTTGCTCTGGTTGGCCGGAACTTCGAGGTTCGAATAAAGAACCGAGCGCCGACGGGTATCGTATTCAATGGCTCTACAGTACCGGAGAATAGCGTAAGCGGAACGGTCATCGGCACTGTTTCAGCCACCGACCCGGATCGCGTCGACACACATACTTTCACGCTTGTTAACAACGCCAGCGGACGTGTTAACCTGGTTGGTAATCAGTTGCGGGTGGCCGGTCCAATCAACTTCGAGTTGTCCCCGACCTTCACGGTAAGGGTTCGCGCGACAGACGCCGGCAACCTCTCCGTCGAACAAGATTTAACAATAACTGTCAAGGACGTTAATGAGCCTCCCATTGTGAACTCGGCTACATTCACACTGCCAGAGAACAGCGCCAATGCGACCGTGGTGGGAACACTCTCCGCGAGTGATCCAGACGCGGGCAGTGTCTTGACCTGGCTAATAATCGGTGGCAACACGGGCGGGGCGTTTGCCATCCATCCGACGACCGCAAGGATCACCGTCGCAAACCGCGCCTCGCTAGATTTCGAGACAACCCCGACTTTCTCACTCGTCGTGCGAGCAACCGACAATGGTTTGCCAGTACTGAGCGGTACGAAAACGATCGTTGTTAACCTGACTGACGTGCCCGAATACGACTTTGGAGATGCTCCTAATTCGTATGGCACAACACTCGCAGCCAACGGTGCGCGGCATCTGGCTACAGGGCCAATGCTGGGAGCGACGCGGGATGTGGAGAATGACGGTCAGTTTGATGCGGCAGCACTCGGCGATGATGCAGCAGGCGACGATGAGGACGGTGTGACGTTGCCGCCACTGATCATCCCAGGCTTGGAAGCTCAATTGCGTGTGAACGTCTCGGCGGCGGCGAAGCTCGACGCTTGGATCGACTTCAACCGCAACGGCGTATTCGACAACACCGAGCAAGTGTTCACGAGCCGACCGATGGTGCCAGGTACGAGCTCGCTAACAGTTGACGTTCCTGCGGGCGCGACAGAGGGGCGGACCTATGCACGCTTCCGACTGAGCACCGCAGGTGGCTTGACTCCGAAAGGGGCCGCAGCGGATGGCGAGATAGAAGACTATTCCCTGCAGATCTTGAACCCAGCACTCGGCGTAGCTTCTGTGATCGACGACCCGGGCATACTTGGCGGAAAGGCTCTGCTTTTGACGGGAACCAACAACAACGACGACATCTCAGTAGAGCCTGGCAAGTCGAGCCAAGTCACGGCCGAGATCAATAAGTCTTCGAAATCGTTTCCAGCTTCATCGTTTGGTCGAATCATCGCGATTGGCAGAGCGGGTAACGATTCGATTGAGATCGACAAGCGGCTCAGCTTGCCAACTCTTCTTTATGGTGATGCTGGCAACGACACGATTTCCGGAGGCGCCGGTCCTGACGTGATCTACGGCGGCGATGGGCGGATAAACTGGACGGCAACGCAGATGATGACTTACTTATTGGAGGCGCAGGGGCTGATCGATTAACGGGTGGAGCAGGTAATGACGGCTTCATCGAATCAGGTGCAGGTGTATTCGTGTTGTCGAACTCGGAGCTGAAGATCGGCAACGAGAAACAGGAGCTTAAAGAACTTGAACATGCGATTCTGACAGGCGACGGAGGCGCTAACACATTCGATGTCGGCAACTGGAGCGGTTCGGGTGTTATCGATGGCGCTGGCGGGAGTGATAAGCTCATCGCTTCTGGAAACGTGAACTTTACGTTAACCGATGCGAAGCTTACACGATCCTCTGGCGGCTCCATTGGCTGGTCGAGCATTGAGGAAGCCGAACTCACGGGCGGCTCGGGCAATAATGTGCTCGATGCAAGCGGATTCAGCGGTCGGCTTAAGCTATCGGGCGAGAAAGGTGACGACACGCTGATAAGTGGCGGCGGGGCTGCGATTTTGCTTGGAGGCGACGGAAACGACCTGCTGAAGGGGGGCGCTGGCCGAACGGTTCAAATTGGCGGCACGGGTTTGGATCGTTTACAAGGAGGTGCCGATGACGACCTGTTGATCGACGGTACGACGGACATGGACGCGGACGCAGCTGCACTCTTAGCGATCTTGAACGAGTGGATTTCACCGGCCATTTATTCGAAGCGTATTGCGCATCTGTCAGGTACGTTGACCGGCGGACTGAATGGAGGCTACCGACTGACCACGAAGACCGTGAAAAACGACAACTCGGTCGATACGTTGACGGGCAACGCCGGTCTTGACTGGTACTTCGCAAAACTGGCCAATCCTCACAAGGACACGATTACGGACCAAGCAGTCGGCGAGATCGTCAACTAGTTAAGCGAATATGGAGTCCGACTCTGAGGACATGTCGCACCCACATAGCTGCCGCGAGCGATCGCGGCTGCAATTTGAGGTTTTAGCTCCGTCGGGATTTCGACACTCATGTCGTTTCGTTTGTAAGTCGTGGTTTGATGTCGGTTTGCGAAAACAGTGGTCAGTACGGATAAACGTTCCCGTGCGTTCGTGGAATATTACGTATAGGTCCCGTTTGGTCCCGCCTGCCGGGCGGGACTCCGTAAGTAGGTCCCGCCTGCCGGGCGGGACTCCGTAGCGCAAAAGATCTTAACGATTCTTGATCGATTGACGCAGTGTTCGAAGTCCTGCCCGGCAGGCAGGACCTACTGAAAACACATTTTGCGGGAGAGTTTGCACTCGTCCCTCTAAATCATGTAGAATCCCGATGCGTAAGTTTACTGCCCCGCCCGTACTTTCTGAATTGCACCCACCTCTTTGAAAGCCTCTTTGCCATGAACCGTTTCCTTCGCTCAATAGCCTTGACGCTAGGTCTGATTCCCGCCGAAATAAGCCTCGCCGATGAACCTGCAAAGCCTGTTCTACGAGCTGGCATTATCGGCCTAGACACTTCACACGTACCTGCCTTCACCAAATTATTCAACGCGAAAGA
Source organism: Pirellula sp. (assembly GCA_043744075.1). Taxonomy (GTDB): domain Bacteria; phylum Planctomycetota; class Planctomycetia; order Pirellulales; family Pirellulaceae; genus JBKCUI01. The sequence goes on along the minus strand of JAYTVL010000620.1, from coordinate 2,994 downwards.
AGCGAGCGGTGACATGGCCGGAATTCAAATCGTAGTTGGGTACCCAGGCGGTACCGATATTCCCGCGAGCCGCGATCGGGTTAAGGGATTTACTGAAACTATTCAGGGAATGGGCGTCGAGATCGTAAAAACTATCCCGGAACTCTTAGCTAAGGTGGACGTCGTTTTCCTGGAAAGCGTCGACGGGCGGATCCATTTGCAAGAAGCGATCCCAGTCATTAAAGCAGGCAAACCGTTGTTTATTGATAAGCCCGTTGCAGGCTCACTTGCTGATGCCATCGCCATTTTCGATTTGGCCAAGCAACACAATGTTCCGATCTTCTCAAGTTCCTCGTATCGGTTTTATCCAGGTATTCAGGCGCTACTCAACAATGAAAAAATCGGTTCGATTACGGGTGCGTCCGCTTGGGGGCCTTGTTCGTACCAGGAAGGTACGCCAGACATGTTCTTTTATGGAGTCCATGGCATTGAAGCACTGTACACTATCATGGGTACCGGATGCGAATCTGTTACACGCATCAAGGCTGCTGACACGGATTACATCGCCGGAACTTGGACCGATGGCCGTGTTGGAACCTATCGAGGCATTCGAAAGAACAATTTCGAAGCGGGTGCCATCGCCTTTGGAAGCAAGAAAATTGCTGTTGCCGAAAAGGGTGGAAGTTATGTGGAGTTGTGTAAGGAGATAGGTCGATTCTTTCGAACCAAGGTCCCGCCAGTTTCCGCAGAAACCACAATTGAGATGTTCGCATTCATGGAAGCGGCCGATGAAAGCAGTCGCCGAAACGGTCAGCCAGTCAAGCTCGCGGAAATGATCGACATAGCCCGGCCTAAAGCCAAAGAGCGATTACTCGAAGCAGAAAAAAAGCTGTAATACACTCGCTCGTTGGTGACAAGATTTAGTTGTAGCCAAAAAGCCGAAACTATCCGCGGCATAAGCGGGTTGTTGATTTAATCCTAACCCGATGCGTTAGCGAGGGATTCTTTGTCCCTCGCTAATGCGTCGGGTTGTGATGCCACCGTTGATTGAGTCAAAACCTGCGACTGGCCAATCGTCACGCAATAATCTTGTGAATGACGTCGCCGGCAACATCCGTCAATCGAAAATTGCGACCATTGTATCGGTACGTTAATTTCGTATGGTCCAGACCAAGAAGGTGCAAGTGGATTTATCGCCCGAACACCAAGGCCATCATGATCACTTGCATTTGCAATGGACTCGGGGATGATCAATCCTTGTTCGTGTAGCAAATTGAGCAAGCCAATCATACCGAAACCGGCCCCGGCCTGCTTCAGCATCTCACGTCGTGTAAACATTGATCATTCCCTAACTAATCAATCAACATAGATAAATTCATTGGCGCTCAGTAAAGCTTGGCAGTAATCAACCTAGCATTCAAGTGGCACATCGGAACTCTTGGTAAAGAATCATCGCAAAGAGCTTCGACTCGAATTCCATCGAACTGCAGCGTCTCCTTAATATCGACAGTGAAAGTGACCTTGTCTTTGGCAGCAGGCTTGCCGGTGGCAAGATAGCTGGCATCTGCTTGAGTGACGAATTTAGCCTTTCCTTTCGACTCCAGTTTACCTACCAACGTTTCCCAATCATTAAGCCATTCCGATTCATCCCGAACGGTTCTGATCCAATCTTCTAGTCGACGAGGCATTGCGTCATCCAATTCGCTCAATTGACGCCGAAGGTCCGCAAGCGACTGTTCATGTTGATCGCGGATCGAACGATTGGTTTCCGGGTCGAGGTCAAATTGCTTCTCGCAGCGGATTAGGGAGGTGAAGGTCGAGGCGAGGCTATAATACTCTTTGGAGGTTATCGGATCGAATTTGTGGTCATGACATCGGGCATATACGGCAATAGCCTCTTATTCTCTTGCCCCCATTCTTTTGCCATCATCAAAAAGCATCGTTTGCCCTCATTTACGATCTGATCGGAAGCTACTTGAGATCGAACTCCATTTTGAAGTTTGAAAAGCACGAAGCCAATTCAAAATAGCAAGTTGGCGGATACGCATTAAGGGAATTCGCATCACGAAAGGCAGGCTCAAGTTGGCAAAAGAATGGGGGCAAAGGAATTGTAATCCATCATGGCGGATCAATCTGTGGTGGTTTAGGCCCGAGTGTGTTGAAACTTATTCTCTTGTCTCCATTCTCTTGCCATCATGCCATCATCAAAAAGCATCGTTTGCCGACCGTGACGCTATTTAGCTCAAAAGTAAGTTGGATAGGCATGGCATTCACACCTCTGTTTAAGTGCTTTTCCGAAGGGATTCATCCAAGGCCTTGATCCAGGGGCCGACAAACGCTCCGCTATCGTGATACGTTCGGCCACTAAACATGTGGCGATCGATAACGCACGGCTCATTGACGTAAATACCACCGCATACTTCCAAATCAAATTTGCACTTGGCTACGGTTGCCATTCTCAGACCTTTGACAATTCCGGCCCGAGCAGGAATTTCAACGCCATGACAAACGCTTGCACAGGGCTTCTTGTTTTCCCAAAACCAACGTGTAATTCGCAGCAAGTCTTCGTCTTCGCGAATGTACTCCGGTGCACGCCCACCACTAAAGAAAATACCCGCATATTCCTCCGGTTTGATGTCCTTGAACGCAATCTCGGCTTCGATCGAATAGCCTTCCCACTCCTTGGTAATCGTCCAGCCCGGCTTCACTTCATGCAGCACCATTTGATATCGCCGTTTTTCTGGAGCTGCAACGACAGGTTTATATCCGCCCTCGATGAGCCGATAGTACGGATACAGTGTATCGACCGTTTCGGTGGCGTCACCGATAATGATTAAGACTTTGGGTTGCGACATCTTGTTTGTCTGTTGTTGAAGGTATGCGTATGTGTCAATTCTTCGAGTCGGCTTGCGACTTGTTTAACCCCAATACCGTTCATCTTGTCATAAGTCTCGTCTCCTTGGTAAGTTGCGAATTGCAAAAAACCAATTCACCAAGGATACGAAGACTATGTTT
>JAYTVL010000619.1:0-41737 GCA_043744075.1 Pirellula sp. | reverse complement strand
CGAGAACCGATCAAACGGCTCTTTCTTCAAGGAGCTTTTTTACATTTTATCCAACCTTTTTATTGGTCAAATCAATTTCCGGACAGACACTAGCTAGCTAATCTACGTTGGCAAAGCTGTGCCCAAGGGCTGGCGACAGTCACGAGCATCGCACAGTGTGGAAGTAAAATCATCGGAACTCCATTCGCGGTTGCGACAACATTCAAACAGCATCAAGAACTTTGGTAACATTTCATTGGATGACTTCTGGTGTAGGTTCATGATTTTCGAAGGTGCGAGTTCGGATATGATCGGAACGCTGGAAGCGGCGGTGATCAAGTAGAAGAAGCCATTGTGGAACAGCTATCTCGACGGTTTTGGTAGTCACGATCCAGGTAGAGGTCGTTATGAGCAAGCCAAGTCGGAGTGGGATGTAACTCACTCAGGTCGCGTTTGGGCAAACAAATGCAAAGGAAAGACGCGAAGTAGGGATACGATACTTTCAGGCATTAAGTGTACCGTAGGTCACTCTTGCCGAGAGTGACTTTTACATTGTAGAAACGGTTTCCAAATGCTTCACCGCGTTGCCTTTCAGGGTCGATAACGACTGCATCAGTCTGCCATTGGCATCGCGCTTGCGGAACGGATCAACTGAGGCAGAAATGTGAGTAAAGATAGGGGCTAGAACCGAAGGATAGATATCGGATATGCTCATTCAATCTTCGTAACGATCGAGCGCTTCGGGCGACTAAGTCTAATCCAAGCAACGATGCAATAGTCTAAGAGTCGGGTTTTCTAGAAAAAGGTGCACAATATGTTGAATCGGCTGGTACGTTGCGGTTCCAACTTCGTGATTCTTTGGTGGTTGACGGTGCTGATCGCCTCGGCGCAAAACTTATCAGACAAAGTCGTGACGGACGCCGCTTCGGCGCTGATCAACGACAAAGTTGCAGATGGGTTGTCGATTGGCTATGTCGAGGGCGACCACTGGGGGACTGTGCATCTCGGTACATCCAACGCAAAGGGAAAGGTTGCCGATAACTTGACGGTTTATGAACTTGGATCGATCAGCAAAGTATTCACTAGCCTGCTGCTCGCCGATGCGGTGGTCCGAGGCGAAATCAAGCTGGATGATGTAGTGAAAGTCGAAAATGCAGCGGGAATCCGATTGCCTTCCTATCAAGGGCGCAAGATCGAATGGATCGACTTGAGTACCCATCGGTCCGGACTACCGAGACTGCCTGCAAATTTGGACGCTTCGTCACTGTCGAATCCGTATCGGCTTTATGATTCAAAGCAAGCGGCCGCTGCACTAAAGGTCCTTCAGCTAGCTCGGAAACCTGGTGAGTCGCAAGAGTACTCGAATCTCGGTGCGTCGGTGCTCGGCTACCTCATTGCCGAAAACGCCAAAGCGAACTATCAAGATCTGCTGCAACAACGGATTGCAACACCGCTCGGGATGAAGGACTGCACCGTTGATTTAACTGCCGATCAACAAAAACGATTCGCCACACCTCATGATCGCGTTGGCTCACCCGTGTCAAGGTGGACGTTCGCGGACTTGCCAGGCGCTGGTGGCATGAGTGCGACAATGTTCGATATGATGCGATTTGCCAAGGCTCTGCTTAAACCAACTTCGGGAAAACTGGGGGAAGCGATTGAACTGGCATGGAAACAGCATCGAGATGCGGACACCTCTGGAGCTGCAATGGGACTAGGGTGGATGATTGCTGGAGATGGTGAAACGCGATGGCACAACGGTCAAACCGGTGGATCGCATTCGGCGTTGTTTATCAACCGTCGACTAAACACAGCGATCGTAGTCTTGTGCAACACTGCGGTTATGACTGAAGTGGACCAATTGGCATCGCAGCTTCTCATTAAAGCGTCTGGTCAAACGGCACCGTTAAAGATCTCCGAGCAACGTGACAAAAAAATAGCGGACAAGGATGGCAACGACAAGTCGATCGATGCAAAACATCGCGCCCGCTTAGTTGGCCGGTATCAACTTGCCGCAAATTTCATTTTTGATGTGCAAGATCGCGACGGTCACTTAATGGTCGGTATAACGAACCAACCGACCCAGGAGGTTTTTCCAGATTCCGCGACACGCTGGTCGTACCGAGGTGTCGACGCGACCCTCGAGTTTATTCTCAATACCTCCGGCCCTGCGAAACAACTGGTGCTCCATCAAAACGGCATCAAACAGACCGCCAAGCGATTGGGAAACTAGGGCTATTCCGTTTCCAAATGCTTCACAGCGTTGCCCATCGGGCCGCGTTTCCTTCTAGTGAACGCGCGGGGATGCCCACGCGATCAAACGAAGACTCTTATGCATGGGGGCGTAACTTTTTGGTTAGAAGCGACTGAAGGGACATAAGTCGCTTGACAGGAAATGGGTCAATACGGTCAATACCACTTATATGAATACTCGAAAAATGAGTCGATCGTAGCGTCTCGGACTTCAGGCGACTGCATAAAGGGAGCAAGCTTGGGCTGAATGCGTTTCAATTCGTTGCGCAATAAGTATTCAGATAATTGAAAAGTCTTCCAGGGCGATTGAACAGGATTGGATTGCGAAAAGCCTGCATTTGCCAGCAGCCAAGGAGTACGATGGCCATACTTCGATTGCCATTGGCCTCGATAAAGTCCGTCGTGGGACTTCATGTAAGCCGATTCATTGTCGCCCATCAGGTCTTCCGCCCATAGAGCCAAAATCGCTCGCACGCCAACTTGGACATTGAGGTCTTCACATTCGACCAATTCCACTAACGATAATATGCCCTCAGCCGAGACTCTTTGAACGACAATTTGTACAGACGGCGCAAGATTCCCGTTTTTGATTTGATTTACATTGAAGCGATTGACCAAAAAATCAACGGGCAGGATCGCGTAAACCAGAACCGCAAATGCCGGCACCCAAAGCTGGCGATGAATCAGCCAAACAAAACCACGATCGAAATACAACTTGACGACAACTAATGCAAATCCGGCTACAACCGACGTAATCCCTAGCAAACCAATGACTCGCATCTGAGTCATGCCGTTAAAACCTATGTAAATCATCAATCGATTATATACCGCCGCTGATAACGCTAGGTTCTCGATGGACCACACAACAGCCAACCCTTTCAGAAATACGAGGCGACTGTCGGAAAGTACTCGTCCGCGAAAGATCGCCGACAAGACGACGGTCGCAAGAGCAAGGGCGACGGTCAACCAGAATGCTCCTTGGTGAGCATATCCAGCGTAATAAAAATTCTCTGGAAAGTTTCGGAACCAGAGGGTTGAAAACTCGAAAATCAGGTAGATCGCAAAGAACACAATCACACTCAGCAGTGTGTTGCGATAGGCAGGGTACATTTTCGAAAGTGCGGGAGCCAGTTCAAACTCCACCGGCTTCCGCTCCGGGTACAAATAGGCTCGCGCAGGATACAGAATGCCAAGTAACGTGAAGCCGCTGACCAGCCAAACTGCACCTTCGCGGATATCAAAACATGTAAACAGGCGGCACAACGAATCAAAGGCCATTTGCAATTGACGACGGACGCCAATGGCGATGTCTGGATTTGCGAGAACGAATAGCGTGGCGAAACATGTGACTACTACAACCGGTAAGATAATCGACAAATTCGGTTTCGCTCCGAGACCATTTCCGTCGGGTCGCACAATCCTATACGAGCGAAGCCGATCCGTCGCACCGAGAAACATGAAGCCAAGAAACGCAAACGCTTCGGGCAAAAACGGAGAAAGTCCGGAAAACGCCATCGTGTTGCAAATTATCAAGCAGAGTCCGCAACCGATCTGCAGGGAACTTCCGCCCCAAATCAACTTTAGCCCGAGCATAACAATAAGAAGCGAAACCCACGCGCCGGCTCGAAAGTTTGCCGTTCTCCATTTCAAAATGGCAAAAAAGAAAACAACCGAAATCAACCAAATTCCCCAAGCGAGGTAAGTACCGATCTGGAAAAGCAAACCGTCGAATAAACTTACCCAACCAATAACCAATGCGATGTCGATAAAAAATATTTTATCTGAAATGACTTTGCGGCTAGTCAGAACGGGAGGGCACCAATCGTCAGAAAAAGCACTTGGTTGACCGGGGTTGATTGCGTTGGACATAGTATCCCCCTTCAAAACGGCGAAATGATTGTTTGACCAAGCACCACCCTGATTGACCAAGCACACCCTGAAGGCGGAGGCAAAGGAAGCGGAGATGCTGCCTGAAACCGTTCACGAAAACAATGGATAGCGCACGAACAAAGCCGACGTCGGCAATGAAATCCAGGGATACAACTGCGTTTAAGAAAAAAGACTTGATGAGAATAAATTCAGTACGAACCCAGACGCTTAGCGGTTCGCTTGGACCGCAATTTTTGCAGCCCATTTCAATTTCTGTCGTGCAAGTCGAGAATTTTCTTGTTGACTTTCCCAAGAAAAACGCCTACCATGCGAAACATAGTAGCTGGTTGTTTTTTCTGTAATTTAGGTGGATCAACGAATGGAGGATTCGACCATGGATACAACCTGGTTGTCCCAAATGCGAAAAGGCATTCTTGAACTTTGTGTTCTTGCTGTCGTTACGCGGGAGGAGACTTATGGCTATGCAATCGTAGAAACGCTTGGCAAGATTCCCGGAATGGAAGTGACTGAGAGCACGATCTACCCTCTGTTAGCCAGGCTTAGCAGCGAAGGCTTGCTGAAGCATAGAACGGCTAAGAGTCCGAATGGACCCGCCCGTCGCTATTACAGTCTGTCTGTTTCGGGCGAAAAACGACTCAACGAATTATCGAGTGCTTGGGGCACAATTGTTGATAGCGTTTCTACTTTGCTTTCTCGAAGAGAGACGTCGGTCGCTTCCTAGCGATCCAATTAAACTATTTCAATTTATCGAACCCAAAAGGACCTGATCGCTATGGAAATCAATGAACACTATCCAATCGCCGTAACCCAAAGAATTAACGACTTCCTTGACCGAATCGAGCGAGTGTTGCTGGACCGCGATACACTGCGGGCTGAACGAACCAGCATTTGTGCCGAAGTTGAATCGCAAATACACACGATGATTGAACGCAAGATGGAGTCAGGTGCTGAACTCAATTTAGAACTCATCGCCGGCATCATTGAATCGATGGATCCGCCGGAGTCGTATGCTCCTACCCTCGAATCGCAAACGATTAAAGACGGAGATTCAATTGCGACCTTGACACCCGCTACAACGAATATTCCGCTGAATGGTTTCGCAAGCTGGATAAAGGACCGATTTCAACACACTACCCCAGGGATTGACTGGGTCGCAGTCAGCGGTCTTGCTTCCACCTGCTTTGGTTCGTTGCTTATTCTAGCTGGAGCCAGGGGTGGGAGAGGTGGCGAAGCGGTTGCCGTTTTTGGTTTCTTGATGATTTTCGCGGGCGTTGCAGCTAGTGGCATATCTTTCTGGCGAATCCGCCATTCCAACGGCCTACTTACGGGACAAAAAGTTGCTTCGATCGGAATGTTGATTCTGCCATTGTTGATAGTGAACGGAATATTGTCTGTAATCCTGTTCGCATCACCATTTGGGCGATTCCTGGGAGCAGTCACTTTGGCGACAGGTTTGGTCTACGCCAATTATCGAATTGTCCAGTATGCATTGCGTTGGCTTGCTTCGTATTCAGCAGTTACTCCGCTTGTAGAACCGACAAAACCGGAACCAATCACAGATTCTGGAACGCTGTCAGGAGCGACAATGTAGTGGGGGCACGCCGCCGCAGACCTCTAGCCAGTCTATTCAGGACGAAAGACAAAGATAGCATTTCTGGCCATACCGGCAAAGTTGCAAAGTTGCAGCAGCTGCTGCCGCACTTTAAAAAAGAGGTAGGAAAATGGAGGTAGGAAAATAATCGCAGTTTGTTCTATATTTTCTTACCTCCATTTTCCTACCTGGTCGCCGAGTGAAGAAATGCCAATCTGCCCACATCGTTCTGCTATCGTATGCTGCGAGGATTGGCAGGACGATTGAGGCAGGCCTAAAGACCTCGCACTCCGATTTCAACGGTGAGCTGTCCGTGCGGCGAAGAAAACTGAAGTATTTCAACGTGAGCGCTGTTGGCAAATGTGACCGTGTGCCCCTTGCCTGTGATCACTGTCGGAAGTCCTAAAGTAATACCGGAAATGCCAATTCGATCTTTGCTAGCGCCTGCAATCATGTTCGTCAATTCCCCGACCATGTCGATCACATCTCCATTAAAGGCTATAGGGCGCATACCTAAGAAAGCCTCTGCAGCAGCAAAAGCGACGTCCTGTGCCAGGCTCACAACAATGGACCCCTGAAGCGCTCCTGATACGCCGATAAAACCACTGCAATCGTACTTAGAAACAAATCCGTCGTGGGTAGTAATTCCAATCAGCTCGGTTTCCCAGTTAAGCATCATGGAAAAGACATCCTTCGTGCAGTTCGCGAAGGGCTTGATTAGCCGTTGGCGTTTTTCAGATATGTCGTTTATTAAAGGCAGTGATTGAGTCGTCATATTTCATCGTCTAGGAAAGTAAAATAACGAAAGCCACAGTACGTCAGGCCGTCGATCATAAATCGGGATGAACCGGACGCTAGCGCGTTCCGGCTGATTAGCCGCAGGGCGCTAGCCCACGGTTTGCGGCCCATGTTGTGATCGACGCTGTAAGCCAGATCAAACAGCTACGAACTTGTCGAGCTTGGCTCGCAAATCATCTGCTTCAAATGGCTTTGTCAAATAGTCGTTGACTCCAGCTTGAATTGCAGCGATGACTTGTCCCTTTTGCGCTTCGGTTGTGACCATGATGATAGGCACTTGCGAACCGGTCGCACGAATCTCGACAACGACATCCAAGCCACTCTTTTCGGGCATATTCCAATCGGTGAGAATCAGATCCACCGGCGATTCCTTGAATTTATCGATTGCCTCTTGACCGTTGGCTGCTTCGATAACGTCTGTCACGCCAACGGAATTCAAGGAACGGATAATGATTTTGCGCATAATTCCGGAATCGTCTGCAACTAGTACTTTCATAATTTCTCTTGTGTCGATTGGTGCGTAACGAACCGAAAGTGCTCTGCGGAGGGGCAAAAAACCAATTCGGCGAAAACTTTGGACTCGTAAATGTTGGTTACGGACGACGACAGTCAAATTGAGAATGACGATTTCGTAGAATTTTTCGGCATTGCGCTTCAACTGACAGGACATACTAGCCCCACTAATCGGTACATTCCGAAAACTCGTACCTGGCGACGGGAATGCGACAGGTTATTGAAAAAGTGAAAGAGGACTTATCGTGGTGGCGATCAGCGACGATCAGCGAGAGACGATCAGCGAGAAGTGTCCTAAATTTTGCATTTTCCAATTCTCATTTTAACTTTTTCAATTCCTCTTCATAGATAAGGATCGGCTTGCAAGCAACTTCTCGCGATGTTAGTGAGCGGCGTCGCACGAACGACACTAACGCTGCGTATTGAACATGCGATCACCTGCATCACCAAGTCCTGGGACTATGAACTTGTGATCATTCAACTCGGGATCAATAGCAGCCACAAAAACCTTGACCTCAGGAAACTCACGCTGAAATTGTTCGACCCCTTGCTTGGCAGCAAGAACACTCAAGACGCGTATATCGCGAACCCCCCACCGCTTCAGGGCCAAAACAGCGGCTCGAATCGAACCACCCGTGGCCAACATCGGATCTAATACCAGTCCAACATCCACTGCGTTGCCAGTTGGTAGTTTGCAATAGTATTCGACCGGTTGGGCTGTCGCTTCGTCGCGGTACATTCCCAGATGCCAAACGGCCGCATCGGGAATCAATTGGAGCACAGGCTCTACTAGCCCCAAGCCGGCTCTCAAGATCGGAACGATTCCAATGCGTTGAGCCATCCGGCTGCCTGTCATTTGAGTCAGCGGCGTCTGCACAACCGATGGCTCGAGGTCCAGATCGTCCGTAGCCCGTACTGCCAATAGCATCGCCAATAGGTGGATTTGCGTTCGAAATTGGGCTGGATTGGTTCGTATGTCTCGCAGGATCGAAAGATGGTGGGCGGCTAGCGGATGTGACAGCTCAAAGACGTTGTGCATGACAGCTATTCGCCTGGAATTTTATTGATGATGGACACATCGATGTATTTGAACGAGCCGCGGTTCATTACCGCCAAATCTCGAATCCAGCCGCCATCTGCAGGGGCTGAGCCCAAACTAAATTGTATCGTGTGAATGGTCGTTCTTGATAGCTCAGCTCGTTCTTGGATTTCAGTCAATTGCGAAAAGGTGAGGCTCTCATCTGCATCGGTCAAGAAAAAAATCACTTCGGGTGACATGGCTAGAGCCTGTTTCAATGCTGGCAGGTGTTTGGTGCCGCCATCCCCCGGCATGGTCCTCACAAAATTGATTGCCCGACGTTTATCTCCATCCGTAGCAAAAAACATTTTCCTAGCCATCGGAGAAATCGAGTCGTTATAGAAAACGATTTGGAATTGATTGTAATCATTGAGCGATTCAAGACTCTTAATCAATTCTCGCTTGGCATATCGCAACGGCGCAGCGTCATAGGAGTTCATGGAATCCGAACGGTCGACGACATAGACAAAAGAGGAACCGGATCCTTCAACACCAAAAAAAGAGGTCTTTGATTTTGTGCCGGAGCCACGTCCATGACCGCCCGCACTCGATCCAACCCCACCTACGCCAGATAGTCCGCTGCCTTTTGTCCCAGCTTGATTTGGATTGCCGTCAGACGCTCCCGTCTGATTGCCGATCAGATCGGCGATGACGTTTTCGATCGAAATGGGTGGGCCCGGAGCGTTGATGGCAACCAGCGGAATCGATTGGCTTGCTGCGGCACTAGCGCTTATTGCACCGCTGGCCCCACCCTCGAGCGAATACTCGTTTCCCTGGTTGGTTTCATGAGCGACGGCAATTCCGACCGGCCTATCTAGTTCCCCTGAAGTCCCTCGGGTTTGAGGCCGCCACAGTAAGGCGAAAAGGACAAGTAGTGTAGTATGGAACAGGCAGCTAGCGATCCAAGCGCGAAAATCGGACCAAGATTTTTGTTCGAAAACGACGAGACTACGATCCCGCCGTTGGAGCAAATCCAATTTAAGTAAAGATGTGTTTTGAGAACGCATATTTGTGGGCAAGGTTTTTGCTCTCGAAAATCGTTTTTTCTCAGTAGGACTGTTATTTTCTATTTTCCCGCCGGATCGCTGAAATAGCAATAACTTCCGGCTGAAACCCTTGCAAAACCTATTCGAAAGCATAAAACGAGGCTTTGGCAACTTGTTGCGATTTTCTTTCAATTATTTTTTCCGGGATATCCCAAATCAAATAGGCTCGCAAGTCTGTAAGATTGAACAATGGGCGTTTGGTAGGGAAAAATGAACCGATTCAGCGGAAAGTCAGTGTTTCGCCCACGAATGGAGTCCCGAAGAAGGAGAAGCTATGCAGATTTACCGAAGTACAGGCATCTGACTTTACAGCCTTTTGCAAATACGACCGTCAAAACAGGAACTTTGATCATTCTAAACGCATCCTACCGGAGATCGTTTTGTTGACACGTTTGGGGACGTAATTAGGATGGAACCCACGAGCGCGGAGTCCATTTGAGCCCTGTGAGTCATACAACAAGCGTTTAGCTGTGTGAAATTTCGCAAATTGGTCCGATTTGGAATGGCTTCGTTTTTCGTGTACGGTAACTTTTCTTCTACTGCTGGGTAAGTCATGGCTAAAGAACGTCAGTACGGCGATCAATCTCGGAAGAGCAAAACTGGTCAGCGTGAAATCGCTGGAAAGCGTCGGATGATCCTTGAGTCTCTCGAAGACCGACGATTGATGACGGTCACGCCTGACGCGAACGGTTGGTATTACCCGCCGATTGGAAAATTCACTGGCGACCTAACCGCGTCTATCGGTGTGGCGGAATACGCACGTCGATCAGCTTTGCAATACGGTACTGGTGGCAGTGTCGCCATTTCTGGTTCAGGTGAGATCTCGTCTCCATTAAATACAACGGAAATTGAGCCGAACAATGTCCGAACCCAAGCCCAATTGCTCCCGCTGGGTACAGGAGCAGGTCAATATAGTGTCGTGAATGTCGGAGGTCAGATATCCGGAAACCCGAACTTATTTCAATTCGACGAAGACTACTACGCCGTCAACCTAAGAGCGGGTGATATCCTCGATGCCGCACTAACTTCTGGTCCAACTTCTCGCGGATGGGATGTTGCGCTTTTTGACGCAAATGGAAGTGAAATAATTGGCAGCACGGGCAACATAACTCGACAGTCGACGCCGTTTCCGATTTTTCCAGCTGTTTCGCCATACGGAGATACAATTAGCCTTGTAACATTTGCTCAGGTAATACCGACGACTGGCAGGTATTACGTTCGGGTTGGAGATTCAGTCGGCGCTTATTCGCTTCGACTTAGAGCGATGAGGGAGCCAATCGAAAGTCAACCGATTGGGACCAAGCAGATCGTTTTTCTAGATTTCGATGGAGCAACCATAAACGGCGCGATCTTCCAAATACCGGGAACCCGCCGACTCCCATCCATGATCAATACTCTATCACAATATGGATTTCTTCCGAACCAGGAAAACGAGATTATTGACAAGCTAATTGCAAAGATCAAAGAAAACTATAATGGCTCGCTTCCGTCGAGCGGAGGGAACGGATATTTTGCGAATGACGGGAGACCGGGTGCTTTTGACATCGAATTCCGAAACAGTCGTGATCACGCTGATCCATGGGGCCTACCAAACGTTTCAAGAGTAATTTTTGGAGGAGGGTTTAACGAGTTCCCTCTTCCAGTGAGAGGAATCGCACAGAGTATCGACGTCGGCAATTTCGACCGACAAGAAACGGCAGTCGTCTTACCCGAAGCATATTTTCTTCCGCTTTCGACAGCCGCCGGGATCCTTGCAACCGACGATGTGAGGTTTATTCCCCGCGTTCCCTCGGCGTCTACCATCGACGTCTTCACAACGGCTGTTAGCAATACAATATCCCACGAAATGGGTCACTTTTTTGGAGCCTATCACCAAGACAACTCCGACAGTGTTTTGACAGTGATGGATCAGGGTGGGCTTCCTTTATCAACGACCAGAGTCGGCGTTGGTCTCGATGGGATATTCGGTACAACCGACGACGTGGATCTCGATTTCGGTCGCGATCGGTGGGATCTGACGGAAGGCTATACAGGAACGTCCGATCAGGCCGCTAGTTTGGCGTTTACTTTGGGGACGGGTACCGTTGGTGGAATTATCTCCGGAACGAATTTCAACGACCGAAATAGAAACGGGCGTCAAGATACGGGCGACGAAGGCTTAGTTGGTTGGACAATCTATGCTGACATCAATGGGAACAACATTCTCGATGCTGGCGATACATCGACCACTACAGGAGTAAACGGCGCTTATTCGCTTGGCGTACCTGCAGGGACTTTCAATATTCGTGCTATCCCTCAGCCTAATTGGGTTGCAACAACGCCTTCGTCCGGTTTTTCGCGTGTAACAGTCAGTGGATCTCAATCCATTACTGTTAACTTTGGACATGTCTTGCCATCCAACGCTGCGACAGGATTCAAATGGCTTGATATTAACGGTGATGGTATTCGAGATGCCGGCGAACCTGGCTTAGCTGGCGTTTACATTTACTTGGACCTCGACGGGGATGATCGCCCGGATATCGGCGAACCTGCAAGCATTACCAAGGCCGATGGTTCCTACTCATTGTCTCCTTCTTCACCAGGAATTTTTTCGATTCGTGAAGTAGTTGAAGCAGGCTTTGTCCAAACATATCCTGCATCCGGCGAACACGTTGTCAACTTTGACGGATCGACAGCACTTATCGGTTTTGACTTCGGCAATAGCGAATCCTCAGATTGGGGCGATGCTCCAGCTCCGTATGCAACCACACGAGCACAAAATGGTGCATCGCACGGCACAACTTTGGGTCTGAGACTCGGTACCAATTTTGATGCGGATCCGGACGGTCGGCCCTCGGCTAACGCTGACGGTGACGATCTAGCGGGAATCCTAAATAGCAGTGGTAACATCATCGACGATGAAGATGGAGCGACCCTCCTCGCGCCAATCGTTCGCGGCGATGGGTCCAATGTGATCCGCGTCAACGTCACCAATACCGCTGGTTCCCCTGCCTTCATTCAAGGCTGGATCGACTTCAATGGCAACGGCAGCTGGACCGATCCCGGCGAGCAAATTGCCACGAATGTATCTGTTGCGACTAGTGGTGCAACGAACATCACCTTCGCCGCGCCAACCAACGCAGTGAGTCGCACTTACGCACGATTCCGATTGTCGCAGGACCAGAACCTTGCTCCAACCGGTCGATCGAAAACGGGTGAAGTTGAGGATTACGTCTACTCTATCGTCGATGGTCCTCGTGTTCTCCTCCAACCTGACACTTTCACTGTCGCTCGAAACAGTCGCGACAATGTAATGAATGTCTTAGCCAATGACTTCAGTTTGCCAGGTGATGCATTCACGCTCATAGGCGTGAGCCAAGGGACACAAGGTGGAAAACCCGTTATCGATTTCGTAAGCCAAACCGTCAAATACACTCCTGCGCCAGGTTTTACGGGGCGAGACACATTCACTTACACTGCGACGAGCGCTTCCGGCCGGCGAGAAACAACTACGGTTACAGTCGATGTTACGCTACAATTTTTAGATCCAGTGGCCGTTGATGACTCGTTCGACGTCCCGACGAACTCGACTGGCTTTCCATTGAGTGTACTCGCTAATGACGTCGAGGGACGAGGCGGTTCACTGGCGGTGCTCAGTGTGACAAATCCCGACAAAGGCGGAGCCGTAGTAATCGGATCAGGCAATCTGAGTATTCGCTATACTCCAAAACCTGGTTTTGGAGGAACTGAGCAGTTTAGCTACACCGCCGTTGATGGAACCGGCAAAACTTCTACTGCAAACATAACCGTCCATACTACGCAAGGCGACCGCGCCGACGACGAAGTGGAATTTAGCTTCGGTTTCTTAAACGCTGTCAATCAGCCAATTACGGAAGTTCGTCAAGGCGATAATTTCAAGGTGGTTGTCTTTGTCAAAGATTTGCGTCCGGCAAAGGCCGCTGCAGAGACTCCGCCGCGGAACATCACAGATCCAGGTGTTTATTCAGCCTATTTAGATTTGCTCTATAGTTCCGGTTTGGTCGCTCCGGCTGCACCTACAAGTGGCAAGCTAGATTTTGCCGCCAACTTCATTTCTCCCTATCTGGAAGGGCGGGAAGGTACCGCTGTAACACCCGGAATTATCGACGAACTTGGTGCCTTTGTTGGTGCCATTACGACGTTCCCACCATCGAATTTGACACCGCCAGCAAATACACAAGACCCGCTCAAGTACCAAGTTGTCGTATTGGATTTTAAGGCAACTTCTGCAGGCATCGCGGAATTCGTAGGGGACCCAGCCGACAAAATCCCAGGATCGGAAGTGACTTTTTACAACAGACCTTCATCGGCTCGGGTCGCCAACGAAAAAATTCGATTCGGACGTTCAACGATTGAGGTTGTGCCAGTGGGTGTCAATTTCCCGTTCGCTGTGGACGATACACGATTCAACGTTCCACAGGGCAATCCATTCAACATCGATGTCTTGACCAATGATACCGTGGGCACACAACCTCCTATTCGAATTAGTGCTGTATCACAACCGGGCAGTGGCCAAACACAAATCAACAACAACAACACCCCCAACATTTTTACGGATGATACGGTAACGTATATTCCTAACTCGAACTTTGTGGGATTGGATCAGTTCAAATACACGATTACCGACGAAAGAGGTTTCACTTCGACGGCAAACGTTACGATACATGTAGGGGTTTCAACCGCTGATGACGTTATCAAGCTGCGATTGAGTGCAACCGACTTGGCAGGAACGCCTATCGATCAAATCACGGTTGGTCAACAATTCCAACTGCGAGGATTTGTAGAAGATTTGCGAGCGAACCCAACAAGGGCTGGCGTGTTTGCTGCGTTTCAAGACATTCTCTACAGCAGCAATCTTGTCTCCGTGAATGCAAGTACGAGCCCAACCGATCCAGGTTTCCAAGTAACCTATGATCCGCAGTATAGTAATGCGAAAGCAGGTGACATTCGAATTCCCGGCT
Source organism: Pirellula sp. (assembly GCA_043744075.1). GTDB lineage: Bacteria > Planctomycetota > Planctomycetia > Pirellulales > Pirellulaceae > JBKCUI01. Next base: position 27,610 of record JAYTVL010000619.1, on the reverse strand, counting down.
TAATCAATGAAATTGGATCGGCCCAAACATCCAGTAGTCCGACTGGTCTTGGCGAAAAGCTTCAGTTTATTGTTACGCTGACCGCTCGAAATACAGGAACCGCAAATTTCATTGGGGATCCAGCGGATATCAAGCCGTTCCACGACAGCTTCGTATTCGATCCAACGACACCGTTGACTCCATCCCAGATCCGATACCTATCGGACTCGATTTTGATTGTTTCGACAGCTGGTGGCAGTGGGTCGAGTGGCGGCGAGGGCAATACAAACAGCACCAACGCATATGACGTCAATAACGACGGTTTTGTTTCGCCGATAGACGTTTTGATTCTGGTGAATTCATTGAACAACGGCGGCAGCGGACTGTTATCAGATCCAGGCAATGTCGCCAGCGCTGGTTTGAGCGGTGAAGGTGGAAGTTCCTTTAAATTCTTTATGGATGTCAATGGCGACAATTACTTGTCACCTCTTGATGCCTTGATGGTTATCAACGAACTGAACAGCAGGCAAAACGGTGGCAGTGGAGAGGGCGAGGCCGCTCCGATCGTTAGTTCTTCAGGCACAACACTGATGACTGAGCTGGTTGAGGTCCCATTCGCAAAGAAGCGAGCCAGTACTAGCGTACCGTTTGTCTATGGACCGATGCCATCGACGGAAGAGCTGGAGCATGCCTTTAGTCTTGACGAGTACATGGCACAGCATGCGAGCGGAGACGAAGAATTCGACTATTTAGATGGCCTTGCCAGTGACATTCTTAGCAGCCATTACGTAGCATAGGCATCCTGCCTGTGAGGGCATAATCCTGGGGTGTTAAAAATCTGGTGTTGACATGGGATTTGATAGATAGGGTTTTGTTCCCCACGACGTGCACATGGCAGCCAAGTCATTCCGTCCACTGACGCGAGGTCAGTGGGGCGGAGGATTTTGGCAGCTGCTATCGGAATCTAGCCTGTCAGTCATCGGTCCACCGACGCGAGGTCGATGGTGCCGACTTAGCACCGACCAAAGGTCGTTGGTTTTTGCTCACCACTGACCTTGCGTCAGTGGTAGCATGACTGAACGGCTAGCATGGCAACCCCCAAACATACGTCATCACCAATTTCAAATGCTCTCCATGGACCTCGCATCGAAATTCTTCACGCAATTATAACTTGCAACCAAGTTGCCGAAATGCTTTCGATAAAACAAACGTCGCTACAAACGCAGACACAAACGTGATCGCAAAGCCTTCCCAATCGTTATGAAATCGTAACAATCGGCTACCTGTACAATAATAAGAAGTCATACCAAAAAGCATGTAGAGAACCAAAAGGATCGATACGCATTTGCCAAATCCATGGGCGTAGCGATTCGTGCTCAACGCGGTTGCCCAAGCCATGCTTGGTGCCAAAACGAGTATACCCAAAGGCATCCACTTGATGAGTGACAAGTCCAATGCCATCGGGTCAGGAACAATCAATCGCATCGGTGCACAGAGCGCAGCCGATAGCAAAACGAGCATGAATAGATCTCGCAAAGAAGCCTTCTGGCGTTCCGATAACGAATGAGAACTGGCTTGACTCCAATGAAACCCAAAAACCCGTAGCAGGAGACAACCGACAATACTTATTGCCATGAAGCCCAATGCTTGAAGGATGAAGTTTGTGGCAATAGCAATTCTCGCGTTGAAGACCAAGAATAGGGCAGTACCAAGCGACGCAAAGCATAGAAGCATAGGAAGCAGTTTTCGAACAATCCACTCGTACGAATTGCATCCCCAGATAGCCGCCAAAAAAATCAATGCACAATAAAATCCCTGGAGGAGAAAGATAGGATCTCGCCCGATATCAAGGCTGTCGCCAACCATTTTGACTCGAAATGCGAGTGTGAGAATTGGAAATGAAATGACCCACGCGATATCGAGCCAAGCCCATGGGTTTGACTCCTTAGTCGATCTTAGCCAAGCAATAGACCAGACTACGTATGCAGAAACCGAGATCCACAATGCAGGAAAAACCCACCAATATGGTCGCCAAGATTGGATCGTCGTTCCGGTTTTCGCATCGACCTCTCGGAATGCAAGCCCCCATTGCATAGAAGCAAACACAAGGGTCTCGTCATCCAGAAAAGCCCCCAAGGCGCCCGTGTCTATCCTTGCGATCTCTTTGTCGGAATCGCAATCCGTAATAACTTGGGTCGAAACATCACCGACGCTCCAAAGTCGCAATTTGTGATTCGGCGAGTTTTCGTAGTAGCTCAAAAATCCAGCAGGCGCATTCAGCCAACGGCTCTTCGTAATCCAGAAGGTCCGAGCTCCGCGATTGACGTAAAGTGCATCTCGATTGAGATGCCACTTATCTGTCAATGCGTGGAAATCTGCTGGCAGTGGTTGCGTGCCAATCAAACTTCCGTCAACCGTAGATCGGATTTCGAAGTTGCTATCCATGGGATGGATGTCAATGAACTGGTCGCCCAATTCAGTCATACTGAGACTGCTTGTGTCGTCCATTCCACGCCGTGCTTTCCAAGTGTCGATTCGGCTTGGAATACCAGTCTCGCCAATTTCATAGAGTTCGATCGCAACTTGCGGAGATACAGTCCTGGGTTGCGGGCCAATGGATTGGACTACAGCAAAACGGTTGGCGTCGCCGATAGGGATGATCCAACCGCCGTTTTGATAAGAGATCCGATGAGAAGTCGTGATAGCGTTGGCAGAGTAAATATCTTGAACAAGTATGGCTCCCGCGACGACTTGGACTGCATACCGATGGCCGACGATTCGAGGTGTGGCCACCGAAGGGAAGTCGAATTCCCAGTATTTAGTTGCGCGAACCGCGCCTTGTTCGACAGGCCGAAGACGCCATTTTTTGTACGAATTCCCGTCTTTGCTGAAACTTGTAACGAACTCTGGACAAGACACACCGTTTCGTGCGAGTGTCGCATTCTTTTCCACTCGGATTCGTCCGGAATGGGTGTCGAATACCAGGTACTGTTCCCATTCACCTGTATGTGAATTGCCAAAAAGCGTGACAGTTCGTCTTTGAGGAGAAGCGAAGTAGCTAGTGGTCCCTTGGAAGAAGGTGATCGGATATTCCGCAAGCAGATAGTACCAAACAACAAGTATTGGAATCAAGCAAGCGATAGGCTGAAGCCGTCTAAGGAGATACTTTGTCATTCGCAAATAAGAAGCAGCGACTTTCGTAGGGTGGCTAAAGTACGGTTTACGATTCATTGGCTGATTTCGCAGGGATTGCATCATTAAAATCGACGCTGTACTTCTTGTCACTGCCCATCAAAACAAGGGCGTTTCCGGTGATGTCGGTCCACCGACGCGAGGTCGATTGTGCCGACAAAGCACCGACCAACGGCCGTTGGTCGGTGCTCGCTACTGACCCTGCGTCAGTGGTAGCATGACGGAACAGCTAGCATGGCAACCCCCAATCACTATTTCAAATGCTCTCCATCGACCTTGCATATTTCTGGAATCTCAGGCTGGAAGCCTAAGCTACGTGAATGCTAAATGATTTCTTGAATCGGATCTACATGCTCAACACCAACGAGTTTTTGATTGAGACCACTGTAAAAATACGATAATTTATTTGGCTCCAACCCCAGCTGATGGAGCACCGTGGCGTGAAGATTCTTTACATGCAATGGCCGCTCGACAGCCGCGGCACCAAGCTCGTCCGTCGTGCCTACGGTCGTGCCACCTTTAATACCTCCGCCCGCCATCCACATCGTAAAACCGTACGAGTTATGATCGCGCCCGGTACTAGTTTGATACTCGGCAACTGGCTGACGCCCAAACTCGCCGCCCCACACAACAAGTGTACTGTCCAGTAACCCGCGTTTCTTCAGGTCCTTGAGAAGCGCTGCTATGGGTTTGTCTGTATTGCCCGCGTGGAGATTATGGTTCTTTTCAAGGTCTCCGTGCGCGTCCCAATTGTCGTCGTTGTGAGCTCCGCCCGAGTAAAGCTGAATAAAACGAACTCCTCGTTCAACAAGGCGTCTAGCCATCAGGCATCGACGACCAAAATCATCGGTTCTCTGCTCACCGATTCCATAGGATTGAAGTGTCTCGGCGTCTTCTGTTGCCAAATCCACGACTTCTGGTGCCGACTGCTGCATTTTGAACGCAAGCTCATAGCTTGAGATGCGAGCCGCTAGTTCCGAATTGCCGCTTCGGGTTAAAAGATGAGCCTGGTTATTCTCAGCAATGGCATCGATCAAATCGCGCTGAAGCTCGCGCGAAGTGCCTAACGGCGGCTGGAGATCCAATAGAGGTGCGCCCTTGGCTCTCAAAATCGTACCTTGGTAGTTGGCTGGCATGTAGCCGCAGGACCAGTTCTTGGCTCCGCTAATCGGGCCGCCCTTTGGGTCCAACATAACCACGTAACCTGGCAAGTTTTCATTGAGCGAACCCATTCCGTAGTTAACCCAAGATCCCATCGAGGGGGAGCCGCTCAAGATCTTGCCTGAATTCATCATAAGCATGGCCGAACCGTGGATTGGAGAGTCGGCTGTCATCGAATGGAGGAATGCGATATCGTCGACGCACGTCCCTAGCTCGGGAAACAGATCACTGACCCATTTTCCGCATTCCCCGTATTGCTTGAATTTCCAACGCGGCTCTACGATTCGGCCTTGGTTGCGATGCCCTCCGCGTCCGAAGGTCTTCACAGTGATGGTCTTGTTGTCCATCCCAATCATGTTCGGCTTATAGTCAAACGTATCGATTTGACTTGGGCCGCCATACATGAAGAGAAAGATTACAGACTTTGCTTTGGCGAGAAGGGGCTTTGCGCTAACATGACCGCCTATCGCACGATCATCAGCTCCGGCACTCTTGTTAAAAAAACCGTCAGACGCTAAAAACGAAGTGAGCGCGACGCCGCCAAAACCGCAGCCGGCCTCCCAAAGGAATTCGCGACGAGTTCGTCCGCAGAAATTTTGCTTTCTCATGATTGTTCTCAATCCAAGTAAATGAATTCGTTGCTATTAAGCAGGACCAAACAATACTCGCGAAATGCCTGCTGCTCAGTCAGCCCAAACTTCTCTCGCAGCGAGCCTACACGTTTAACGGCCCTTTGAGTCTCTTCTGAGCTTGCTGGCCTTGAATAAGCTCGCTCAATTGCCGTTCGCATCGCATGAGCTAATCCTGTTCCATCTTTTGCCGTTTGCTCAGCAAGGATTTTGGACTGCTCTTGCATGAACGATCCATTGAGCATGTTCATTGCCTGAGCCGCTTGCGTCGTTAGAAAACGTGCTTCGCAGCTCGTGTCAGTCTCTGGAAAGTCAAATACGGAAAGTTCCGGAGGAATCAAGGATCGCTTGATAAAGATGTAAACACTTCGTCGGGACCTATCGGCAGCGCTGGACCTGCCCCAACCTTTCCCAGGAACGCTTTGTCCGGCCTTGACGTCATCCGAAACATCCGGGAAAAAACTCGGCCCATGCTGCTCCCAGTTGATTCGGCCATTAGCAGTTAGAACGGCGTCTCGGATCTCTTCCGCACTCAATCGACGAACATTGAAACGAGTAAAGTAGTCGTTTCCAGGATCGCGCTCGACGCTTGCCGACTCTCCTGTTGAACTGAGTCGATATGTTTCAGACATGAGCATCATTCGATGCAGAGGCTTCAAATGCCAATCAAATCGTACGAGTTGTTGCGATAGAAAATCCAGCAATTCAGGATGGGTTGGTGGATCGCCAAGTTGACCAAAATTATTGGACGATCGCACGATACCGCGGCCAAAATGCCGTTGCCAAATTCGATTCGCGATCACTCGTCCAGACAATCGATTCGAAGGCGAAGTAAGCCATTTGGCAAGTACGGTTCTACGTCCTGAGGAGTTGGATTTCGGTTCGTCCAAAACTGGCTTTTGATCATGAAACAATTTTGGGAAGGCCGGTTCAACTTTATCGCCCGGCGCCAGAGGCGACCCTCGCATCAATACGAACGTATCTTCAGGCGTCGGATCGCATTTTGCTAATCCAAGACGGAAATCCAGTGGCAACGATTCCATTTCTTTCCGTGTCTCTTCGACTAGCTTTTTCAAAGACTGATACTCTTCCCATTGGGCAGGTTCCAATTTTGCCTTGAGACGCTCACGTGCTACTTTGTCCCGATCGGGCCCTTTGGCCGCTTTCTTGTCTTCGTCCGCCATTTTCGCAATGCCAATTTCCTCAAGTCGTCGGATAGACTCTCTGCTGTCCTTCATGCGTTTTTTGAGTTCGTCGTTTTTACCTTGAAGGTCATTACCGGAAATATCGATTTGATTGTTTGACTTTTCATCGCCTCGGCTACCATAGGGCGTAACGTCCCTGAGAAAAGCAACCATTTGGTAGTAGTCTTTTTGAGGGATCGGATCGATTTTGTGATCGTGACAACGGGCACAATTTAGCGTGAGCCCCAACACACCTTGGCCAATCGTTGTAACGAGATCGTCGTAGCCATCGAATTTGGCAAGCAGCGGGTCAGCCGGTTCGTCATCCCAAATCCCCAGTCGATAGAAACCGGTTGCGGTCAGCGTTTCGCTGTTCGGCGTCTCAATTTCGTCGCCAGCCAATTGCTCCAACAAAAACCGATCGTAGGACTTGTCGCCATTTAGAGAATCAATGACATAGTCTCGATACCGCCATGCATTGGGCTTTGGGCCATCACGCTCGTAGCTATTCGTTTCTGCATAGCGGACCAGATCCAGCCAATCGCGAGCCATGCGCTCACCGAATCGTGGGTCAGCTAGGAGTTTGTCCACTAGTTCTATATAGGCTGACTCAGTCGGGTTGCTTGCAAATCGCTCAACGGAATCCAGATCAGGCGGAACACCAATGCAATCAAAAAACAACCGACGAACAAGCGTTCGCGGTTCCGCCAAAGGTGCCGGCTTCAACGAATTCCTATTCCAACGGTCTTGCACAAATGCATCGATTGGGTTGCTTGCTTGGCTTAGGCCAGCGACCACTGGTGGGACGGGGTTACTCAGAGGCAAGAATGCCCAGTGCTCTCGATACTCCGCACCTGATTGAATCCAGTTCTTGAACAGTTCGACCTGTTGTTTCGAAAGACCAGTCCCTTCTGGAGGCATGCGAACGTCAGGGTCGTCGGATGCGATTCGTCGGATGATTTCGCTCGCCTTCAAATCGCCGGGTACAATCGGTTTACCGCCACTATCGCTTTCGCTGGTTGCTTTCGAGAATTCGTGCAAAGCGACCCCAGACTCCTGTTTGTCGGGGCCATGGCACGAGAAACATTGTTTGGCGAGAATAGGCCGAATCTGTCGGCTAAAATCGACATCGACAGCTGCATTGGAATCGGCGAACGAAGAATTCATCAACGAAACAACGAGCACGGCAGCGGATGCGGTCACTTTAATACCAAATGCGTCGGAAAGAATTGCCTGATTGAATCGCATCGAGTCGGGTTTATTTATAGGGGAGGAGGAATATCGGATTCTATATCCTGTCCTTCGCGGGACATCCTTAGTATACCATAGTAGAACAGTTGTCTCAACTGTTCCTGCCCTGCGTTCCCAACCTCTTGCTGTTTCGATGGCAGGCTACTTCTAACCTATTAACCACAAGGTGACTCAAACAAATGCTTTCCTCCCGAATCGTCGCACTTGTCGCATTCCTTCAATTGTCAAGCGTATCCGCTGCGACGGAACCGTATTTGACCATCGAAGGAAAAGAAGGACTCGGCAAAGGTCAACACATTGTCTTCGTCACTGGTGAAGAGTACTACCGCTGCGAAGAAGGGATGAGCATGTTTGCCAAGATCCTTTCCCAGCATCACGGTTTCAAGTGTACTGTGCTCTTCGCAATCGATCCAAAGTCAGGAACCATCAATGCCAATCGAGCCAATAATATCCCAGGACTGTCCTTGCTCCAACATGCGGACTTGATGGTCATCTTTGCTCGGTTTCGAGAACTGCCTGATTCGGACATGAAATACATCGTGGATTTCGTTAACGCCGGAAAACCGGTATTCGGAATACGCAATGCCACACATGCATTTCGGTATTCACCAAGCAGTAACAGCCCTTACAAAAGCTGGGACTTTCAAAGCAAGGAGTGGGTTGGCGGTTTTGGCCAACAAATTTTGGGCGACACATGGATCGCTCACTATGGCAAATTTCAAAAGGAGGCCACAATGGCCTATGTCAACAAGTCGCAACAGGAAAACCCGGTTCTTCGAGGGGTTGCCGACACGATTTTTTGCCATACCGACGTCAATTCAGTGGAGCGACTTAAGCCAGACGACATAGTTTTGTTTCACGGTCAAGTTCTATCTGGTCTGAACGCGACCGACCCTCCCGTATCCGACAACCGCAAAGATACCCGCATGCCTTTCGCGTGGTTCAAGACTTACACCGCACCCTCGGGCAAACAGGGCCGTTCTTTTACTACAACAGCAGGTGCTTCTTTGGATTGGCTCAGCGAAGACTTGCGGCGATTGATGGTGAACTCGATGTTGTCATTGACAGGTCACGAAAAGGAAATACAGGAGAAAACCAACGTCTCGTTCATAGACGATTATCAACCGAGGCCAACGGGAGCCCTCTCCGATGACGCTTGGACAGAATTGAAGCTGACTCCATCCAGTTTTTCGATCAAAGAGAAGTAGCCCAAGCTAAATCATGGCGAAACGACAACCTGTTTAGCTTCTGGAACATGCTGCTTAGCCCAAATTGCTGCCCCCATCGCACCTGCATCGTCACCGAGCTTCGCCATTTTGATTTCAAACATGTCTTCATAGCATTGCAGCACACTCTTTTTGACAGTTCGAGTTACTTCATCAAGGTAAATTTCGCTGATCGATTCCACTAGTCCGCCTCCAAGAATAATCAATTCTGGGCACAACATGTGAATCAAATTTGTAACCGCATATCCAACCGTTTGGGCCGCTTGCCTGACCACGCGTTCAACGGATTTGTCGCCGTCTCGAATGGCGGCCGCTAGCACTTTGCTGCGAATTTGAGCTATGTCGGTGCCCGCGGCGCGCAACAGATTGGGCGCTTCACCTCGGTAGGCGAGCTTGGCACACTCAGCAGCAATTGCCAATCGGCTGGCCTCGCTCTCAAGCGTGCCGGTCATCTCTGTACCACTATTGCGGTTCGACGAGGTTATTCGCGTATGTCCAATCTCCATCGCAGAAGATCGTTTACCTCTTAGTATTTTGCCTTCATAGACGAACCCGCCACCAATCCCGGTTCCAGGGAAAATTCCGGCAACACTGCGAGCTCCAACGGCTGCTCCGAGTGAATATTCACCATAAACACCCGCGTCAACGTCGTTAAGTACAGACACCGGACAATCCAGTTCGTCCTCGAGCATCGCTCCCAGCGAAACGTTTTTCCAACCCAGATTCACGGCAACGTTGACAATTCCGTTGTCCATATCCACAGGTCCGGGGCAACCGATACCGAGAGAATGCAGGCTCTCTACTGTGAGGTTATTCTCGGCCAACGTCTCACGGATCAATTCAGCGATCCGCATCACGCCAGATTGAGCACCATCAGTTCCTTTTGTTTTTTTGCGTTTTCTCGCAACTATTTTCTGCTTGTCGTCCAAAAGGATGCAAAGCATTTTGGTGCCGCCCAAGTCAAAACCACACGAATACTGATTCTGCATACTCATTCTCTATTTGAATTCTGGAGGGAATCTCCGTAAGCCCAGTGTTTACCATGGATGATTGTAGTCTAAGCTCGCAACTTTGAATTGGAGACTACCAGGTAGCCAAGTGGTCTGGGACAGCTACAGATTAGGGTAGTGGACGAGGCAACGAGTCCCGTATGCGGCGCAAATCGCAGGGACTCGTCGCTTCGTCCACTACTATCGAATCCTAAATCTTAGCTGTGACAATGCACTAGCTTATGCGTCGCGTTGGTGAACCTCTCTTGGGCTTGGCTGATCGACGTACAAACCACCAAATGCCTATCGTGCCCAACACGCCGATTGCGACCGCCATGCTGTTAGCAAAATTTGCTATTGCGTTCGAGGAATTCTCGTCCTTCGTTGTTATGCCAAGGCGGATTGAATCCAAAACAATGAGCGGGCCGATTTGTTTATTGTTCGCGCCAAGGGACTGCGAAATCTCATGCGTCTTGTAGCTCCAAAATCGATAGAACCAGCCTGATGCTGTTGCCTTCATTCGTGGGTACCATACATGCTCCGTATTCAATCCCGAATCGCGTTCTGCAATGCGTTCGACACCCATTAGCCAACTCGGAACATCGATCGCGACACAGGTGACAGGGTATTCTTTGTGATAGACAATCGGGTCTTTGTCGGCCTTGATTTCATAGGTGCGATTACCGATGTCTGCCATCGCATCGATTTGAAAATACCGATCACTTCCCAATATGGCCGTCTGGTCTGAATCCTCGACGTGGACTCTTGAGACACGCACAATCCGCATGTTCATCGACATTCGCTCTATGGCTGGCCTGACATTCGCTTTCTTTTGCCTGAACGCTTCAATCAAATCAACGATGGAGCCTTCGCTCGATGCCGGCTCCGTTGAAGGCTTAGTTGCCAAGTACGGAGTCCGTTTGGCGAGTTCCATCAACGCGAAGTACGGTTCGATCTCTTTGAGCGAAAGCGGCTTGATTGGATCCATCTGAAGTTCGCGAACTCGATCGATCCATGCTAAGTCCCAACCATTTCGCATTAGAAACTTCAAGGGTTCAGAAATGTTCGGGTTGCAAGCAACCGAGTCGCCAGCCAATTGCCCTTCCGCTAATTTCCACTTGATAGCTCGAGCCCAACCTAGCGATTCTTTGCCAGCCCTACGCCAAATTATTCCGTCAACTTCGCAGGGCTGCCGAATGGCCTCGAGCGGCATTTCATTGGCTTGCAACCACGCAGAAGGGACCGCAGCCGAAAGCAAATCGATGGAGTCTGTCCCGATTTCTACATCGCAGCGATAAACATAAGATCGATCTAGTGCAGCTGCGAGCTGTGAGTTGATAGGAATGCGTTGAACCCGGGTGACCGTTCCGGTAATACGAGATAGAGTTGCAACCTCCGAAACGGGCCAATCTGATCGAGTCTTCAATAGGATCTCAAGTTCGGGAGCAAGCCGTTCCAATTCCAAAATAGGCTTTACGGCATCGGTAGCCTCCATGCCGTTAAAGCCTGTCGCAAGCATTTCATCATCCACAGACTCCAATGCCCGTTGTATTCTCGGGAGTACGTTCGAAAACGGAGTCTTGGTATCAACCGGCGGTTCCCACTTGAGTTTTTCCCTCGCAAAACGATTCAATACTAAGAACGGGTTGTCCGTTGCGTCTGTTTCAGTTGCACCGAATGGTGTGACATTTGCCGCCAGCAACAGTGGTGCAGATTCCTCACCTCGCTGCGACATATAAGTGATACGCTTAAAGAGAAGGCCTGTGAGCGTGATGTGGTAATCCTTTTCAAGCTTGACTCTCGCATCGACATACTCGGCCGGAATATACACTTTAATGGGTTGGTTGCTGAAGTCATCCGGCCTTAGCCAAAACGCTTGGTAATTAATTTTGGGGAAACCTGGTTCGGAAGTCGACCCGCCGGTATCGGCCTGATAGATGGTTCCGTCCACGCATATCGGTCTTCCTCGGTGGACGTGGCTAGCAGTCAGGAGTTGCGACACTTCGATTTTTGGGAAATGGTGCGGACTAGCGATTCTGCTCGCGAGCAACTCACGAATTGCTCCGATGCGTTGCCAGCTACGAACGAATGGAATCCAGTCAGGTTGTTCAAGGAGTTTTTCGTCCAGTGCAATACTCAGTCCACGAAAAAAATCATCTTGGGGATCCGAATGATCCTTCATTGACGAATCTGCGAACCAACTTTGTTGCTCTTGCAACCAGCTGACGAAGGGCGGAAGAGCTGATTCCGATTTGGTGCTTTCTAATTCAACTCCCCGAGATGCAGCGTTTTGGGATTCAATTTCAGCCCATTTTTCAAGCTTCAATTTAGCTTCCGCATACCACTTTTGAACTTCGGTCCATCGAATGGTTTTTGTATTCTCTTGTTCTTCCAACGATCGTCGAGCGAAGAGTTTTTGTGCCATTGCGTCGACAACGAGAACCGGCGCGTTCTTTAGCAGTGATTTCCAAAGGTGTTGGTAGGTGCGAACGGACAGGCTGTCCGTTTCCATCGCCACTTGTTCGAGAAGCATCGTGTCATCGTTGGAACGGTCTTTGAATTTGACCGCCGAGTTCAATCTTGCATTGAAACCTGTTTCCGTTTGCGATGGAGGCAACATGCTCTCGTTTTGCAAAAGCCCGATCGCAGTTGCAACTTGCTCGACTTTCCGCACATCCGAGGTCTGTTGAATCAGGATGAGGACCAGAACGAGCAAAATAAGCAGAGAGGCCAAACGTCGAGTTCCGCTCGATTGTTCATGTGCACGCGAGCGTAATTGGCCTTGGCCTTGGGGGCTGTACCATCGTTTTCGGATGTTTTTGGCCATGGTCAAGGCGTTCCCAGGCTGGTTGCAAAGAATTTTCTAGCCGATTCATGGTATGGTAATCCTTGCCAATTCGCGGCAAGATCCCTTCCGATAAGTCCTTCGGCTGCAGGCATTCCATTGTAAATCGCATTGAGGCATTCCTCAACTAAACGTGCGGGTGCATCCTTTCGTACGACGAGCAAGGCGGTCGTAGCAAGCGTTAGAATAGCCGGCTTGGTCGCACTGCCGTATGCCTTGCCGGGCATTTCGAAAAGACGGAACATAGGCATCTTTTGAGCGAGTTCGGCTGCATTGTCTATGGAAAGCAATCGATATCGCTCGTCTCTTAGCAATTCGACAATCCCTTGTTGTCCAACCTTGGTAACAGCGATAACCACATCTGCGTCCGGAAGTCGGTCAATGTGTGTCCAATCGCTTTCAACGAGGGTAATTTCTTCGGGTGTTATGTCAAAGTGCTTGAGCAAGCTCGTTGCGGCTTGGTGCGTTCCTGAATCTTTAGTCCCCATCATGATTCGCTTGCCAACAAGTTCGACGATATGTTGGATTTCCGATTCATTTGGTACTAGAATATGAACCGCTTCGTAAAAAAGTGGTGCAACCACAGCAACTTGATCGGAGCGAACCGACGACTCCTGCATCAAAGCCATTTGAGCATTCTTGCTCAGTAACTGACGCAGGTTTTCCAAGGACCCATTGGTAGCGATAACATGCGGTTCACGACCGTTGCTGGAATGCAGTCGATTTGCTAGTTTGCCTGCCAATTCATAATACATTCCGCCCGGTGCTCCCGACGCGATCGACAAACTCCGAGGCATGTTGTGGTTTCGGAAATACTCAACTAATTGGCCTCCAGCGAACCAGAACATCGCCAGTGTAAGCATAGTACCGATGAGGACGTTTTGCGCGATGCGTTGCGACTTCGTCGGTTCAACGTTCCTTGTACCGGTAATAGCCGCAATCAACGGAACATTCGCCAGCCAATGTTTAGCGCGCCGAAACAATGAAGGGGGCAGCGCTGTGATAGGAATGCCTTGATGGAAACGGTCGAGATCATCTGCAAGCTCTCCTGCCGATGCATAGCGACGCGATGGTTGCTTCTCGAGGCACTTCGTTACGATTGTGTCGAGATCCGAATGAACGTTTGCATGGCTATCGCGAACGGTCGGTGCAGGTCGATGGATCACTTGCATAATGGTTTGCAAAACGGAATCGCCCTGGAACGGCGGTTTTCCAGTCAGCAAAGCATAGAGGATTGCACCGATAGCATAGACGTCGGTCGAGGCACCCTGCTCCTCGCTCTTCCCGGCTGCTTGTTCTGGTGACATATAGCTTGGGGTCCCCAACGCTGCTCCGGTGGCAGTGAGCCCCTTGTCAGATCCTATTTGTTTCGCCAAACCAAAATCGGTTACGACAACGGCGTCTGATTCATCGATGAGTACGTTGGCCGGTTTGAGATCGCGATGAAGCACACCTTGTTGATGGGCATAATCTATGGCTCGAGCAACGTCGCGAACGTATCGAACAGCTTCTATTGGGCTCATGGGACCAGTTGAGATTCTCTTGGCAAGATCGGTCCCGGGGATGTAGTCCATTGAAAAATAATGATGGCCGTCGCATTCGCCACACTGGTAGACCGTAACGATGTTAGGATGCGTGAGGCTAGCAGCGCTGCGAGCCTCCATGTGGAATCGATCCACCTCTTCGTTGCTAGCTAAGCATCCGGAACGTATCATCTTGATTGCGACGCGGCGTTCCAATTGCACTTGGAATGCAAGGTAGACGACACCCATTCCCCCGCGACCAAGCACTCTCTCTAAGACATAGTCCCCAAATCGATACGGCAGGTTGGATTGCGAGTTATTTGTATTTCCCAGACTACTAAGGCTGAATTCGGACTGGCTTTTTGCAGGTGGTAGAGTCGAGTCGTAAGGCGACGTCGGTACCGGTCCTTCATTTTCGCCGCCTCTTAATGGCAAGGTGGCCGCATTTGGGCCAAGATTCTCCAATTGTTCCTCTGGTTGCTGCTGGTCGCGTTGCGATATGGCCGTTGAATTGGTGATCTCACTGAGCGTTGGGCCTGCCAACTTTTCAATCAAATCAGCTGCATCCAGCAGCGTCCGCAGCTGCGGCGCGATTTCTGCATATTCTTGTAAAAATACCTCTCGATTTTCGATTTGCCCCGTATCGAATCGACGCATGAAGTCAAGCAATGCTTGATCCAGCATTGCTTCGATGTCGTCGTCAAGCTGGTCGGACATAGTGGGTTTGGATACGAAGTGAAGGGAGCGAAAATTTGACAGTTCTTTTGAGCCGATGGCACTAGCTAGTGCCAAAACTCTTAAGTACTTCCACTAGATTGAAGCCTATTGAGCCTGAGGCGCTACTAGCCGATTTCCTGCGGCGTGGCTCGGCTAGCGCCTCCGGCTCAATCCAAGGAACCGGAAGGAACTTCCGGTTTCTTGCACTAGCCTGAATTATTCATTGGCAAGGATACCGACTTTTTTTGAGATTTCAGCAAACTCTTGCCTCTCCAGTAAAATTTAACAACACAAACCATTGTAGCCAGATGCTCCTTAAGCCGATATCGTGATCGCGTAGCGATTCCCAGGCGAATAGACTCCCAGGCGAAAAGTGGTCGCTGCTGAATCGAACTTTTCTACTATCTAGCGATAATGCATGATTATGTCCCATACTCCATCGTTTCGGGTTCTACTTCAAAAAGAGCAATTGGTTTTCTCATCTGCTCATTTTATCACATTTGCCGGTGACATTTGCGAATGCGTACATGGTCATAATTATGGACTGCGAGCGGAAGTCGAAGGCCAATTGGATGAGAATCGCTATGTGATTGACTTTATCGCTTTTCGCGATTCTTTGGCCGGTCTTGTCAAGCAGCTTGACCATCACATGCTTTTGCCGACCAAACATGCGATGATCCTGGTTGACGAGCAGGACAAGGAGGTAACGGTCCGATTTCGCAAGAAGCGGTGGGTGTTCCCGCGTGAGGATTGTATGCTATTGCCAATCGTCAATACGACCGCGGAGGAGATCGCTTGGTGGGTGGCTACTCAGCTTCGTGCCATGCTATTTCCCGAGGTTGGGACGCGGCTAAGCATGCTGGAGATTGGAATCGATGAAAACCACGGACAATGGGGGTTTTGTCGATTGCCATGGATAGAACAAGAATAGCCCTTAGGTCATCCGCGCAGGATTTATTGAGCAAGTAGCACGAATACTGCCGAGGATCAACGGACGGTATCTTGGCTAACGTCGAATCTGAAAACAGCCGGACGAACCGTCCCGGTGGCGCTCAACGAATCGCAGAGTATTTGTGACTGAAAAACAGAATGGAATCCAAAAAGCTGCTGTTCTCTTGATGGCTCTTGAGGAGGACGACGCTGCAATCTTGTTGGGAAAGCTCCCACCAAAACAGGTTGAGTTGGTTTCGTTGGCAATTGCTCAATTGGACAATATCTCTGGCCAGATCCAGGAAGAGATCATCCAGGAGTTCTTCGGTGGGCAGCCAAGTTCGCTTGGTCACTCAAGCGGTGGGCTTGATCGAGCAAAGTCATTGGTCAAGAAAGCACTGGGCAAAGATGCAGCCGACATGCTTTCCATACTTCAGCAAACGCTCGAATCGTTGCCTTTCGGGTTTTTACAAAAGGCGGATCCTCAGAACATTTTGTCGTTCATAATGGACGAGCATCCTCAAACGATTGCAGTTGTTATTTGCCATGTACCTGCCGCAACCGGAGCGGGCATCCTCAACGGTTTACCTCAGCAGAAACAACTATCGGTAATCAAGCGTATCGCTGAGATGCAGCAGACCAATCCAGAAGCGATCAGGGAAATTGAATGCGCTCTCGAAGTCCGGATGTCGTTGGTCATGAGTCAGTCGTTCCGCAAAGCGGGTGGAGTACCGGCCGTCGCCGAAATCTTAAACGTAACCGATCGAGCAACTGAACGTATCGTGCTAGAGTCGTTAACCAAGGACAATCCAGAATTGGTCGAAGAGATTCGTCGATTGATGTTCGTATTTGAAGACATTCAAAAACTTGCAGACAAAGACATTCAAACGATTCTGAAAAATGTCGAAACAAATCAATGGGCAATGGCCCTCAAGGGGGCAAGCCAACAATTGCAGGATAAGGTCATGAAGAATATGTCGACGCGAGCAGCCGAAATCCTAAAAGAAGAGATCGGCTTCCTCGGTCGCGTCAAGGTCAGCGATGTCGAAGCGGTTCAGCAAAAGATCGTCGACATTCTGCGTACGCTCGAGGAATCGGGACAATTGCAAAGACCGGGCTCGGACGGCGAAGAAGAGTTCGTGGCCTAATACGGATTACGGTTTTTCCTTAACTCCACGCCATTCCCCTCGTTTTCGGTGGTGTGAATATCTATGTTCCTACCTCCATCTTCCTACCAGATCCGATTGAAAATGGTAGGAAAATTGAGGTAGGAAAATGGAATATGTTTGGTGAAACAGTCGCTTCTTTCTCGTGCCGACTTCTATAAACCATGCGCCTTGGTCAGTTAAACATGGTTAAATTTCTTTAGGGTTTTTCGACGGCTGTAAACTGAATCTGAACTTCGTTACCATCGAAAAAGAAGTGACTCAATCGTGCGATCACTTTCCACCGGTCGATCGCCTTTTCAGCCTCCTTTTCGAGACGCTCCAGTTTCTTGATCTCACCCGGAAAGTCGAAGTTAGAACGCCCGCGTGAATTCGATCTCAATGTCCGAAGCGTTTCGATTGCACTACTTATCTGTTGCCGGTAATCGATTAACCGATTGCCAACGATTTGAGCCTCGCGCGGTCCGAGCCAAATCGGTATCGTTCCAGAGCGTTCGCGAAGCCCAACCGCTGCAATCAATTGCCATTTCGAGCCTGGCTTAGATGCAATCGCGAATACTAACTCAGGCTCTTCGTCCTCAATTGCGATCTTCCAAGAAGCTTTGCTTGCCCCCTCAATCGTGACTGTTTCCCTCGGCTCAACTACCAGTTTATCTGTCAACTTCAACTCAATTTCGCAACGGCATTCCTTTACCAAAACAGGTTTGCCAATCTTTACAATCTCTTTGGTGATGGCGGTTTGAATCCGAAGCGGTCGTTCAAGCGTGATCGCTCCTCGTTCAGACAGGACGGTATCTAGGGCCTTGGTATCAGAAGCCTCGGCAACTTCAATTTCGTTGCCAGCTATTTCGTCCGTCGGAATCGCTGGTAATTCCATTCCTGTAGTAAACAATTCGCTAATGATCGACGACGCTGACAGGTAATCAAGAGTTGGGGAACGCTCATTGCTGGGCCGAAGTTGTGCGAGCAACGCTTCGACAGTTAAATCTGGCTGCAACGACTCTGAATCCGATCGATTTATATCTGTTGTAATGACTAATTCCTGCAGCTCGACTTCCTTCGGATCATTGATGCCAGTAGCAGCATCGCTCAAGTTGGGGGTAGTGGCCAGTGCTTTTGGATCGCTCGAAGTAGCGACAAGCTCTTCGGGTGATCTAGTTACTGGGCCTAGAAGCCAAAAGGTTAATGCCAGAATAAAGATGATAGCTGTCGCAGAACCAATGCAAAGCATTTTCACATTGCTTTTTCTCTTGCGTGGTAGCGTTCCCGCCAATTCATTCGGATCGCTTTTCAGAACTGCAAGCGAGAAACCGTTATCCAATTCCGAAGGGGTTGTGCGGACTGGCCAGTCAGGTGCAAGACAAAAAAAAGATGCGGTCTGCCGAATGGGTGGATTTCCGAAATCCGTTCGCCCTTCGAATTTGGCCATTGCTTTCACTTCGATTTGATTCAACAACTCCGTCAAAGGAATTAGTAGCCCATCTTCTGTTACCAGCGTCTCGGCAGTACTGGGACGAGTGGGCTGCTCTTTCAGTGAATCCAACTGATTCTGCCAGTCTCGAATCACAGATTCAGGTGGTTTTCCCCATGTCATTAGAGTGGTTGCAACAAGTTTGAGGTTATTGCACCGCACCCCAAGTACGTTTCCGAATGACTCGCAATAGATGACGCAAATATCGTTTGGCGAAACCTCTAGTCTGCTATGACCCATTGCTTGGGCTAAATTTTGGACTTGCTCCGAAAGCTGTTGGTTAATGGACCAAGGCATGTCGACTGCATCGAAATCGTCGAAAATGTCTGCAGAATCGCGATAAACGGGGCCGAGGGGGTGAAAAAACCATGGGTCATTTCCCGTTTGCTCAAGAAAACAACAACCATTGGATTCGGTGATCCTAAAGCAAGAGTGGTGCAAAGATTGACCATTTTGGTCTTGAGCGACTTTGCCAGACAGCAATTTGGTTAACGCCATAAGTAGCTGTTCAGGGACGATCAAATGGAGCTGTTCCACAATAAAGCACTCGCAATGGCAATTGACTGGTTGTACTGGCGAAAGTACACTCTTCGCCCGTAATTTGGGGGTCTGTCTCAACGACATCCGACGCCGTCGAACCCTCTTTGATTTTTGCAGAAACACGGGAGCATTGCATTCGGCCATGGCAAACAAGTTGATCTATTTTTTTGGAAAATCTAAAACCGACGGTGGCGGAGACATGAAGGCTTTGCTCGGGGGCAAAGGCGCCAACCTTGCTCAAATGACCAAAATTGGTTTGCCTGTTCCGTCTGGCTTTACAATTACAACCGAAGTTTGCGTGAGCTATTACAAGAATGGCCGCAAAGCCCCAGCCGAACTCGCGCTAGACATGGAAAAAGCCGTCAAGTGGCTTGAAAAGGAAGCTGGAAAAAAATTCGGTGATGTCAAGAATCCGCTGCTCGTATCGGTTCGCTCCGGTGCTCGGGACTCCATGCCTGGGATGATGGATACGATCCTTAATTTGGGCCTCAATGACGCAACATGTGAAGGGCTCGCAACTGCAACCGGCAACCCGCGATTCGCATGGGACTCGTATCGTCGATTTTTGCAAATGTACGGCGATGTTGTGATGGGGGTGCAAAAGAAGAATGAAAACGACCATGAGCCGTTCGAAGAGATCATGGCAGTGCTTAAGAAAGAAGTGAATGTCAAAGACGACACAGAATTCACAGCTGCCCATCTTCAAGAGCTGGTTAAGCGATTCAAGAAGCTGATCAAGGATTGGTCTGGAAAGGCGTTTCCAACGGATCCAGTCAAGCAACTCGAGGGCGCCGTGTTCGCTGTTTTCAGCTCTTGGATGAACGAACGAGCTATTCTCTATCGTCAGAAGTACCGCATTCCCGACGAGTGGGGTACCGCCGTCAACGTCCAAGCCATGGTATTTGGCAATATGGGGGACGACTGTGCAACGGGTGTAGCGTTCACTCGAGACCCTGCCAACGGCGACAATTTGTTCTACGGTGAATACCTAGTCAACGCACAGGGCGAAGACGTCGTGGCAGGGGTTCGAACACCACTTACTATCGCCGACATGGCCAAAGACAAGACGATCGGAGCCGCTCACAAAGAATTGAACGACGTTCGAAAGATTCTCGAAAAGAACTTCGGTGACGTTCAAGATTTCGAATTCACGATCGAGAAAAAGAAGCTCTATATGCTTCAAACGCGAAACGGCAAGCGAACCGCCTTGGCCTATGTCAAGATTGCTCACGACATGGTCAAAGAAAAGCTGATGACCCCTGAGCATGCGATCAAGTCCGGCGATCCTGAAGCGCTCAACCAACTCTTGCAGCCAATCTTCGATACTGAAGCCTACGCTAGTGCCGGAAAAGAAGGTCGATTGATGGCTGTCGGGTTACCTGCCGGCCCCGGTGCAGCATCTGGTTCGGTTGTTTTCACCGCTGGCAAAGCCGAAGAGCTAGCTGCTAAAGGACAAAGCGTTGTATTGGCCCGAATTGAGACCAGCCCTGAAGATCTTCGTGGGATGATCGCTTCGGACGGTATCCTCACCGCACGCGGTGGGGTCTCCAGCCACGCGGCCCTCGTGGCTCGCCAAATGGGCAAGGTATGCGTTGCTGGCGCTGGCGAAATCGAAATCGATTACCACAAAGGAACTCTCAAGTGCAAAGGTGTCACACTTAAGGAAGGTGACCAGATCAGCATCAACGGCACAACCGGCGAAGTGTTCCACGGCAGGATCGCAACAGCCGATAGTGAACTGAAGCAAGTCTTGATCAACAAGACCATGAAGCCAAAAGATAGCAAGGTATTCCAGTACTACGATTTTCTGATGAAGCTCGCGGACAAGTATCGAACGCTTGGCTTGCGAACGAACGCGGACCAGCCAGACCAGGTGGTCAATGCGATCGCTTTCGGAGCGGAAGGAATTGGTCTTTGCCGAACCGAACATATGTTCTTCGAAGGGGATCGAATTATCGCTGTTCGCCAAATGATTTTGGCAAAGGCGGAAGACGATCGCAAGAAGGCATTGGCGACGTTGCTTCCTTATCAGCAAAAGGACTTCGAAGGTATCTTTCGTGCACTAAATGGATTGCCCGGTTGCATTCGATTGCTGGATCCGCCGTTGCATGAATTCTTGCCACAGCATGACAACAAGAAAGGCCAAGAAGAAGTTGCCACGCAACTAAATACAACAGTGGCTGAAGTAGCTCGGTTGGTTTCTGAGCTGCACGAGTTCAACCCGATGCTCGGCTTCCGAGGCTGCCGTCTGGGTATCTTGCGCCCAGAAATTACTGAGATGCAAGCCCGAGCGATTTTCCAGGCCGCTGCCGTTGTTCTCAAAGAGGGAATCAAGGTCAAGCCTGAGGTGATGGTCCCTTTGGTTGGCTTCAAGAAGGAGCTTGATCTGCAAGTAGAGATCGTTCACCGCGTCGCCGCTGAAGTGATGAAGGCGACTGGCAAGAAATTTCCATATACGGTCGGGACGATGATTGAGGTGCCTCGCGGTGCTTTGACAGCAGACGAGATTGCCGAGTCGGCAGAGTTTTTCTCGTTTGGAACAAATGACTTGACACAAACTTGCTTGGGAATGAGCCGCGACGATTCGGGATCGTTTTTACCAGCTTACCAAGGTTTGGAGATCATCAAGGCGAACCCGTTTGCTTCGATCGATCGAACGGGAGTTGGTCAACTCATGAAGATTGGCGTGGACAAAGGCCGTTCGACCAAACCAGATCTCAAGATTGGAATTTGCGGCGAACATGGTGGTGACCCGTCGTCAGTTGAGTTCTGCCATATCATCGGCTTAAATTATGTCAGTTGCAGCCCATTCCGTGTCCCCATCGCGCGCTTGGCAGCAGCTCAAGCGGCACTTCGTCATCCGCCAAAACCTGTCGTAGTGAAGGTGACGAAGGATACAAAGGCAAAACCCGGGGCAACGAAGTCGAAAACATCCGCGAAGTAGTTCGTAATGGTTCGATTAGAATATAGTCCTAGGCTCTGTTTCTAAAACGTAGCCTAGGCATCTTGCCTGCGGGAACGTAGCCTAGGCATCTTGCCTGCGGGGATTTCTCTTGAATACTCAGGCTGGAAGCCTAAGCTACGTAAAGTGCAAGTTGCGTTTTTCTGTTGTTTTCCGACTGGAATAATTATGCCGATTTACGTGTACGAAGTGATTCAAGACGGCGGGGAAGACGGAGAAACGTTTGAAGTGTTACAGGGAATGAACGATCCACCGTTGAAACAACATCCAGATACCGGAAAGCCAGTGCGTCGTTGTATTTCGTTGCCGTCGGCAGGTGGCATGTGGTCGGACATGAAAGCCGCTTCCAACCTAAGCGACAAAAATCTAGATGCCAAGGGATTCACAAAGTACGTCAAGATGGGAGACGGAATGTATGAAAAGCGATCAGGCAAAGGGCCCGACGTTATTTCGGCAAACGATTAACTCGTTGTCACGTTTAAAACGGGCATGCGACAGGCGATTGAAAAAGTTAAAATGAGAATTGGAAAATGCAAAATGTAAGGCATGGCCCAAGAGCAGAAACATGGGATTCAACTCGACCGATTGGCTTGCTATCATGAGTTCGCTATCAACTGGTTTTCCAGTTGCAACAAAAGTCAGTCCATTTTTGCAGGAAGGGTGTACGAACCATGACGAATACCATCCCCGTTCTCGGCTCTCTTACAATGTTGCTTGGGTGCCTCGTCGGTTTTATCCCTGCGGTTGATCCCTTCGTAGACAAACAAGACCTCTTTGTGGTTGGCGAAGATCCCGCCTACAACATTTATCACATTCCCGGTATCGTTGTGACGGCCAAGGGTACGGTACTGGCGTGGTGCGAGGCGAGGAAGCGCCCTGCGGGTGTTAGTGACTGGGACGACATTCGGATCCTGCTGCGTCGCAGTACTGATGAGGGCAAGACCTGGAGCCCGCCGAAAAGCATCGTCCACGTCGAGGGTGAAAAAGCTAAGAACCCCTTTGCGCTCAAATTGAAAAACGTCGATCCCGCCGACGTGACTTACAACAACCCCGTCCTCATCGCTGACAAGGACGGCACGGTTCACATGTTGTTCTGCCTTGAATACATGCGCGCCTTTTATCAGCGAAGCGACGATGATGGCATTTCGTGGAGCCCGCCGAACGAGATCACGTACGCCTTCGAAGCCTTCAAAAAAGACTACGACTGGAAAGTGCTCGCCACCGGCCCAAATCACAGTATCCAGCTCAAAACAGGCCGACTCGTCGTGCCCGTTTGGCTCTCCACCGGCACAGGGGGCAATGCGCATCGTCCAAGCGTCACCGCCACCATCTATAGCGACGATCAAGGCAAAAACTGGTTGGCTGGCCAGGTCGCAGTACCTTGCACCTTCGAATGGATCAATCCTAACGAGACGGTCGCCATCGAACTCAATGATGGACGTGTGATGCTCAACGTCCGTAACGAATCCAAAGCCCACCGTCGCCTTATTACCATCAGTTCCGATGGCGCGACCAATTGGAGCACCCCCATGTTCGACGAAGCCCTTCTCGAACCCATATGTATGGGCGGCATTGTCCGCTACAACCATGGCGGTCAAAGCATGATCCTTTTTTCCAATCCGCACAATCTTGAAACGTCAAAGGGCAAAGCTGAACCCGGCAAGAGCCGTGATCGAAAAAACGTTAGCGTCAAAGTCAGTCGCGACGAAGGTAGGACCTGGTCCGTAAACAAAACCATCGAGCCTGGCCCCAGCATGTACTCCGACATGGCTGTCACCCAATCGGGCACAATCCTTTGCTTTTATGGCCGCGGCGCCCAACCCGGTTTCGCAGGGAAGGGACTTACACTCGCCCGCCTTAACATGGAGTGGCTCACTGCTCCATGACTCATGCAATCTATGAACCGACGCACAATTCTAATCACTTTATTCATGCTCATGATCGGAGCCTCAGCAATCGGAATGATCATGTGGATAGTCTCACAGCGAGTCGTACGAAGCGGAAAAACCTATTCTGACGCTAAACGTGCATTCCAACAAGGCGATCATGCCATGGCCTTGTCGATTTGCAATGAGCTGCTGAAAAAACAATCCGATGCACCGAACCTACTTCTGATTGCGGGTGAGTCTTGCTCCAAACTTAAACAATATGAGCAAGCGATTTCGTTTTATGATCGCGTGCTGGATTCTTCGAGAAGCGATGCGGCCACCGCTCGTTGGGCTGCTGGCGAAGTGACACTTCAAATGAAGCGAATGTCAGCCACCATTCAGAAGATGGAAAGGTCTCTTGCTCTCGATACCGGAAACGATAAAGCCCGCGATCGATTGATCTATTTACTGAACTTGTCTGGCAGAAGGTGGGATGCTTTCCCACATTTGTTCGAACTGGTTAAACAGAACCGATGGTCGGTGCAACATCTGTTGTACTTAGGGAACATCGCGATGCCGATTGAGAATGAAAAGGAACTCCGAGAGTTTCTCGTTGCTACTCCCCAGGATCGATTACCTCTTCTTGGCCTGGCACGCATCAGACTGCGTGAGGGAGCCACTGCTGATGCGAAGCGTCTGTTGACGGAATTGATGAAACAATCGCCGGAACTCATCGAAGCTCACGTGCAACTTGGGAAACTCCTGCAGCAAGTTGATCCCGACGTGCTTCCATCATGGAATCGCTCACTTCCAGTCGGCGCGGACACGCATCCGGTAATTTGGTTCATTCGAGGCGAATGGGCACGCGATCATGGGCAACCAGAATCTGCCGCGAGATGTTTTGCAGAATCGCTTCGACTGGATCCAGACCATCTTGCCGCCTTGAACGCTATGACACAAATGCTTGCAACCATTGGGCAACCTGACCATGTACAATCTATCGCAAAGCGAGCAACGAAACTCGAAAAACTAGCCTTCGTTTTCGAGCGAATCATGTCCAATGAATGGTCAGGTCGCCAGTCTGTTGCTCTAAATAGAATCTCGCAACCCGAATTCGAACAGTACTTGCGTTCGAAGGGGAGATTGGAACCGATTCTATTAGCCGCACAGCAGACGCTTGATCTCGGACGCATTTGGGAATCCATGGCTTGGAGTCAGTATGGGCTGTCCTTTGATCCATCACATCTCGAGTTGCGTCGCGTTGCTGAACTTGCCGGGCCATTGCTTGATCGGCGTTCTCCGCGCACGCGTTTGGAGGAGAAAGTTGTCGATGCCCAGTGGATTCAATCCCTGCAGTTGCCGGTTTGGACTCCAGAGAACTCTCAGCCAAAATCGATGGCAAACAGTTCAGGGCATCAGGCAGTTGCCGTGAAATTCACGGAGACGGACGGGCTAAATTTTACCTACTATGCATCTAGGACATCGTTTTTAGATGGAAGGCGCATGTTTGAGATGACAGGTGGCGGCGTTGGTATTTTAGACTACGACCGTGACGGTTGGCCGGATGTTTATCTTGCCCAGGGATGCAATTGGCCGCCTGATAGTTCAGATCGATCTCATTCAGATCGGTTGAAACGCAATCGAGGTGCTTCAGAGACTAATAGTTCGGTATTCGAGGATGTAACACAACAGGCTGGAGTCGAGGAACATGCGTTTGGTCAAGGGGTCGCCATCGGAGACGTTGACAGCGATGGCTTTGACGACGTCTATGTTTGCAACTTCGGAATCAATCAACTATGGATGAACCAGGGAGACGGAACTTTTCGCGATGGTTCAGCAAGGATCGATTCGAAATCCGCAAGTTGGACTGTGAGCGCCGCAATCGCCGATCTCAACGGTGACGGATTGGCTGAAATATATGACGCCAACTATGTCGAGGGAGAAGACGTTGAATCGCGTCGCTGTCTCTACAAAGGAATGCCGCGAGCATGCTCACCGCTCAATTTTCGCCAATCGCCAGGACGTCTTTTGAAGGTCGACGACAAGGGTATATTTCGCGACATAGGTAGTCAAGTGCTTGCACCCTCGATAAAAGAGGGCAACGCGCTTGGGTTGGTAGTGTTTCGATTAAAAAATCATCTATTTCCTTCAATTTTTGTGGCGAACGATCAGGTAGCCAACTTGATGTTGACTGCGGAAATCGACGTCAATTCACCACTCGGCATTCGATACGAAGACAACGCAATACTAAACGGTCTTGCTTATGATGGGCAGGGAAAAGCACAAGCCTGTATGGGAGTTGCGACCGGAGACGTCAATCAAGACGGGGCGATCGATCTTTTCGTAACGAATTACTACGATGAATCCAACACCCTTTACTTGCAGGAGTCGAACGGGGTGTTTCGCGATTCGACGCGAGCTTCAGGAATGGTTGCACCTAGCTTAAAGATGCTCGGCTTCGGCACTCAGTTCTTAGATGCCCAATCCGATGGGGTCGCAGATCTGATTGTGCTCAACGGTCATATCGATGACATGTCCCACGCGGGAATTCCATTTCGGATGCGGGCTCAGTATTTCGCAGGCGATGGCAGTTCGCGATTTTTTGAGAAACGATCCGAAGCAGTTGGAGGTTATTTTGAGATCGAACGGCTGGGGCGTGCTTTAGCGTTGATCGATTTCAATCGAGACGGGAAACAGGATTTTGTTGCAACGGATCTTGAAATGCCAGCAAGCCTAGTTCGCAACGATTCAGAAGCGGGAAACTATCTATCAATTAGCCTTGTAGGAATACAATCGCATCGGGATGCAATCGGTACGGAGGTCGTTGCGACGGTTGCAGACAAGAAATGGACGAAACAACTGGTCGGTGGTTGCGGGTACATGGTGACCAATCAAAGAGTGATTCACTTTGGGCTCGGTTCAGCTACCAAAGTCGATCGGATTGAGATCGTTTGGCCATCCGGTGTTCGGCAGACGTACACGGATTTGCAGGCCAACTCACACTGGATAGCTATCGAGAATCAGTCGTTGCATAAATTGCTGTAGACGTCAACTTGAGAATTCTGCGACGATCGATGGATCGTTGGTAAAGATTCTGTGCGCTATTTGCAATGAGGTTGCGATCATGAGGATTCAAAGAATACTGCTGGTTTCGGCCGTTTGTGTCAGTATTGGTTCATGGTCCGGATGTGCGAACCGAAATGCTTGCAACCCTTATCAACAGCAGATTCCGCAGTACCCGCAACAGTACCCACAGCAATTCCAAGCTTTTCCGTATACGGGTCAGCCTGGAGCGATCCAGCCAAGCCCAAGTATTGGAGGGCCACCCGGTGGCGCGTTGCCGCCCCAGGGATATGGCCCTCCACTAGGCTTCCAGGGCCAACCGCAGGCGTTTCAAGGATTGCCTGGTCAACCGAATCCCTATAACGTCCCACAAACAGGCCAAGCAAACCAACCGTATTTTGGACGCTAGTGCGGATTGGAGCTACTCGGCTAATGAATAATCCAAGCTAGTCGATTTCCTGCGGCGTCTACGCAGCCCGTCCGCCCCTACGCGGATTCAACACAATACTTAGCCGGAGGCTCTTGAGTTTCCACAATCGCAATAATAGAAACGAGGATTCGGTGTATCCTCTCACCGCTAGCGATTCATATTCAATTGTCTCCTTACATCGCGAGTTTTATCGTTGGACGCGCGAAGTCGACGCCATCCAGCTTGTCTGGATGGTGAGAGCGTTTGGGGAACCAGAAATCGACGTATTCGCGAAGCCCCCCTTTTCTCCCTCAACCGGCTGCCTTTGGCAGCCGGTCGAGGGAGAAAAGGGGGATGGGGAGATTTCATCTGGTTACCAAACCTGCTCACCATCGACGCAAGGGGCTTGTTGATTTACTGCGAATTTGTCAAGCAATATCAGCCGCAGGGCGCTAGCCCACGGTTTACGGCAAAGAACCGGACGCTAGCGCGTTCCGGCTAATTA
>JAYTVL010000618.1:0-41764 GCA_043744075.1 Pirellula sp. | reverse complement strand
CGCTTCGGTTTGGCAAAAGTAGTCAGGAAGTAGTCGGGATACTCCGCGTCTGGCAATTCAATGGCCCGCGTACCCAGCGGAAGATTTTTGAATTTGGTTCGAACACCCGTTGCATGATCGATCGAGTCCAATAAAGGCTCTGCAGACAATCGTTTGACGTGGAAATGGCTGAAAAACCGGTTGTCTGCGGCGTTTTCCATGGTTGGTTGCGAACTCACTGAATACAGTCGCGAGTTCATAATGGTTCGAACTAAGTGCTTTAAGTTGTAACCAGATTTGACGAAGTCCTTTGCAATCGCGTCCAGCATAGAAGCGTTACTTGGTGGATTCGTGCTTCGCATATCATCCACTGGATCGACCAATCCGTAACCGAGCAAATAACTAACGTATCGGTTTGCTACGGAACGTGCAAAGTATTCATTGCTAGGGCCGGTTAGCCATTCTGAAAGTGGAATACGTCGGTCGAACAAATGCTCCATCGCTTCACCGCCGAGCGGCGTCGGCGATAGTTTCTTGCCTGTGCGAGGATGGTTGACTTCGCCTGTCGCTTTGACCAGCACTACCGTTTCGCGACCAAAGAGACCGAATTCCTCACTGTTTTTCGATCCAACACGCGAAAAGAATGCGGACATGCTGTAGTAGTCAGCTTGACTGATATTCTCAAAGGGATGCTGATGGCATTTGGCGCACTCCATTCGAACGCCCATGAACAACTGCGAAGTGGCTTCGGTTAAGGCCGCAGAATCTGCGTGAACACGAAAGTAATTGGCTGGCCCGTTGGAAAAAATCGAGCCCTTTGCGGTGACCAATTCTCGGACGAATCTGTCGAAGGGCTTATTGGTCCGGAACGAGTCGCGGATCCAGTTGTGCATCGCCCACATGCCTTGCTCGCCTAGTGACGCGCTGTTGTTGCGAATAAGATCGGACCAGCGCAATGTCCAAAACGCTGCGTAGCGATCATTGTAAATATCGAGCGCTGGATCGCCGGTCAATCCAAGCAATTGATCGATTAATAGCGATCGCTTGTTCGGGTTTTCCGAGCCAATAAATCGAAGAATTTGCTCTGTGTCTGGCAGCGATCCGATCGCATCCAAGTAAGCACGCCGTACAAACGTCGCGTCATCGCAGAGCGGTGACGGCGACAACCCAAGGTCCGCAAATTTTGCTGCCGCGAGTTCGTCCATGAAGTTATTGTTTTTCCAATCGGCCAAATCAGCGCTTGCACTGAAAGGGATAACAAACGTGGTGACGGCTGTCTTGCCATCGTAGCGGACCATGATCGACGACTGTCCTTGACCGATTGTCGTGACGTGTCCACCGCTTGATACTTTGAGAATGCCGGTATCGATCGCGTCGTAAAGCGAAATCGCGGTAACATCGCGGTTGGATGCATCGTTGTATTGAGCAACAACTCGCAATTGCTGTGAGAACCCCAGATCGTCCACTCGTTGTTTAGGAAATACCTCAAGTTGCTTGACGTAGATTTCCGGACGTGGTGACTTGGGAGATCCCGTTTCAATCCACTTTCGAATCACAGCATATTCAACCGAGTCAGGCGCAAAACGAGCACCGCCACCGTGGCTTACTTGCATGGTGGCCTTATGCAAAATCAAACTAGCGTCCGGACAAGCTTGGTTGACTCGACGTCCTCGACCACTGTGAGCGATAGAATCGTAGTCGCCAGCGGGATCAAATCCGAATACTGACAATTTGAAGCCCCCTTTCCCATACTGACTCGCATGGCATGCCCCGGCGGCGCATCCAGCTTTGTTTAGAATAGGTCGGACATCCTTTAGGAAATCGATGCGTTCGGCGTCCACCGCGCTGACCTTGACGGAAATCGACTCTGAATACGATTCACTTTTAACAAGAATAGTAGCTTCGCCGTTTCCCACGGCTCGTACTTGTCCGTTCGCATCGACTTGAGCAACGCCTTCATTTGAACTGTGGTACGTGACTTTGCCGGTCAAATCATCCGAATCGTCTTGAACCGATCCATCGGGTGAACGACGAGTCACGACCAATTGAGACCGATCGTAGGTTCCCTGAAGCTGGATTTCCGCAGGCGTAACAAGCAGTTCGGAATGCCTTTCCGCCACCAGGATACTCGGCCATCCTAGAAAACTAGCAATTAGTGCGATCGCGACGTTCCTGAGCATATTGGTCAGTCTTCACATCGATATTTAGGTAGGATTGAAACCGGTGGGGGCCGAGGAGCCGACGCGAGTCGAGCGTTCCGCCGTGTCCAGTTTACATGAAACAGCGAATTAAGTCACCATGGTATTCCTAAACGGAAACCAATTTGCTTCTGGCCGACGATTTTGTTACGATAAAGGTTCCCGCCAATGCCCCCCGCCATCAACTATCCCAAAAACGTTTGGTAAAGGAAATCGATACGATGTTCCAATTCTCGCCGATGCTTTCGAATACTTGCCAGGAAATTACCCGCCGACACGCACTTCAAATCGGCACATTGGCAGGTTTGGGGATCTCGCTTCCCACGCTTCTTCAGTCGCAAAGCGCGAACGGTTCTGAGGGCAAATCGCAAAAAGACGTCAACTGTATTTTGATTTGGACACAGGGAGGAACGAGCCATCATGATACTTTTGACCCAAAGCCAAATGCACCCGTAAGCGTACGTGGCGAATTTCAAACTATTCCAACGGCGACAGCAGGTGTCCGGTTTACAGACGTCTTGCCCCGAATGGCGAAAGAGCAAAAACGGTTTGCTTTGTTACGAGGTTGGAATCCGCAAAACGGGAGTCATGGTTCGGCGGATCAATGGGTAATGTCAGGTCGAAAATTCAATCAAGCGATTGCTTATCCATGTTACGGATCTGTTGTCAGCTATCACAAGGGCTTCAAAACAGCGATGCCTCCGTTTGTGCAATTAGGTTCCAGCATTGACCGACGTTTTGGAGGAGGCACTCCCGGAGTTCTCGGATTGGAACATGGCCCGTTTGAAATGCTTACAGATCCAAATGGCAAGAAATTTGATGTTCGGGACATTACGCCTCCGGGTGGGATAACGATGCAACGAGTGGATTTGCGCCGTTCAATGCTTGCTCGTGTCGACCAACTACAACGCCATTTTGAGCTGCAGCCGGCAGCCTATGAATCGCTCGACGAACACTACAAGACTGCGTTCAACATGATTACGTCCCCCGAGACAAAGAAAGCTTTTGCGATCGATGAGGAAGAGACAAAACTTCGGGATGCATATGGCAGGAACAAGTTTGGTCAAAGTTGCTTATTGGCACGCCGACTCATTGAATCGGGAGTGCGGTTTGTAACCGTGACCGATGGTGGTTGGGACACGCATCAAAACAACTTCAAATCGTTGAAAGAAAGCCGTTTGCCACCAGTTGACCAAGGTTTGCCACAACTGCTTATCGATTTAGAGGAAAAAGGCATGCTAGACAATACGCTTGTCTGTTGGTTCACCGACTTCGGACGCACCCCGGTGGTGAACTCAGCGAGTGGCCGCGATCACTGGGGCTCAGCAGGTTTTGCGATCATGGCGGGGGCTGGAGTACCAGGTGGCCATGTGCTTGGTGAAACCGACGGCGATGGTGGAGCCGTAATTCGCGACGAGTATCTATCGGAAGATATCGCGACGACCGTTTATAACAAATTAGGAATCCCGCATGACTTGATCGTTCAAAGTCCAGACGATCGACCAATCCGATTAATCGAAGGCAAGCCGATCAAGGAATGGATCTAGCCTAAACGTCGCTTACGACTCTTGTGCTTGCAAGATAATCGTGCAAGCATCGACGCGAATCCGAGAAGATGAAAAGCACATCGATTAGTCCGAAAAATGGCACAAACGAAAACACGACCCGAAGCCAGTTGCGAAGCACGACTGCTTGAAGAAATCCAGGTAGCTTACCGCCGATGGTAACAATTCGTAACATCAACAGCTTCTTGCCAATCGTCTGACCTGAGGTCGCCAGAAGAAACCATTGACCAAAGATCAAAATGGTGGGAAGCAAAGAGAGCACGATGAGAGAAATCAGACCGAGTTCCTTCTGGGATCGAATGGTCTCCATTGGGTTTTCCATGACACCCAGTTTTGCTAACCAAGCGACGAGAACGAAGCCTGCGGCAAAAGAAGTAAAGATTAAAATGTTGTCCACGATAGTTGCGACTAGACGAGCGATGGCCGATGCGTTTGGGTGCCCAAGGAAATCCATTTGATCTAACGGCACATACGATTCTATTTTAGCAATCTCGATCAACTCGCGGTCGCTCAATTTGCGGTCAAACTCCAATTTTGACTTGTCGACCGCAGGAGGTTTATTAACAAGTGCTGGCTGCTCGCCCAACATTGCTTCTGCCCGCGCGATCCGATCTGGTGTCGCTTCAGGAACCGTTATTTCCTGACCACAATTGCGACATTCAACCTCAGTACCTACGGTATCGCTGTCCGCACAATTGCTGTACCAACAACGATTGCAACGAAACTCGACAAATACAGGAGCGACAGTGGACATGGTATTTTACATGCAAATAGGGCCTCACCGCAGCACTTTCGTTTCACCAAAAAACGAGCCGGGCATGCAAGGCTAGGTTGCCTGAAATAGATCTGCCAACTCAGGTAACAGAAAAATATTCCAATTTTTGTCAAGGGATAAGACTGGGCTGATTGTACGGACTATGCAGGGGAAGCCAAAAAGTTGGCCTGCCCAACGCCGTTTTGGTTCAACGAATGTACAATTCTTTGCTTGTGTATTTCTATTTGAAAACTCAATCACCTTTTTTCCGTCAGTAAGCGAGTCCCATGAACGCAATCACCACCAACACCATCGCGACTATCGCATATGCAAAGCAGATTTTGGCTGATATCGACGATAGCAGCATGTGTCAACAACCGATGGGACTAAACCATCCCGCCTGGCTCTTGTTGCATCTCGCCACAGCTGCCGATTATGCGTCGAGCCTTCTTGGCGGCCAAGGTATCTGCCCTGCAGGCTGGAATGCGTTGGCAGACACGAAAAAGCCGCTATCTCAGACTCGCGCCGATTACCCCTCCAAGGAAGAACTGATCAACACGTTCGAAGCTGCGTTTCGGAATGCCGCGAATCTGTATCAGAAATCGAGCGAAGACGATTTGAACAAGCCGCAAAAACTTGGGTTTTTTGAGACAGAGTTGCCTTCGGTAGGCGATATGGCAACCTTCCTAATCATTGCCCATACAAATCTACACTTAGGCCAACTATCCGCCTGGCGCCGCGCCACGGGCAAAGGCCCCTTGTTCTAGGCTTTGTTTCCAACCGTGGGATAGGCATCTTGCCTGTGAGATGTAGCATAGGTATCTTGCCTGTGAGATTCAGTCAGTGATTCTCAGGCTAGAAGCCTAAGCTACTTTAAACACAAATCAAACGAGAGCAATAATAATGATGAGACGTAATATGGTTCAATACTGGCTGTGTCTCTGGTGGATCGCATTCACAGCCATCGAAAGCGGCGTCGACGCAGCCGAACCGGACTTCACGTCGGAACTCGTGTTTCCCTTGAATGCTAAACACAATCATGCCCCTGGAATCGTCGAGTGTCCGAATGGCGATCTCTTTGTCTCCTGGTATCGCGGTGCAGGTGAACGTCAAGCCGATGACGTAGCAGTGTATGCCGCTTGGAAGAAGCGTGGTACTACCGAGTGGACGGAGCCCTTTGTCCTAGCGGATACGCCCGGGTTTCCAGATTGCAACACCGCTTTGTTCATGGACCGTGACCAACAACTTTGGTTATTCTATCCCACGATACTTGCAAACAGTTGGGAGTCTTGCCTGACCAATTTCAAGATTGCAAAACAGTTTGCTGCACCCGAGTCTCCAGTATGGTATCGAGAGGGTATGATCCTGCTCAAGCCGGATAACTTTGCCGACGAAGCACGAAAGAGACTCGACGTAGAATTAGAACCGTATCAGGACAAACTTCCCCCGAGGACCGTGGAGAACATCCGTGCACTGCGAGAGCGACTTGGTGAAAAACTGTATCAACGGCTAGGTTGGCAACCTCGCTGCAAACCGACGCAGCTGCCAAGCGGACGAATCTTACTGCCACTCTACACAGATACCTTTTCCATTTCCATCATGGCTATTACCGATGACAGTGGTGCAACTTGGCACGCTAGCAAGCCGCTCTATGGCTTCGGCAATATCCAGCCTACCGTCCTTCGTCGCAACGATGGAACTCTTGTTGCCTATATGCGAGAAAATGGAGTGCGAGGGAAAGTGCGAGTGTCTGAGTCAAGCGACCAGGGTGAAACCTGGGGGCCAGTTGGAGTGTGCGACTTGCCGAATCCAGGTGCGGGAGTGGACGGTATTCGATTAGCGAGTGGCAAATGGTTGCTGGTCTACAACGACACTACAAAAGGACGAAACCGACTAGCCGTTTCGCTCTCAAGCGACGAGGGGCGTACATGGCCAGTAACACGGCACCTGGAAGATCAGCCCAGCGGATCGTTTCATTATCCGGCGGTAACACAGGCATCGGATGGAACGATTCACGCAATATACAGTTACTTTGTCGAAGGCGGGAAGAGCATGAAGCACGCTGCATTTGGCGAAGAATGGCTAATTGCTACCCAAGGGAAAAAGTAGCTAATTTTCTATTGGGTGGATCTATGCAAGCGGTTGTGATCAAAGATCTTTGCCGAAGTTATGGTTCGCGCCGTGGGATCAGCAATGTCAATTTGACGATTGGTGAAGGTGAGATCTTCGGATTTCTAGGTCCCAACGGTTCTGGCAAATCGACAACCATTCGGGTGTTGATGGGATTGCTGAGGGCCGGTTCAGGAACTGCCTGCATCTTTGGAATGGACTGCTGGAACGACGGTCCTATGATTCGGCGCGATGTCGGGTATGTGGCTGGCGATGTACGTCTTTATCCCTGGCTGACGATCCGTCTGGCTCTGTCGATGTTGTCTCGAATTCGCGGGTTAACGAACCTGCGCACATCGGGTATGGAACTTGTGCAGCGGTTTCGGTTGGAACCTGATCTTCCGGTCCGAAAAATGTCGCGAGGCAATCGACAGAAGGTGGCGTTACTGTTGGCGCTGGCACATTCACCAAAACTGGTAGTTCTCGACGAGCCAACCTCGGGACTCGACCCATTAATGCAGGACACTCTGATGGCATGTCTTCGTGAATTGGCGATGAAAGGGCATACTGTGATAATTTCTAGTCATACTCTCAGCGAAGTTGAGAGGCATTGTGATCACATTGCGATCGTTCGCGATGGTCGCATCGTAGAAGACTCGACTGTCAGCCTTCTCCAAGCAAAGGCGCCGAGGCAGATCGTTGTTACGCTCCGTCCCGATCAGATGATTGAATCGGTGAAATGGCCGAACGACATCACGATTTGTTTTCTACCTGGACGGCATGATAGAAAAGTCAACTCGAATACCACAACAAATATTACCCAGGCAAACCCGGACCGCACCTGCGTGTTGGAGTTGATCGGTTCGTCGGCTTCATTCATCGCTTGGGCGGCAGCACAGAATTTTGCCGACATTATGATCGGCCCGCCTTCATTGGAAATGCTTTTTCGACCCTACTATAAGTCGCACCAGGAGGCAGCGTGATGTTAGGACTTCTACAAAAAATCTGGGTGGAAGTCCGCTGGCCGGTGCTGTTTTTCAGTTTTGGCTTGTTTGCAGTAATGAGCCTCCTGACTGCTCTGCTTCCGAAGGTCAAGGCAATATGGATCAAATGTTTGACAAGATGCCCATGATCAGACCGCTGCTAACTGCGTTGCTAGGTGTGGATCCAGGTAGTCAAGTCTCGGCTCAGCTATCGCAGGCGTTTCTCTGGGTACATCCCACTGTGCTGACACTGATTTGGGCTCACGAAGTTATGTACTGTTCTCGTGTGCCAGCGGGAGAGGTTGATCGAGGGACTGCAGATTTTCTGCTCTGTCTATCGGTATCCCGTTGGGAAATATTCTTGGCTGAATCCATAGGCTGGCTTGTTTCAGGCGCGTGTATCATTTTGTTTGGATACGCTGGCCATCTATTGACCTCCTTGACTGTCCAGCCAGAAATGAGACTGTCGGTACTTCACACGATGATCGTGATAGTCAACCTCGGTGCAATATACCTTGCTATCGGAAGTTTTTCATTTCTTGTCTCAGCTCTTAGCAACCGCCGAGGGCGTGCGATTGGCGTTGTGTTTACAGTGTTATTAGCATCATTTCTACTGAACTTTCTAGCTCAGTTTCAAAACTGGGCGAAGATCATTTCGCCATGGTTGTCGGTGATGGAGTATTATCGCCCTGCGATCATTATTCAGACGGGAGCATTTCCTTGGTTCGATATTGGAGTTCTCGCAGCCATTTCGAGTTTGATGTGGATCGCCAGCGGGCTCGTGTTTCAGCACCGCAGCATCTGCACGGTTTGATTGCTGGGGGCGGGACGATTGGGAGGCAAATCAAAATAGAAATTTTCATCGTTCTGCCCTCTTGTTCTGCCCTCATGGATCTGTAAGTCATTTGATCGCATTTCATTTCACCCTGACGAGTTGACACATGGAAATTGTCATCCTAGTTACCATTGTTGGTTTAATAGTCGCCGCCGCTATCGGCTATTCCATTTGGACGGAAAAGAAACGTCGCGAAGGCATTCAGCAACTTGCAGGGCAGTTGGGCATCGAATACCGCGAGGAGCTTGCCCCAGGTGATCGTGAAGACTTTGCCAAATTTGCCTTGGCTTCACTTGGGCATAATCGAGTGATTTCCAACATTCTCGTCGCGGACTCGGGAGAAATTAGGATGGTGGTTTTCGACTACCGATATACCGTCGGAAATGGCAAGAATAAGTCGACTCCTAAGCAAACAGTCGTTATGGCACAATCGGGTCAAATTTCGATACCAGCATTTCAACTCAGTCCTGAGAGCGTATTCCAAAAAATTGCCGGACTGTTCGGATTCCCAGACATCAACTTCGCCGACGACCCCAGTTTCTCTAATGCGTTTAAGCTAACCGGGCCGAACGCTGAACAAATTCGCGCATTCTTCACGGCAAGACGACGAAATGAGCTTCTTAGTCAGCGACAAATTAATCTCGAAGGCAATCGTGACCACTTCCTATTTTATCAAGCTCGCCGCCAATGTAGCATCGAGGAATTGAAAGGACTGATGGGACGAGCCTTCTCGCTTTACTCGGTTTTGCGATCCGAACCCGATGCATAAGGCGAGGGGTTGCTATTTCGGTTCAAGCTTTGGATCGTATTTCGAACCCGCTGAAACCTGAGTCAATGTCAGCCGAACTTTCGTCGGAAAGAACTTCTCGAAGTCCGCACGTTTGTGAGCGTGTCCGGAACCGCCACTGCTGTCCTTGATCACCAAGTCCATTTGCTTGATACCTTCAGTCCACACAATAGATTCGTTCTCCCAAAACGATTTCATCGAGAGGTCTTTTTCATACACCCCTATTTTTTTGTAGACGTCCGTACCAAGGCAACCGTATCCGTTCTTTTGTCCTTTATTGGGAATGTAGCAAATGCTCCAAGTCGTCGGTTCATCGCCCGCGGGTTTGTCCATCACTTCCAATCGAACATGAACAGTTCCATTGCGATAGTCGACAGGAGCGGTCCAGTCCTTTGGACGTTCTGCGTTTAGCAATTTGTCCTTCACGTAATAGTGAGACTTGCTCGGTTTCGAATTGTCTGCATCCTCTTTCGTGTAGTCAAAAGTAACGTCGAATAGGACGAACTGCTCTGCACAACACGTCGCGCATGTAACGAAAAGCGACAGCATCGATTGAAAAAAGAATAGAGCTGGTACTCGATGCAATCCGCTTCGGTGCCGAGGATATCTTGGATATGTAGTCATCATATTCTAGGGTCCGTTACTTGGAAACCTCGCCAGATCCTTTTGATTTGGGTCTAGCGACTCAGGTAAATAAGAAAACAACTCTGCGTTTCGCAACCAAAATCGTATTTTGTAATCGCTCTTTGTTAAATCGGACGGAAACGATTGGGTATTCCATTGTAGATCGTGTCGGACTGAGTCGCCATGGAATGCCACGCATTGATCACGCGAAAAGCCTGCGATAATTTCGTTTTTGCGATCAAGAATCTCGGCTGAGATCGAACCGCCTGGTTGAGTGCGAGCATTGATTGTGACCCTCGGCTCACGAAGTGGCTCTCGTCGCGTAATCAACCAGCCTTCGGTCGAATCCTTGGTGGACATCGAACAGAAGCCGTCCAACCGCAAGGTTGCCAAACCAATTGACGCTTGAACTTGCTTTTCATCATGAACTCGATCCGTGCCTCCGAAATAGAAATGGAGTTTATTTCCAACCACGAGAGGAGCGCCGGCAGTCACAATCATACCGCGATCCCAATCCTTATCTCGACCAAGTGGAATGAATTGGCGTCGATCGGGTGTGCGAGTCCAATTGACCAAATCCCATGACCAAGCCAATTGTACTTCCATGTTGCGAGGCGAATCGGACTGCGCTTCGTGCAGTTTTTCGACGCTGTATTCTCCAAACCGGAAATAGCGAGCTCGATACATCCAGGGCAACCCGATGTACATACCTTGATAGGGGAAGGCGGGCATTCCATAAATCTGCGTGTCGCTCGGATCCAAGTCGTCGGCTGCAAAAATGGGTCCTTCGAATGGTTTGTGCCATTTCTCCCCGTCGTGAGACCAAGCAATTCCAACGGCCCTTCCGCGTCGATTCCGCGTCTTCCAAGTACTGTAAAACCGGTCTTGATAAGGATCGTAGCCAAAGTTCACTACATCCGAAGATGTGAACAGTGGCTGCAGCGCACTTTCGGCTGGATACCGCCAATTCAATCCGTCGGAAGAAAACGCAACTCGCGGGTGGCCCGCCTTTCCATCGAAACCATAAAGTGCATAACGACGCTCGGGATTCGTTTCGTTCGGTCGATGAATAACGCTTGGATTGTGGCAGCGACCGCCAGACTTTTCTACATCGAATTCCGATACGACCAAGTTAGTGGATTGACCTTGGTATTGAATAATATCGAGAGCGGGTTTCTGCCAATGTATAGAGTCAGTCGATTCGGCATATCCGACATGGTTGCCTTGAAACAAGACTTGGTACCACATTCGAAACCGTTGACCATCATCTAAGACGGTCCCATAAACGTAAGGCCCGGTGATTGCAGACTTTCCTTCCCATGGTCGATCCGCGACAATGATTGGGTTGCCTGGATGTTTCTCGGCAAAATGAAATTTTCGAACGAGCCCATGCTGCTCTTCGACGACTGTGGCGTCAAGAAACAATCGTCGCCACGGGCCATTGGCAGGACCCGCTAGTCCCACATCCACGCCCGCTTCTTTTTCTTTCCGGGCGAGTACCTGGGACTGAACTTTGCCTGGGCAAAAAAATTGGGTAAGGAGAGTTGCTGCTGAAGTGAAGCCAAATTCGCGTCGATACATGCCAAATTCATTTCACTGTCAAAGGGTGGGTTGTACCAACACGTAGAGCCGGCTGTCCTCAGCCGGCCACACACTCAGCGTTAGAGTTGTGTCAATCGTCCAAAGTGATCGGGTTGATGCTGCTAAAGTGGTCGGTCCAAAGGCTAACACCCTGAAGGTCCGGCTCTTTAAGACCGATAATGTTATCATCCTTGTCCAAAACTGGGGGAAAGATTGTCGGATACTCTGACAAAAAACTACGGTCTTACATCTATGTTCCGCGAACGGGCTCAAGGATCTTGGTCCCAGCTGCCTTGGGCGGGGCGGGAATCGTTACATCGAGAGGGATCGTTTCAGGTTCACAATTTGAATGGCAACGGATACAAAGATCTTCAACGACCCATTTGTAGCCTGGAACGGTTTTCGTTATCGTCTTTTTCATCAGTTTCTTGCGAGTGAATACTTCCCCACAATCACATGGATTCCAATTGGTCCACACAAATCGTTTTGCTCTTGTCAACACGTTTTCGTCTTTGGGCTTGTCTTGCTTCGCTTTGTCATCGCTCTGCTTACTTGCAGCCGATGATTTATGACAGTTACCGCAAACCAATTCACTATGTTCACATTGAGGGCAACTTGGGCCTGGTAGACAGAAGTCTTCTTCTTTTGACCCCCAAAGAGTGACCTGAACCTTTTTGTCCTCGCGAACAAGTCGGCAAACTTTTTGGACACCTTCCTGGCAACTGCATTGGCGGCAAACGTGGCGGAAAGGTTCGCCACTGACGATATTAATCGACGGCAATCCGAGTCCCAACAAAGAGGCGATGAGGAGTCTGCGGCGGTGAATGATTTGAGTGATGTTCATGGGGTGGTTCAATACGGGTTACCAATTGAAATCGAATCGCATTGCAAGTAGGTCAGCTTGAGTGGCACCAAAGGTTGTTTGCGAAGATGTGAAAGGGTGGATCCAGTCAAACATGACTCGCGTGCGATCCGACCAGTACCAGTTGAAACCTGCAGTCAAGTCGTTGTACTGCCCTTTGTCCAAACTATTGAGGTCGAGGTATGACCATCGCATTTTGGCTTCCCATGCACCCGATCCGATGCTTCCAGGGACTGCAAAGAAATTGGTATGAGGAACATTCCGACCAAACTGCGGTCCATGTTGTCCAAACCGTTCGTATATGCGATTTTCGCCGGTCAGGAAATAGCTAGTGTGAACGTAGGCTCCTTGAACGTTCTTGCTGTCGCCTACTTTCATGTTAACGTTGCAAAGGTAGGCTTCACTTTGGACGGTAAATCTTCCCCAAACAGTAGCAAATTCAAGATTGCCTATGGTGTAATCATTCGCATTTAGAATTCCGCTATCGATCAATCGGGGTCCTTCGTGGACTTGAGGTCGTGCACGAAACCGAACTCGGTTGTCCTGATCGTCTGTGTAAAGTACTCCCATTCCAGTATGTACGAGATATCGACCATTCGAAGGCTCATCATAGTAAGGGAGCCAGGTCAAACGACTGCTGAGTCGATATCCCTGGTTGTCATCGATTCGCTCCTTCAAGGCTTCGCTGATACTATCAAAGAACAGACCATTCGACCAAGTGACGCGTTGATTATCAGTGGCCTTGTAGGACGCAATTCCAACTTCGCGATCCGCCGTAAAAATGCCTTGTGTAGGAATCGATCGCTCCATAAAGATGTTCATGGTGTCGTTGGTGACTTGTTCGAGTCCGAAAGGGACGAAGAAGTTACCGATCCGAAAGCGCCCGATCACCGGGATTTCGTTCATGGAGAAATAGGCATCTTTGACTTCCGGACTGGTGACGATTCCAGGTGCGCTTTCACCGACGGTTTCTGGTTCGAGGGTCATCTGTAAACGGAAGTCGCATGTTCCGTAACCCGTGCCGTCCGCGACTAAGCGAAGACGCCTAAATTCAAAATAGTCCTGAGCATTAGGGATCGAAGCCGAGGAATTCGCCCAATTCACGTAATCCATCTGAACGTGGCCGCCTAACTTAACGGTCCATTTGTCCGAAGACATGTCGGTCCAAGATTCTTTGGGCTTGTCTTCTTTTATTGGAACGTCGTTCTTTTTGGTCTCGGCGATCTTCTTTTCGATTGCCAATCGATCCTTCTCCGCTTTCTCCAATTGATCAATGCGGCTTTGCATTACTTTGAGTTGTGCTTCGATCTCAGGAAACTTTGACAGTTCTTGGATCGGAGCGGGACCTGACAACGTATAGTCAGCCTGAGCTAAAAACTCCTGCCCACGCAGATTCCCGCCGACCAGCAAGGCCCACATCCCAGCAACGGCGATACGTTTCATTGGATGTTGGCGAATATGCATAACGAAAGCCTCCGTGCCAGTTGTTGAACCAAATTCGAGGGCATGGTACTAGTCTCAAAGCACCATGTGCCTCCGGTGGACCGGTCAGCACGAAGATGCCATTTCGATGTGGAGCTCAATCAAAAAAGGCGTCGATCATAAGTCGGGCTGAACCGGACGCTAGCGCGCTCGCGGCTGATTAGCCGAAGGGCCCACGGTTTGCGGCCCATGTTGTGATCGATACCTTCAAAAACAAAGCATGTTCAATCACGGCATCGCCTTTTGCATCGGCAAAGTCGGAAGTTGATATTGACGGGACTGACGGAAGGTTCAAATCGACCCTTTTGATAGCAAAATACAATCCGAATATACGGACCAGTTGTTCGCTAGCATAAAGGCGGATTTTAAGACACTTCTCGGTGAACGCTCTATCGCCACCGGGAAATCGTACTCGTACTGAATAAAATGGTACTCGTACTCG
Source organism: Pirellula sp. (assembly GCA_043744075.1). Lineage (GTDB taxonomy): Bacteria > Planctomycetota > Planctomycetia > Pirellulales > Pirellulaceae > JBKCUI01. Next base: position 27,563 of record JAYTVL010000618.1, on the reverse strand, counting down.
AAACCACGGGCCGACCGAGTACGATTACGAGTACCGTCTGTAGCTGAATTCCTCACCTTTAACGCTTGCAAAGGAGAGCTATTCAAAGTCCGGTGAGGCTTCACCAGCATTTCGACTAACCATTCGTGCCAGGGTACGAATTGCGACCGATTGAGAAAGGAATCGCGTGCTCCCGTCCACAAATGAAGCAAGCGTGCCACCAGTATGAAATGCATATACTTGGCCCGTTCCGTCGGTGCCATAGTATGGATGTGGATAGGTTCCTAGTACTTCACCGTTGGTCACGTTGATGGCTTGCGGTCCCGGGAAAGTAAGCCCATCCGACGACGCGCCTCGCAAAATATTAAGCTCTGACGCAGGTCTGCACCATCCGCCTCCATTCACCCGATTGTGGCTACCTACTTCTGCTGTTAAAACCAGTTTTCCACTTCGATAGATGTTGGGTCGACCAGAAGATTCAATCAATCGAAGTGTGTTACTCGTTCCGTCTGAGAAACTTGCGAAATTGAGCTTCTCAGTTTTCGAGATGCCGCCATTGGTTACGACCGCAGATTCCTTATCCACAAAACCGAGTGTGAACAACTGAGGATCGACACCGTAGAATCCTGAGTAGTCTCCATTGGCAACGCGTCGCTGCCAAATTGGTGTCGGCAAGTCTGGGGCTCCATCAAGAACAGCCCCATTAGGACTAGACGGGCATTCAAATAACGGAACTCTTGTTCCAAACAAATCATAGTTGAGAGGACCTCCCGGACCACCGTTCGGAGTGATATCGGACCAATTTTTGGTCAGATCGATGCGTTGGTAAAGTGTGGTCTGCTCAAGATAGGGCAATAAGTGTGTTGTCCATCGAACGCGCACTGTGTTAACAGCAGACGGACGAATGTTCCCTGGAAAGTGTTTTAAGGAACTATGGTGATTGTGAAACGCAAGTTCGACTTGTCGGATGTTGTTTGAGCAAGACGTGCGCCGAGCGGCTTCGCGCGCCGATTGAACGGCAGGCAATAGCAATCCTACCAATATGCCGATGATTGAAATCACCACAAGCAATTCGACAAGGGTAAAGCCCCGGCGACGATGGAATAAGTTTTTGGACATTTGAAATCTCTTTTCTTTCTCTGATTGAATTTGATGCGATTTGAATAAGTAGTTGGATCATCACGCTCCGCGCGATATAGCTTCGAATTGCGGTAGATCAACGTAACTCAAAGGCTGGAATGGAATTGGCCGTTTTTGCAACTGTGGCTTTTAGGCCTGATGTTGATGGAACTCCGAGCTTGTTAGGCAATCGATTAGTAGCACCCACCTCGGGATTCAAAAAAATCCACTGCTCCAACGTAACTTCGTACTCTCCCGCTGGCGCTCCATCGCCCGATTCATACGTGGTCAAGACAAACTCACCGTTTGCATTCGTTGTTGCACGAGGTTTGAAGAAACCCTTCGCTGAGTCCTTGGCGTGGAAGACTACAGTCGCGTTGGGAAGTCCAGCTCCTTTTCTCAATACTTTGCCAACAACTTGGTGTGTCGGCAATCTCTGCTCTCCTTTGCTACAGCCCATCAGTACACATGAGATGCAAGCGGAAACGATTATTAGAAAAGCGCGCTTACTTTCACTTACACAACACCGAACGTCGCTAATGCTCTTGCACTTAAACTCTTGGCGAGTTCCGATACTCAAAAAAAATTCTTGGCTACACTCAGTCGAGTTGCTCCATCCATGAATCAACTTGGCCATTAAACTTCTTGCAATACTCATCTTTGCTCCTTCATTTGGCGATTGCAGCTACTCTGGAGTACCAGTCGCAACTGCACAATAAAATTCAAGTTCCCTCTCGTTGATCGAGTCGGACAAATTCTTTTTGGATCATTCACTTGACCGGGAAGCGTTTCGCAATCGAACTTTCTCGGTTCGGTCGATTTGAACCACCACTCCGTCCTGGACAATCACGTTTATATTTCCAAATTTTAGGCCGCGTAACGCAGATTCAATTTGAGAAAGACATGATCGCAATTCCTGTTCCAAAGACGCGTTTTGAAAGTTCTTTTCGCCAGGACTATTTGGTGCTTTATCGCTGCTCATGTGATTATTTCCGATCTCAAGGTCGTTGAGGTGGTTGGCTGTTTGGAAAGAGATCTTTAGGCTAAATGGAATAGTCAGGAATGAAGATTCTTGCTTTGGTTGGGTGAACGAAGACACGGTCTCCCAATTGCAAATCGAGTTCCAAAAGCCTCTGCATTGTGATATCTACACGCAGTTCTTCCTTGTTTGTCATGATCAGTGATAACTTGGCTTGAACACCAGCTCGGTTGATCCGACTTACACTCGCTTCGATACTCGATTGACCAATAGGGCTGCGATCAATCGAAATATCACTGGGTCGTACGTAGACATTGGCTTGTTCGCTATCCGGCATCGAAGGATCGGGAAAACCCAATCGCAAGTTTTCTAAAACAGCTTGTCCCCGATTGATGCGCCCTTGGAAAACGTTGACGTTACCCAAAAAATCCATGACGAATTCGGATGCTGGATGATGAAAAACGTCGGCTGGGACACCCACTTGTTGAATGCGAGCCTGATTCATGACCACGACTCGGTCAGAGACTTCCAACGCTTCTTCTTGATCATGAGTGACCAAAATGGTGGTGGTATTCAACTCGTCATGCAAACCTCGCAGCCAATCTCGAAGGCCTTTGCGAACCTTTGCATCTAGTGCGCCAAAGGGTTCGTCGAGCAAAAGTACTTGCGGCTCAATCGCAAGTGCACGAGCCAATGCAACTCTTTGCCTTTGACCACCCGATAACTGCTTAGGAAAGCGGATGCCGAATCCTTCAAGTTGAATGAGTTTCAAAAGAGAATTGACCTTGTCCCGGATTGCCGCTTCCTTGGGGCGTTGCGAACGAGGTCGAACACGCAAACCGAAGGCAATGTTTTCAAAGACACTCATGTGTTTAAACAGAGCATAGTGCTGAAAAACAAATCCAACCTTACGATCACCTACGGGTTTGTTCGCGACATCTTCGCCAAAGAACATGACGCTGCTATCTGGAGCGGGATCTGGGGATTCCATCCCCGCGATCAATCGCAGCAGTGTTGTTTTGCCCGAACCCGATGGCCCAAGGAGAGAGACAAGTTCTCCGTTTTCAACCTTGAGTGAAATATTCTCGAGCGCTTTGAAACTGCCAAAAGTCTTGCTAATGTTTTTTACTTCGATACTCATGACTATTCCTCTGTCGTTGTCGACTTGAGTGACAAATTGGTTTCTTGGTCTAGTTTTCGTTCTAACAATGATTTCCCGACGAGGGTGACGACACCGAGTAGTGCCAGGATCGATGCCATGGCGAAAGCTGCAACCGAGTTGTAATCGTTGTAAAGTGCGTCAATGTGCAACGGGAGAGTGTTGGTGCCTCCGCGAATATTGGAGGAGACGACAGATACGGCTCCAAACTCACCCATCGCCCGCGCATTGCAAAGCAAGACTCCATAAAGCACACCCCATTTGATATTTGGCAGGGTGACGCGCCAAAAAGTCTGCCAACCGTTGGCTCCCAAGGAAATGGCTGCCCACTCCTCTTCACTGCCTTGTTCTTGCATGAGAGGAATCAATTCGCGAGCCACGAACGGAAACGTCACAAAAATGGTGGCTAAGACGACTCCGGGCACAGCAAAGATGATCTGAATGCCATGGCCATCCAACCACTTGCCGAACCAGCCTTGCATACCAAAGACCAGAATGTAAACAAGCCCGGAGATGACAGGCGAAATCGCGAACGGCAAATCGATCAGCGCGATCAACAAGCCTTTGCCGCGAAACGTGAACTTCGCAATCGCCCAAGATGCGGCAATGCCGAAGATCAAGTTGAGTGGAACGGCGATTCCCGCCGCAACGCAAGTCATATAAATGGCGCGAATGGCGTTTCGATCCTGAAAGGACGCAAAGTATACCGCAGCTCCTTTTCGGAAGGCCTCGTAAAAGACGACACCGAGAGGCAGCACCAGCATTAACGCGACGAAGACGATAGAGATCGAAATGACCGTCGCACGCACCCACCAGGGGTCCTTGTTGCCGACTTGTATTCCGTTGTTATTCGCTGACATGAATTAGACCCTTCCCGTACTGCGTTGCGACCACCATTGGATGGCTTGAACGAACAACAGAATCAACAGGGTGGTAACGAGCATCACCACCGCAATCGCGGCGGCGCCTGGTACATCGGCGTCATCCAACTTGCTCATGATCAAAAGTGAAGCGATCTCGGTCTTCATTGGGATATTCCCGGCAATGAAGATCACGCTCCCGTATTCACCCAAGGCTCGCGCGAACGCCAATGTGAAACCCGTCAACATCGAGGGCACGAGCGACGGGACGATGATTCGCCAAAAGGTCTGCCATCGATTTGCGCCCAGGCTGGCGGCGGCTTGCTCAGCTTCTCCATCAAGTTCTTCCAAAGCAGGTTGAAGCGTTCGAACGACAAAGGGGAGTCCGATGAACGTCAACGCTATCACGATTCCAAGAGGTGAAATAGCGGTCTTGATGCCATATGGAATGAGCTGCTTGCCAATCAAGCCCGTTGGCGAATAGATGGCCATTAATGCAATCCCCGATACGGCAGTTGGCATTGCAAATGGTAAATCGATAATCGCATCAAGGACTTGTCGCCCGACAAAGCGATAACGCACGATGGACCACGCTACCAATGCGCCGAAGAGCGTATTGATCAACGCCGCAATCAAAGAAGCTCCAAAAGTGAGTCGATATGACGCTTGAACGCGTCGCGAAGTGACGGTGGAGTAGAACTCCGACCAATCCATCGTAGCGGCTTTTAAGAATAGGGCTGCCAATGGAATCAACACGATGAGAGAAAGATACAGCAGCGTGTATCCCATCGTCATCCTGAATCCAGGCAGCACCGCGGTTTTATGGCTCTTCATGGTTTGTATTTACCTTGCAGTCTTTGCAACGAGTACTCCATCGCTGCTTGGTTTTCGGGTAATCTTGGCGACCCTCGATACGGTTGATACCCGAAATCCAAGTTGTGAAGCATCACTAGTTGAGTGTGAGTGATGTTATCTTTGGTTCACTTGATAGATCTCATCAAAAATGCCCGTACGATCCTTGAAGTGTTTGGCGTGGGCATCGTCCCAACTCGCAACGACATCCGTCAACTGGAATAGCTTCAATTTGGCAAAGACGGCATTCTGCTCAGCGGACAACAATTCAACGCTTCGAGGCCGGTAATAGTGCTTTGCCGCCAATCGTTGTCCCTCAGGGGTGTATAGGTAGTTGAGATAAGCATTGGCGACCTCGTTGGTACCATTTGCTTCGGTGTTCTTTGTCACCACTGCCACAGGGGGTTCGGCAAGGATGCTCATGGGCGGAACCACCATCTCGACTTGATCGGTGCCAAGTTCTTTGAAAGCCAGAAAGGCCTCGTTCTCCCACGTCAGCAATACGTCACCTAGTCCACGCTGGATAAATGTATTGGTAGCCGCGCGAGCCGACGTATTCAAGATCGGAACATGTTTGTAGAGCTCGCGCATGAATGCGGTTGCCTTCGACTCGGCAACCTCAATTTCCGACTGCTTGGCAGGATCCTTGAGGACCGCAAAATCGCCCAACTCGCGATTCAATGCGAACCCCCATGCTGCCAAATAATTCCAGCGAGCTCCTCCACCCGTTTTTGGATTTGGTGTAATGACTTCGACTCCCGGACGTATCAGATCATCCCAATTCTTGATTCCCTTTGGGTTCCCTTTGCGGACCAAAAAGACGATCGTTGAAGTGTAGGGTGAACTGTTGTTCGGAAACTTGGTTTGCCAATCCTCGTCGATCAAACCGGATTGCTTGGCGATGGTCGCGATGTCGCCTGAAAGGGCCAGGGAAACAACATCGGCTTTTAGCCCTTCCGTGACAGCCCGGGCTTGTTTGCCAGAGCCGCCATGAGACTGATCGATCTCGACAGTTTCGCCTGTCCTTTCTTTCCAATAGACTGCGAAAGCTTTATTGAATTCGGCATAAAACTCGCGTGTCGGATCGTAGGATACATTCAGTATCCTGACTATCTTGGACGCACCAATTCCGGTGGACGTCGATGAGTTCGAGTCGCAACCCAAAGACAGCGTGGTCAAAATAAGCAGAAAAGATACACGGATTTGCAGTGTCATTATTTTATTGATTTTTTGCAGGGGTAAGGGAATGCCGCTAATAGGCTTATTTCATCCAACGCACTATGCGGGCCAACGAAAAAAATAGAAATAAGGGACCACAAAGTCCCACCATTTCCGCAAAAATATACAAACTACCAAACATAACCGTTGTACATAACGGTCTGGCCGGTATATTTAACGGTTAGCCGTTGTATTTGATGGTGTCAAGCGTTGTTGAATTTCAAGAAGAGGACCTCTCATGGAAGAACTGACGGAAGCGAACTTGCTTTTGGATGGATGGATTGTTGCCTCCAACTGCCAGGACGCTCATGAATCTTTGGCGTCCCTATTAGATTTAGTGCGTTCTCGTGCGCCGATCGAAATACTTGTACTTCAGGGACTTCATGGGGGCTCAAAGACCCTCAGGACGTTGGGCGTGAGCGGAGGACAAATGGGGCATGGGTCAGAAGGAGGTGCATTGGCAATTTCCGAGGCGAAATGGGCCACTTTGGACATTTGGTGCAGGACTGGAAGACTGATCCAACAAGCCGGAATGAAGCGAACGGGCAAATTGAGCGTTCTGACTCCGCAATTTATTACCAATGAAGTTTGCGCGATACCGTTGCGTCCCAATCTTGCTGAGAACAGCGGTGGCTCGACACATGTCGGTGTAGCCCTTTTTGCGATCACCGAAGGCCGGAGTTTGAGGGAATCCCAGTTTTATTTTCTAGAGCGATGGAGTCCTGTGTTGTGGCTAGTCCTCGACCGAGTTTTAAGAAGCAAATCGGCCGATGAGATTGATTCCGCGAAAAATGCCGAAACATCGCGAGACCGAATGTCGTTTACCAATGAAGCCCAAGAGGCCATCGTGGGGGCCGAAAGGGGGCTCCGTGCGGTGATGGAGCGAGTTCAGATCGTTGCTACTTCGGACATGCCTACATTGATTCTTGGGGAAACAGGGACTGGCAAAGAAGTTGTTGCGAGAGCCATTCACTTGCGATCCCCTCGAAAATCAAAACCTTTCATTCGTGTGAATTGCGGCGCAATTCCAACCGAATTGATCGACTCACTCTTGTTTGGTCACGAGCAAGGGAGCTTTACAGGCGCTTCCGAAATGCGAAAGGGGTGGTTTGAGCGAGCCGATGGCGGCACGCTGTTCTTGGATGAGATTGGTGAGTTGCCACTGGCAGCACAAGTTCGATTGCTACGCGTCCTCCAAGAGCATCAAATCGAACGCGTTGGCGGGCAAGAACACGTTCATGTGGATGTACGAATCGTAGCCGCTACCCACCGCGACTTGTCGATGATGGTCCACCAACGCACCTTCCGCGAAGACCTTTGGTATCGAATTAATGCATTTCCGATTATCCTCCCAAGCTTGCGTGAGCGAGTTGAGGACATTCCATCACTCGTTCGACATTTTGCACGGCGTGCTGCAGATCGTTTTGGATTGCTCTACGTAGAACCTTTGCTAATGGACATTAAGCAATTGATGGACTATCGTTGGCCAGGAAACATTCGGGAATTGCAAGCGGTAATCGATCGGGCTGTTATCCTCGGAGGCGGCACGCATCTAGAAGTCTCCAAGTCTTTAGGAAACACATTCCGACAACCTTCGTTTTCGTCCCAAGTACCCGATGAACCGACCTATTACGAAGTGGTACCTGAGTCATCTTTTTCATCAAACGCTGATGCGAAAGCCGACTTGGAGCCCGATGATAGTCTCGTCGATTCGCTCGATTCAGCAATCATTCGTCATATTGGACGTGCATTGGCGGCAACTAGCGGGCAAATCGAAGGTGAGCGTGGTGCGGCGAAAATACTCGAAATCAATCCGCACACCCTTCGAGCCAAGATGCGGAAACTTAAGATCGATTGGGACAAATACCGTCGATATTAGACACTTCTCGGCGAACGCCACCTCTTTCAAGAGTCGCAGTGCCTTGGACTGATTGCTTTTCGCCCAGTAAACTAGTGGATTCTCAGAAGTTTCTTGTCGGGGCTCCCGGCAAAACGGGCATTCATTTCTAACTGGGACTAAATTAATATAGGTTGGTATTTCGTATCAAAATCCAAAGAGAGAGAGTCAGCCATGCTGAAACTGCTACAAATTACATCCTTTTTCATCTTTTTTGCCATTGAACGTGTCTGCGTCTTGGAGGCTCAAAACGTAGGCTCCAAAGCTACATCGCCTGATTTAGGGTTAGCAAAACCCCGTTCTACCGCGGCCGCAGGAAAGGAAGTCGTCTCCAGCGAGATTAAAGTGAGCGACAATTGGATTGAACGAACGAAGCGGGTTCTGGAAATTGGTGTAGGCGGGCTAACAACCACGAAACAGAAGGCGGAATTACTCAAACTCATACCCAAGGCCGACGACGATCCCAGATATGGTTTTGCCTTTGTACTCGTTGCCATGAAGGAAAAGCAATGGAATAGCGCTCTGAAAAACACAACGGAAATACTGGAACGCCACCAAGACTATATACCAGCGCGAGTCGCTCATGCTCGGCTGCTTCTTTCCCAAGACAAGAAGCCGGCTGCAGTAGCCGAGCTTGAACGCTTGGCAAAAGGACTCAACGCCTCTTCTGACATGGTTTCGCCCGATCAACTCTCGTTCGCAGCGAGGTTTCTAGGGCTTGCGGTTGGTTACTTGGAGGGTCCTGGGAAAGAATCGATCAAACCGATCAAACCGACTGCGCTACAAGCCTTGATCGCCGAAACCGATAAAATCACCTCGTCATTTCAAGTTCCGTTTTCGCAAGCCCGTTTGTCGGTTGCCAGCGAGTATGAGACATTGGTCGAGAAAGGCGAAAATGCGCATACTGAACTTAGACAAGGTTTGGCCGAGGAAGTGCAGGATAAACGGGACGAACTTGAATCACAACGAGCAAAAACCGAATCAGAAGCAGAAGCTGCCAAGAAACAGCTCGAATCCAATTGGGCAATCGCGGCTGCAAACTGGAACGCAGCTTGGTCGAAATGCCAAAACCTTATGGGACTCTTTAACAATCTGCAAAGCGAACGCGGAACGGTGGCCACAAGAATTGCTAGACTTCGACAACCAAATGTCGGCAAGAACGGCAACGTTGATCCAAATGACCAGAGACGCTACCAGAACGAAAAAAGTCAACTTGATTTTCAAATTGCAACTATCGAAGGTCGGCTTAATTTGGTTTCCGCAGAGTATGGGGTTGCCCAACGAAATGGAATGGTAATCGAAGCCCATATGAATGCCCTGCAGTTTCAGGCTAAAAGCTTGGGGATGACATTCGCAGCAATGAGCGGTTCATTTGCCCAAGCCGAACAGTTTTTGAAAGCTAAAGAAAAATCGGCGAAGAAAGTCGCTACGAAATTGTTCGGTAGCAAGCTAAAACAAGCTTGCGCCTTCTCCACCTACGACGATTTTAATTTTCACAAAGAACAATCTCTGCTCGTCGATACGCTCCCAAAAGATTGATCTAAGCACCCGCACATAAGTTTCCGAGCCTTACTCATCGGAAGCAACTTTATTTTAAATGCTCGACACAATTGGAGAAACGAACATGGATTTACAGGATTTACAGGATGATCGTCGATCTGACTTACAGTTTGGAGAAATCAACGAGAAGATCATCGATCAGCGACTTAAAAACATCCTGCACATCTTGTCTATCAATGTTCATTTGTTTTGTCCGAAAACTAACGCGTACGTGCTTAGTCGATCAGATTGCACAGTCCATGGTTATGCCAGTTTATTTGTGTACAGGTGCTTATGTTGCGTCATGTGTGTCGTGGTTTAGCACTTTGCTTGGCCTTAATCATTTGCTTAGCCTTAATCAACCGTGTTTTGATTGCGGAACAACCGCTTTTGCAGCGTGATTACGCCGATTTGGTAATCGAAAATGCCAAGATTTTTCTCCCAGGAAAAAATCATGTTGCTCTAGCGATTAAACAGGATCGCATCCTAGCTGTTGGCACACTCGCAGAAATCGAAGCCCTCGTTGGACCGAAGACTGCGAGGTCGGACGCAAGGGGATGCTCGGTGTCGCCCGGATTCAATGATGCGCATGTTCATTTTTTGTCCGGAAGCATTGGCCTTGAGCAAGTTGATTTGTCCGATGCGGATTCGATGGACTCCCCAACAAAGAACTTTTCGACAAAGTAGTAGCAGACCGGCCAGCCATCATGGAGTGTTACGACGGCCATACGTTATGGGTAAATTCGAAAGCGTTGCAGGCGGCCAGTATCACGCAAGCAACTCCTTTGATGTTCACGCTACTTTTGCGGAGCAAAAGGCGACACTTGGATATTTATTGATCGAACGATCCTTAGGAAGGTTTTTTCCGCAAGTCGAGCCACTCGCTGTGAAATGTCCCGGGCATGTCAGTTCGCTGGTAAGTATGTGCTCCGAAGTAGTCCCTCTGAGCCTGAAGCAAATTCGCCGGCAATCGAGCCAACCGGTAACTGTCATAATAGGCTAGGGCAGTCGTAAACGCCGGAGCCGGCAGTCCCAAGTGTGTCGCCGCCATTACCACTGCTCGCCATGACTCCTGAGCCTTCTCGATCGCTTGTGTGAAATAAGGATAAAGCAACAAATTTTCGAGATCGGGTTGAGCGTCGAACGCCTCCTTGATCCGGTCCAAGAATTGAGCCCGAATGATGCAACCACCCCGCCACAATAAAGCGCAGTCGCCATAGTTTAAGCCCCAGTTATGTTCCTTGCTGGCTTCCTGCAATTGAACAAATCCTTGCGCGTAGGAGCAAATCTTCGAAGCATAAAGCGCTTGCCTTACCGCTTCGATAAAGACTTTCTTGTCCCCAACGAGCTTCTTTACTGCCGCGTCGAAGTGACCGTTATGCGACGAACTTGGAATCGGCAAAATCTTGCTTGCACGAATTCGGGCTTCTTTAATGGATGATAGAGAGCGGGCATACACAGCTGTCGTCACCAATGTCGATGGAACGCCCAAATCAAGCGCGAGTTGACTCATCCATTTGCCTGTACCTTTCGCGCCTGCCACATCAACGATCTTATCGACAAGATATCCTTCTCGGCCTTGATCGTCTTTGGCGCTAAAAATATCTCGGGAAATCTCTATGAGGTAACTCTGCAATTCCCCTTTATTCCAATTCGAAAAGACATCGTACAGCTCGTCGTTGGAAAGCCCAGCAGCTTCCTTAAGCAGGAAATAAGCTTCGCAGATCAACTGCATGTCGCCATACTCGATGCCGTTGTGAACCATCTTCACATAGTGACCTGCACCGCGTGGACCAACCCATTCGCAGCAGGGAATGTCATTTTTCGGTCCAACCTTGGCTGCAATCGATTGAAATATTGGTTTGATGGTCTCCCAAGCTGCTTTGCTGCCACCTGGCATTAGACTTGGGCCCTTCAATGCTCCCTCTTCTCCGCCGGAAACTCCTGCGCCTACGAATAACAAACCTTTGCTCTCTACGTACTGGGTTCGTCGTTCCGTGTCCGCAAAATGTGTGTTGCCGCCATCGATAATAATGTCGCCCAGCTCAAGGTGCGGGAGCACTTGCTCGATCAAATCATCAACTGCCGGGCCAGCTTTTACCAGCATCATGACAAAGCGAGGTCGTTTGAGACTCTTGACCATCTCAACAATGGAATGGCAGCCAACGAAGTTCTTGCCTTTGGCTCGACCCTTCATTAGATCGTCTACTTTGTCGACAGATCGATTGAAAACCGCGACACGGTATCCCCGACTCTCGACATTGAGAGCCAGATTTTCACCCATAACAGCCAAGCCGATTAGGCCGAAGTCGCACAATTCGCTCATTGGATTTCAGTTGTTGTAAACAACCGTCGCAAAAACAGAGTAGACGTAACTCAAAATGCTAGTGTTTCGCTCAACACCGGCGATACAAAGCGGAATTCTAACTCGGTTTTCCATTCACATCAATTGCTAGTGATTGGGCTTCCTGTCCAAGAAGGATTTTTGATATGACATCAAGTTGATCGTGTTTTCTCATACTTTAATTGGCAACCCGGCAAGGATGTCAGGTACATGAAGCGATTCGTTTACGCAGCCGCAGCAATAGCTCTAACGGGTGTCCTCGTTCTTTTGGCAATGGCCGTAGCTCAGCGAGATGCCCGCGTTAGCGATACGTCCGCCATCGAAAACGACCTCCCATACGCAAACCAGCCAGCACAACCGATTTCAGCCAACAATATCGACGGTCTGGGACAAGAGTATTCAGATGCCAACAATTGGCCCCCCGTACCAATTGTGCGTGGCAATGATTCACCTCCTTCGACACATGCTACTTTGACGGCGTATTCTGGCGAGAACTCTACGCTTCCCAGCCGAAGCGATATCCAGGGAAATATTCGCAACTCGACTTTCAACGGGCAACTCGTTGAGCCACCAACCTTAGACGGCAACGCACTTAATTCATTCATCAACAACGCTTCAAATCCATCCTTAACAAGCTCACCAAACACTCTGCCTAGCATGCGGAGTGCGCCATCGGCCTTTCCCGGACCTCAATCGATTGGAAACGTTCTACAGCCAGACAGATTACCAAGTTCTCAACTTGAAAACGGCAATCCTCTACCAGTGGAGCCTGCCTATTCACCGTATGGCGCACCAACGACTTCACAATATGGCGCACCAACGACGCTGCCTTCTCCAGGACAATCCTTACCTCCCCTACCCGGCAATCTGACATCACCGATCGCACAAGCATCGCCTGCAATTCAGTCATCGCCAACCACAAATACACCGCCGAATTCAAACGTACCTCCACCCATTGCAACTCTAGGGACGCCGATCCCATCGAATCCATCAGCGCCCAAACCGCTTCCATCGCTCCCCTATTCATCCCAAGCACTTGACCCACCATCGAGCCTGCCCCAAAACTCGCCTGCAACAGCGGCCTCGAAGTCGATAGGATTTTCGAGTGCAGCACCCGGCGTTCGGCAACTTGATGGATCCCAGAACCCTAGTATGGAAATCCAAAAGCGTGCTCCCAGCGAAGTCCAAGTGGGCATACCAGCTACCTTCTCAGTCTTGGTTCGAAACGTCGGTAATGCGACCGCATTTGATGTCAACGTTGTCGATGCCGTTCCAAAGGGCGCTAGGTTACTTCGGACAAGTCCTCAAGCACAACAGAACGGACCGAACGGCCTGATTTGGAAACTGGGTGAAATGGCTGCTGGGTCCGAGCAATTGATCACGATGGAACTGGTGCCTGAATCAGAAGGCGAAATCGGTTCAGTCGCCAGCGTTAATTTTGCGGCACAAGCCTCTGTGCGTACCATGAGCACGCAGCCCAAACTTGTCGTCAAGCAACTTTTCGAACCGCTTGTTCTAGGGGGCGAAAGTGTCATCGCCTTGATCGAAGTATCGAACACTGGAACGGGAACAGCACGGGACGTACGATTGGAGGAAGATGTCCCCCAAAACATGCGACACGCCTCCGGTGCAAAAGTCCTCGAGCTATCGGTTGGAGACCTCGCGCCCGGCGAATCACAAAAATTCAGAATTGAATTGACAGCTGTGACCGCAGGCAAAGTGTCCAATATACTACGTGCAATTGCCGAAAACGCTTCTACTATTGAGTCGGCAGTACCCGTTGAAGTGATTTCGCCAAAGATTCAAATCGGTGTCGATGGACCCAAATTGCGATACCTAGAGCGTCAAGCGACTTATACCGCCAGTGTTACCAATACCGGTACGGCTATCGCAAAAGACGTTGACTTGATCCTCTACCTGCCTAACGGATTGCAATTCAATTCGGCCGAGAATCGAGGCGAGTATATTCCTAACCAGCACGCCGTCATGTGGCAACTCGCTGAATTGGCTGCCGGTCAAACAGCGGCCACCAAAGTGACTCTCCTCCCAGTTGAAGAAGGAGACTTCGTTCTGCGAATGCAAGCGACTGCCAATTCCATTCGAGCTGAGGCAGTTGAAAAACCCGTGCGAGTCGAGGGCCAAAGCGAACTTGCTTTCTCTATCGAAGACGACAATGACCCAATTGAAACCGACGGCAAAACAACATATGTCATCAAGATCGTGAACATCGGCACGCGAGTTGACAACGATGTACAATTGTTGATCGACTTGCCGGATGGGGCAAGTGTCGAACAAATCGATGCCCCGGTTAATTATCAAGTAACGCAGCGCGCTGTGCAGTTTGCACCAATCGTTCAAATGAAATCCAAAGACCAACAAACGATCCGAATTGTTGTCAAACATTCGAAAGAAGGAACGCACGTGCTTCGAGCACAGCTCAAGAGCAAACTGCGCCCTGGTGCGGTCATCAAAGAAGAAAGCACACAAGTCTATCGAGACCAGTGACCACCGAAAAAGTGCCCCAAAGTGGAAGGAATTGTCCTCAATTCCTTCGGTGCTTGGTCTTACGCGGGAATTGAGGACAATTCCCGCCACGACAAGCTGCCAACCCTCCCCTCGATTGGTCGCAAAGGTCTTCGTTTACTATTGTTGACGGTATGTTTATGACTAAACTGATAGCCTTAGTTTGAGCTAGGATCGTCCAGCTCAAATGCCCAACATTCTAGATAAAAAGAAGAAATCATGAAAACTTCCAGTCGGTTTTTGCTCTGCGCGTTGGTTGCCGTGAGTACAAATTATTCTTTCCTGGTCGCACAAGACAAGGAAGCTACGGCAACCGCAACCGCAGTGCGCGCACCTGCCGCATCGGTCCCTAAAATGGGACCGTTAACTGTCACCGTCGAAATGCTTGGCGGTCAAAAGATCACCGGGACTTTGACTGAAATCACAGAACTGCCAATTCGCTCCTCTTTCGGTGAAGTCAAAGTGCCCTTATCTCAGGTTGCAGGAGTCAAGCTCGCATCCGCCGATGATCCGTCGACCACTATCATTTTGAAAAACGGTGACTCGGTCACCGGTGCTACCGATCTTCAGACTGTGTCTGTGGATACGGAATGGGGAAGCGCAAAGATCAATGGCTCAAGCATTACTTCGCTGTTGCTTTTGCCCGATTACAAATGGACTTCAGCGATCGGAATAAGCGGCAAGCGATGGAGTCTTCAGGACATCAAAACCGCGCCCGGAGTTGGATTGGCTGTGCTACCAGGAACACCAGGACAGCCTGGACAAACTGGCATCTCGCCTTCGGGGCAGATACGGACAACCCAACCCACCTCCCGAGTGATCAACCCGTAGGTGCCCATGCGGAATGGCGTGCACATAGGGAATTTCTGGCTCCATCGGCCGCGTGCGCTTTATCCTCGCGGTCTCGGACGGTTACATATCGGAAAATGGATCGACCATTTTTCTCCTTGATTTCAATTGCGTGAACGCTTGGCGTGACTTTGATTGGTGCAAACCCGTCCTGAGTACCTAGAGCAACATCTATTGCTTTTCCGTCTATGGGCGCGCAAGCGACCGCACTGTGAAAGAATGCTGGCTCGGTTTCGAACGCTTTGATTTCGATGGCTTTGCCATCAATGACTCGATGTCAAGAGTCATTGATTGAGGAATTGTAGCGGCCACGTCGTCATGCATCTTTTTGGAAATCAAGTTGTCTGCGCCCAAACTATCATTCAGGCATCTCGTCGTCTACGGCGTTCAGCGCAAACTCAACAACATCCGAGCTGGCTTCGAACAAGACCGTTTGTGGAACTGTTGCTTGCAGGATGTCACTTGAAGACAATGCAACGGTCATGGCCGTTCCTAACGGCGTGTTGCGTCGCAGGGTTCCAGTGGCGGTCCCACTCTTTTCGGAAATTGCACTCATCGAGAAGGAAAGCTCTAGTGGCGCTCCTTGTTCGTCATTAGTCAGTTGAAATCGTGCAGTTAGTCGAACTCGCAATGGGGCGACAAACGCGCGCCCTGCCTTCGTAGATTGGACGCCACCCGAAGTAATGCGCAAGTCTGTTGGCGATGCGGGCAATACAGAAAGGGTCACATTGGCGAGCTGAAACGAGTAATTGTCGGATGCAAGACTTCCAAGGAATGCATAGATGATATAGGTACCGGCCCTGGTGCTGGCGTCAGACGCGACAGTCAGAGCAGGAGAATTCCCTTGATGAGTCCAAGACCGCCAGGGTTTTTCGGATGGAATTCGTAGAGTTCCCATTTCGTCCCCTTGAGATTGGTCGGCAATCGCTCAAAGCCGCCTGAGGTGAGTCGCTCCTTGGCGACCGTCGTCGGCGCAAAGCTTAGCCCTCGAATTTCCCGTTCTCTACCCGGTTCTACCGCGTGCGCCAATTGACTTAGCAAACAACTCGCCAACGATTTGGTCATTTTTCGCATGTCGTCGTTGATCGCATGCGCGCGATCGCCACAACCGACCAGCAAGAATGACTGCTCCTGAAGACAGATATCATTCTTGAGAATGTCGCGAAGTCCTAGTTCGCCTCGTCGAATTTGGTCATACGCCAAATCGGTGATCGGCAACACGCACGTTGCTCCCAGTCGCGTATTGTTTCTTCCGTATGCCGCCATCGTTGTGCGTGGATTGACTCGCCACCATTTGAGCAGTGTCTCCTGGAACTCCGCCAGGGTTAATCCCGAATGTCGCAGCAAGCTCGTGCAACTATCCTTCGGTGTATTGATCGGCCGAACCTCTTTCGTTGTTGATCGCCAGTGAAATCCCAATCGACTTCAGCGGGCCGATCGCATACCACGGAGGTTGTGTGGCTGTCCATTCACGATGGGGTGCCACGATCTTCAATGCAAAATTCTTGAGGTTCGCGAGATCCCTGAATGGCGACCTCCCATGATGAAAATATCGTCAGATGGCCAATGCGTCGCGGTCGCTGCGGCGAAATATCCAAATAACTTCAATCCACGTGTGGATGTGTTTGCAACAGACGATGGAACAAAAACCGCAAGCACTCACAATTTGCCAGGATTGCGGGAAATCGCATTTGATGACAAAAATCGATTGATCGCGACGGCCGATCCAGGATTGATCTACTGGAATCGAGACGAATCGACCGTCGGTCTGCTCTGGCAAAACAGCAAGTATGGAAGTGGATTAGAGGGTGAAAGCAACAAGTACTCCGTGTTATGCGGTACAATTCAAAGCTCTGCGGCGTTTTGGCCCTTCGTTTTTGGGGAAATTGTGGGAAACTCTGTTCAGTTGCATTTTGACGTCTGAACCGGTTACCTCACGTCCCCTGTGCAAGGTGAGCCAAAGCGATTTCGAATGTTTTTGAAGAAAAAAGCCGTTCTGAACTTATCTCGTAAAAGTCTTCTTCCAATTTGGCCGCTGATTTTCTACGTTTTTTGCGGATGCTCCCCCCAAGAATTCGCATACAGGTCGAACGAACTCCATGCCGCTAGTCTCTCTCGCGAATCCGCTGACCTGGAAATTGCTGCAACGGCGTTTTCGGCGCAATACAAAGTCAATGAGCTGTTCGGTACGCCTGACTCCCCAAAATGGCCGAATGAAATTGCGGTCGCCGTAGATTTGGAAAAAGTGGCTCGTGCGGCTGGACCAGTGGGACGAAACGAAGCCAAGGTGGAACGCGGACTGTACCGAAAACACTGCGTACAGTGCCATGGAATCTCCGGCGATGGAATGGGACCAGCCTCGGCTCTGCTCGCTCCCTATCCTCGGGACTTTAGACGCGGTTCTTTCAAATTCAAGTCAACGCCCATCGGAAAGAAGCCAACGCATGATGACTTAATGCGAACATTGGAAAACGGCTTACCTGGATCCGCCATGCCTGCCTTTGGTGCGCTAAAACTTTCCAAAGAGTTCGCGGAAGACATTGATGCGCTGGCACATTATGTTCGGTTCCTCGCGATTCGTGGAGAAGTCGAAAGAAGGCTCGTCGCTGCCATCGTAAACGACGAATCGAGTAGCGAACTGCCCATCCAAATCGCTTCCGGCGTAGCGAATAATTGGGTATCCGCAGACTCGTTCTCGGCGAAGGCACCCAAGTTTAGTCCTGCAACGACCTCCGAAGACCAACGTGCTGCCATCGAACGAGGTAAGGCGGTCTTTCTCAGCGAACTCACCGCCTGTTCCAAGTGTCATGGTAAAGCGGGTGATGGCAAAGGTGTTTCCCAAGACTTTGATGACTGGACCAAGGATTGGACGATTCGAGCAGGAATTGATCCTACGAAAAAGGCAGAATGGAAACCAATGAAGAGATTCGGTGCCCCTAATCCCGTAATCGATAGCTCAAGAAATCTGACGCTCGGGGCTTTTCGTGGAGGCGCATCTCGCGAGGATGTCTACTTGCGGATCGTTCTTGGAATCGAAGGAAGTCCGATGCCGGCCATCGCTCGAAAGGAAAATGACAATCCCGGTATTACCGAAGAAGGTATTCGTGATCTTATAGAATATGTCTGCTCTCTTTCCCCTGGCGCTGGACGGCCTTATGACGATGTGGGGGCAAAACATGCGCCAACCTACTAGTGCTTGTTCGCTCTGGGTATTCCGATGGGCTATGCTTGTATCAATACTCACTTTTCCGTTGATTTGGCTGGGCGGATTGGTGACAACACATGATGCAGGCATGGCCGTACCAGATTGGCCAGGCACTTATGGTTACAATATGTTTCTCTATCCAGTGACAGCTTGGATCTACGGTCCGTTTGATCTGTTTGTAGAACATGGCCATCGACTCCTCGCTTCGATCGTTGGACTTTTCGCCATCGGCCTTTGCGTTGTAGCCTATAGGACTGAGAGTCGACGCTGGATGGTTTGGACATGCTTTTTTTTCCTAGCTGCCATCATTGCGCAAGGAGTTTTAGGTGGTGTTCGAGTGCTCTTCGATGCCAGAACGCTTGCGATGATTCATGGTTGTTCGGGGCCTTTGGTTTTCGCTCTTGGGAGCTTCATTGCCATGTCTTCATCGACGCGTTGGCATAGCGCAAAACACAAATTTGGCGCAAACGGCATCGGACGGCTAGCCGTTCTGCTCCTAGTCTTGTCCATGGCTCAACTATTCGTGGGTGCGCATCTACGTCATACATTACCGACGTGGCTTCCCGTATTTTTCATGTCGCTAGTGCATACGCATCTTCTGATGGCTGCGTTGATCGCACTAGCAGTTTTGGGAGCGGCCTTTCTGGTGCGTGTGCCTTCAAACGCTCCATTCCGCGAGCTTCGAAGCCCGTCCAACGCTTTGCTCGCAATCGCAATCGTTCAAGTCCTGCTTGGCTTTTCAACTTGGATTGCGAACTACGCTACCCCTTGGCCGGAGCTAACGCCTTGGTTGGCAAGGTACACAGTGCAAGCAAAAGGGTTTTGGGAATCCATGATTGTGACCGGGCACCAAGCGACCGGCTCGCTTATGATCGTTAGTTCTCTGTGGTTGGTTTGCCGTGCGTATCGCAGATCTGTAGGTGTTGAACCCGTTAAACAACTGAATGTTGAAGCAAGAAGTCTAGAAAGCAAGAACTTTCAGCTCGATGCGGTTAGAGTAGGCGTTGAATGAGCACATCGTTATCCACTTCCAATACAACATCTGTCTCTGATCCAGCGAATTTGCTCAGCAAGGAAGTTGCTGCGGTCACTTGGTGGAGTGACTACATGTCGCTCACAAAACCACGTATCCTTCTGATGATTCTGCTGACGGTCGGGGTTGCCATGTTAGCGGCAATGCGAACAAATGGAACGGTGGTCTCTTGGGCGGTTTGGTTCAACACAATTATCGCAACGGGCATGATTGCTGGCAGTGCAAGCACACTTAATCAGTGGTACGAAAGAGAGCGTGACGCACTGATGCTTCGTACCCAGAAACGCCCCCTGCCCAGCGGTCGTTTGACATCGTTCGAAGCCGCTGCGTTTGGATGGCTTCTGTTCACAGCTGGAAGCCTTTACCTGTGGTTAGGTGCGAATGTTCAAGCGATGTTATGCGGTGTTGCGACCTGGGCCATCTACTGTTGGGTCTATACCCCACTGAAAACGGTTTCGTGGTGGAACACAGCCGTTGGTACTTTGCCTGGCGCACTGCCCGTGATGATTGGTTGGACAGCAGCAGGTGGCTCGCTTTTGGATGTCGACGGTTGGGCGTTAACTGCAATTGTGGTATTGTGGCAATTTCCCCATTTCATGGCCATCGCTTGGCTTTACCGCGATCAATACGCTCAAGCCGGGTTTCGAATGCTGACCAAGGAGGAACCAACTGGCATCGCCGCAGGTTGGCATGCGATTATTCCGGCATGTCTGCTAATACCGCTTTCGATTGTCGTGTTGCATCCCGTTTCAACAATAACCTGGATTGTTGCTTGCATAGGTGCAGTCGCTTGTTTTGGACAGGCGATCGCCTCGCTGCGATTTCTGAAGGACCGCGACAATCAAACGGCCAGAAAACTACTCCACAGTTCGCTCATCTATTTGCCGGCAATCATGTTACTCGTCGTGGTGCGCTGGAGTATCCAGTAAGTTTCCTCGCTCATGAATCTAAACTTGCGTAAAGATCTGGCGGAAGTGCTCTCGACCGCTTGGCCCCTCATGTTGGCGACGGGTCTCTTTTCGGTAACCTTGTTCGTAGATCGATTGTTGTTATTTCGTTTCTCGGCATCCAGCGCTGCTGCGGCGATGGTGGCAGGAACCACACTGTGGACGATCAATTGTTTTCCAATGGCGGTATGCGGCTACACCAACACGTTTGTAGCGCAATACCTTTCTGCCAAACGCCCGACCCGAGCATTGCAAGTGGTTTGGCAAGGTGTGATATTGGCATTGTGCTTTGGCCCGATTTTGGCGTTGATCGGGTTGTACGCGGAGACATTATTCTCGGCGATGGGGCACTCGGACAATCTCGCTAGTCAAGAAGCCGAGTATTTCGTTTGGCTCATTCCAGGAACGTGGGCGACGATTATCGCTTCCGCATTGATTGGGTTGTTCTCAGGGAGCGGCAGGACGATGGTCCTTTTATACACAGACATGATCGTGACCGCCGTAAACGCGATACTGGACTACATCTTGATTTTTGGGATGTTTGGATGCCCTTCACTTGGAGTCCGCGGTGCAGCCATTGCAAGTAGCATTGCACTAATTTTGAAATTGTTCATTTTAGTTTATGTTGCAAGGAAGGATTTTCAGCTCAGGAACAAAGTCGATGGTGTACACGTTGACCCGGAATCGCTGGGATCAAACCTTGCTGGGTTAGCGGATCTGCTCAAATGGGATTTTCCACTGATGAGACGACTTGTCCATTTTGGCTGGCCAGCAGGCGTTTCCGTAGTTGCTGAAGCGGTATGTTTTGCCTCCATTATGATGATCGTTGGTAGGCTTGGAGAAGTGGAAGCGGACGCAACGACACTTGCACTAGGAGTCAATTTAATTGCTTTTATTCCACTAGTTGGACTCGGTACGGCCGTTGGCGTGTTGGTCGCCAAGTATCTAGTACGTGAACAGGTTGAAACTGCGAAGCGAATGGTCTTCAGCGGTCTTTTGATTGGGATCGCTTACAGTATGATTTTCGTTGTGCTTTACGGTGGATTCCCAGATTGGATAATGCAAGTGTATGCATTGGATACGGATACGGAACGATTTGCAGCCATGCGGCCTGTTTTGAGGCCACTCCTGTACTTCATAGCCGGCTATTGCGTGTTTGATGCCTTTCAAACCGTTTTCGTCGGAGCGTTGAAGGGAGCTGGAGACACTCGATTTGTGCTGGGGGGCCACCTCTTTGCTGGAGCAACAACGGTTATCGGTGGAATTCTCGTCAATCGCTGGTCCGGTTTGGATGGTCTTTACTATTGGTGGTCGGTGATTTCCGTCTGGGTCGTGATGCTCGCGGTCATTTTTACGTTACGCTATTTACAAGGCGGTTGGCAGACCAAACGGGTAATCGAACCTCCTGTCGCCGACTAAGCACGTAGGTCAGCCTGTCCTCAGGCTGCCCCTGGGCTCATTTTGAGCCGCAACGCGCTAGCGTGCGGGCTGACAGGCTATGAATCGCTTGCGAATCCGGCCCTCATGCTAGCGCATTGAGGCTCAGAAATAACAAAGCTTGCGAATCCGGCCCTCATGCTTGTATCTCATAAATGCAATTTAATAAAACTAAAGATTTTCAAACGCCTAGAAACTGGCTAAGCCAATGGGGCTGGCACGATTCTATGGCAACGCCGACGGCCGCTTATGTCCACATCCCCTTCTGCCGCCATCGTTGCGGTTATTGCAATTTTTCACTTCTTGCGAATCGCGAAGATCTGTACGAGCGTTTTCTCGATGCGTTAGAAATCGAACTATCGGAGCTTATCCAACCAAGACCCGTCGAGACCATTTTCGTGGGGGGTGGTACACCTTCCATCTTGCCTAAGCCGAAAATGGATCGGCTCTTGAGAATGTTGCGGCATTGGATTCCGATCTCGTCGACTGGTGAGTGGTCCATGGAAGCGAATCCACTTGATGTGACAGACGAATTCTGCGAACAGACATCATCGTTGGGCGTTAATCGCCTCAGTATTGGCGGCCAATCCTTTCAGCTATCAAAACTGCAGCGATTGGAACGCGACCATTCACCTGCACAGCTTGTTGCTTCTGTTGAATGCGGGAAGAAATATTTTCCATCTGTGTCGTTAGATTTGATTTTTGCGGCACCCGATGAGACGCTTGTGGGATGGCGAGATGACCTAAAAACAGCGATCGAGCTCGATGTTCAGCACATTTCAACCTACGGCCTAACGTTTGAAAAGGGGGCTCGTTTCTGGGGGATGCGTGAACGAAATGAAATTCTTTCCCTCCCCGAAGAGCTCGAACTCGAGCTCTACAAGGAAGCCATGGAGTCACTCTGCGATAACGAGTTTGAGCACTATGAAATCTCCAACTTTGCCAAACACGGGCACGCATGCAAGCACAACCAAAACTACTGGTTAGGAACGCCCTGGTGGGCCTTTGGGCCAAGTGCAGCCAGATTTGTCGGCAGCAACCGAAGCGTGAATCATCGAGGAACGATTGAATACATTCGTCGCATCGAACAAAACCGTTCGCCTGTTGAAGAACTAGAACGCCTTTCGCTAGACCAAAGGATTCGCGAGAGGTTTGTTTTTGGGATGCGACAACTTGCTGGCGTGAATTGGAACTGCTTAAAATTCGAAGCTGAGACAGCCACCAGTAATTCGATCGAGGAGGTTATTCTCAAACATGTCGAAGCAGGATGGATGCTTCGAGATGGAGAAAATGTTTGCCTCAGCCGCGATGGTCTGTTTATCAGCGATGCACTCTGGAGCGAATACTTGTGAACATGAAAGTGGACCAAGTTTGGTGCGATGTTGGTGGTACGTTCACCGATTGTTTCGTAGAACGCCCGGCCGGACAACGGCTGTTCACCAAGGTATTAAGTAGTGGCGTGGTAAAGGGCGGGGCCGAGCGCTGGCTGAACGAGTCGTCATTCGTCGATAGTGCGCGCCGATTGGACCCGGCTGGTTTTTGGAAGGGTGCTGAAATTCGTTGGCTAAATGACAATGGCAAGGTCATTGCAACGCATCAATGCGTCGCGTTCGATCCAACGTTAGGAACCGTTACGATCGACCTCGACTTGTTTAACCGTTCGGAGCGATTAGCGCAGATCGCGGACGTCCAAAAAACGAAAGTCCA
This sequence comes from Pirellula sp., assembly GCA_043744075.1. Taxonomy (GTDB): domain Bacteria; phylum Planctomycetota; class Planctomycetia; order Pirellulales; family Pirellulaceae; genus JBKCUI01. Next base: position 3,916 of record JAYTVL010000618.1, on the reverse strand, counting down.
TCGGAGTCCTCTCAAGGAATTGACTCGCCTTGATCGTTATGAACTTTTCGCGGGTCTGGAGGCACCGGTTCTAGCCACACGTTGGTTGTTAGGTTGCAACCTAACGGAACCGTTGCCAGCATTGGACGTTCGGCTTGGAACGACTCGCGGTACCAACGCACTGCTCACTCGTAACGGTGAACCGTGCGCATTTGTGACCACCAAGGGGTTCGCGGACCTTGTGCGAATTGGATACCAAGAGCGCCCGGACTTGTTTGCCTTAGCTGTTCGTAAACGCACGCCATTGCACCATTGCGTTGTCGAAATCGAAGAACGGCTAGACGCTAACGGTTCAGTGCTAAAGCCCCTCGATGAAGGTGCGGCTGAGCGATCACTTCGCGAACTCTATGCGACAGGTATTCGATCTGTCGCAGTATGTCTCTTGCACTCCTATTGCAATCCGTCGCACGAGATCATTGTCGAACAAATTGCCAAACGAGTTGGCTTCACGTGCGTTTGCATTAGCAGTCACTTGTCTCCTAAAATCAAAGCGGTCTTGAGGGCTGAGACCGCTCTTGTCGACGCATATTTGACACCGACCGTGCAAGACTATTTGGCACGTGTCGCCAGTCAGTTTGGATTGGACCAGACCAGGCGAATGCGAGTGATGACCAGCAGCGGTGGACTAGTTGCTTCGAACTTGTACCGAGGCAAAGACAGCGTACTCTCCGGGCCGGCAGGTGGAGCCGTGGCTATCGAAGCGTTAGCCACAGCCCTAAACGAACCTCGCTGCATTGGTCTGGATATGGGCGGTACCAGCACCGACGTGTGTCGAATCGAAGGCAAACTGCAATTGGAACATGAGACCATCAAAGCCGGTGTACGCATGATGGTTCCAACACTTGCAATCAATACCGTAGCTGCAGGAGGCGGCAGCGTTTGTTGGTTTGATGGCGTATCGCTGCGAGTGGGACCTCAAAGCGCCGGTGCAAATCCAGGGCCGGCTTGTTACGGTCGAGGCGGACCATTGACCATCACCGATTTGAATTTGCTTTCAAATCGGATCGACACAGAAACGTTTCCGTTCCCTTTAGACAAAAACGCTGCCGATCAGAAGCTGCACGAAGTGCTTAATCAATTGAACTTGATGGCAGGGGGGGCAATCAAACAGTTGACTTCCGACCAAATGATCGAAGGATTTAGACGGATTGCCAATGAACACATGGCCGCCGCAGTTCGCAGTATTTCGATCGCACAAGGAGCAGACCCAAGAGAACACGCTCTGGTCGGATTTGGCGGCGCAGCTGGACAGCATATTTGTGAAATCGCTGACTTGCTGGGAATAACCCATGTAGTCGACCCTCCGCAAGCTGGCTTGCTGAGTGCATTAGGGATGGGAATCGCGTCGATCAAACGAACACTTTCGCAGCCTGTTTATCGTATGCTCGATGACATCGAGTCGACCGCGATTTCAACTCTGCAAGCCAATTTATGGCGATCGGCAACAAACGAATTTATCGAAGAAGGAATACCGGCTGAACAACTGATTGCATTGTTCGAAATCGAATTGAGGTATGCAGGGACCGACGGTGCAATCATGGCCAACATCGAGGATTTACGCAATTGTGCAGTTGACGACTTTTCATCTGTTTGCGCTTCGAGATTTAGCGAGCTTCATTTAAAACGCTATGGCTACAAATCTCCTAGCAAACCCATCGAAGTAGTTTCGCTCAAAGGAGAGTTCAGCCAAATATCACAGAATCAACTACTTCGGATTGAATCGGTCGAGGCACCCTCTACACCTGCACCGCCAATTCGGTCTTCCCAAAACCTTGTATTCGTTCGGGAACATTTACTGCCTGGCCAATCGGTCGATGGTCCAGCATTAATCGTGTCGAGCGGTAGCACAACTGCGATACCATCGTCATGGACAGCGACAGTCTTGTCTGACAAAACACTGTCGATACGTAAATCATTTGATTCCGCTAATGCAGTTGCAAACGAGAGTGTTGACACAGCAGATGTGCTGGTCGATCCAGTTATTCGTGAAGTTTTGGCGCAGCGCATCGCGGCCATCGCAGACCAAATGGGAATTGTCTTGGAGCAAACGGCACTGAGCGTCAACGTCAAGGACCGCCGTGACTTCAGTTGTGCTGTTTTTGCGTCAAATGGCGATTTGATTGCCAACGCGCCGCATGTTCCAGTTCATCTAGGGGCTATGAGCCAAACGATTTGGTGCCTGCTCCAATTGTTTCCTGTGATGAAGCCCGGCGATTGCTTCGTGACAAACGATCCGTACCAGGGTGGTTCACATTTGCCCGACATCACGGTTGTAACCCCAGTTTTTGTGCACGAAGGCCATCGTACAAACTCAATCGCAATCAATTGTCCTATTGAGAAGAGGCCTGACTATTTTGTTGCATGCCGTGCACACCACGCTGAAATCGGTGGCATTTCACCAGGATCGATGGCACCGACGTCGACGCGACTCGGAGACGAAGGGGTTGTCATTCCCCCAATGCACTTGGTCCAACGCGGAGACGATAGATCCATCGAGGTTGAAGAACTGCTCCGAAACGCAAAGTATCCTTCTAGATCCGTATCGGAAAACATGGCTGATCTATCCGCACAGCAAGCGGCAAATCAACGTGGAGTACAGTCCATGCAGGAATTAGCGGAGATCTATGGCGTAGACTTGGTCAGACGTTACCTTGAACATATCCAAGAAGCATCCGAGGCGAGGACACGTGCATGGATAAAAACGTTGCCAAGTGATCCTCGCTGTTTTAGTGACGAAATGGACGATGGCACTCGAATTTGCGTCCTTATTCAACGCTCGACCGATTCCGCGGATCGTCCGAGTCTTCGAATTGATTTTTCCGGCACAGGCCCAATATCCAAAGGGAATCTCAACGCGAATCCTGCCATCGTTTCGGCAGCGGTCATGTATGTGATCCGCTGTGCAGTTGCTGATTCGCTTCCACTCAATTCTGGTGTGATGCGATGCGTAGAGTTGGTCATCCCCGAGGGAATTCTCAATCCCAAATGCATAGGCAATCGCGACGACTGGCCGGCTGTTGCAGGCGGAAATGTCGAAACAAGCCAACGCATCGTCGACTGTTTGCTAGGAGCGCTCGGCTTGGCGGCTGCCAGCCAAGGCACAATGAACAATTTTCTTTTTGGTGATGCTGGTTTCGGATACTACGAGACGATCGGTGGCGGCACTGGTGCAACGCCGAGTGAGTCGGGTGAAGACGCCGTCCATTCGCATATGACCAATACGCGATTAACGGACGTCGAGTTACTTGAAAAGCGCTATCCAGTTCGTCTCATTCGCTTTGAGATTCGCAAAGGGAGCGGGGGGACTGGGGAAAACGCAGGGGGAAATGGCATCATCCGCCAAGTGCTAGCTTTGAAACCTTTGGAAGTGTCCTTAATTACAAGTCGGCGCAACGCAGCCCCGTTTGGACTTTGTGGAGGGAAAGACGGAAAGCCAGGTGAAAATTGGCTTGTCCGAAGCGACGGCGAACGGGTGCGATTGGGCAGTTCTGTGCAACTTTCAATCAACGCAATGGACAGCATCTTGATCGAGACCCCCGGCGGCGGCGGAATGGGCATTACGTAGGTCCGGCTGTCCCTAGCCGGACATTTCATACAAAGATTTCCCCTCCATCTGTACATTCGCATTGCTGAAGCAGATGTTTGACCAATCGGGACTGCTGACTCCGATCACTCCGCAGGGCTTCAGCACGCGATGCATCTCGCTAAGGCTCTCACTCATCGGTCGGGTGGTCCATCAAGGCGTTGGCTGGTTACCAAATGTGCGACCACCTGGGCATGCGGGCTGTTGATTTAATTAGCCGGAACGCGCTAGCGTCCGGTTCTTTGCCGTAAACCGTGGGCTAGCGCCCTGCGGCTGATATTGCTTGACAAATTC
>JAYTVL010000617.1:0-10901 GCA_043744075.1 Pirellula sp. | reverse complement strand
TTCTGCGATCTGGCCTTTCAGGTTGGTCGGGGGCTTGTCCCCCACCAACCTTGTTTTGGCGTACTAACGGTTGGCACTCGCGAATCGACCCGTTCTCCTCGGCTTTGCCCGCCTCCGGCGGGCAAAGCTGAGGAGAACGGGAGTTCGGACGCCCAATTGTATGTAGTACACCAAAACGCATCCGTCGGGGACAAGCCCCGAACGGATGGGCTAGCGATATGGTCTAAGTCTATTGTTTTTCGGAACAAAAGAGACTCGACATAATTCACAAAGAAATATCGAAACTGCTATTTGTCGCACAGCCCAGGCAGAGCCCGGGAACGAGAAACTTTACTGGTGGCGTTAGCCGAGAAGTGTCCGATTTTTTGACAATTGGATTCATTTCCCTTGTTGTATGCGCTGATCACTTCACAATTAAGGAACAGGAGAAGTTGAATGGGGAAATCCAAAAAAAACTCGGAAGAAGAATGTCCAAATTGCAAGGATGGACCTGAATCATATCGGATGTTGTTCGACCTGTTCAAATTCGATGTGGACTTAGCGCGTACGCTCGTTGCTGACGGGCGAGAGCCTGTTGAATTGGAACCGGAGGATGTCAAATACGCTGTGGAATGGAGTTGCATTTGCTCGCAACATGTTGCACATGTGGACACCCGGTTTCCAGGGATCGTGGCTCACTATTGGTACCCTGAACAAGATGGAGCCCTTTTGCATGGTACAGTTCTTATTGACGGGCACCACCGTGCGGCGAGAACAATCGAATTAAACATTCCGTTCTATGTACATGTGTTAACGGAAGAGGAGAGCCGTCAAATTACCGTCCGTGCACCGATGGTTGCCCAGACGCCGAACGATCATTGGGAGTGCACTCCTTCGGTTAAAGCATAGAGACTTGATGACTACATCGACGGTTCCTGAATCACTTGGAAATTCTGTAGAGCCACAAGATTTATTGCCGCAGTTGAATCCATGGATTTTATTGTGCGATCTCGGTTCGAATGAGTTCGTAATCAAAAACTCTCGAAACGCCAGCTATTTCCAGGCAGGGCTGCAGGAGTTCTTTCTATTAAAATCTTTAAGTGGCCCATGTACATTTCTTCAGCTGCAACAGGCCTTTCAATCGCAATTTGGGGAGGAATTGCAATGGAAAGATTTGGATGATTTTTTGCAGTCTATCACACGGCGGGGGCTGGTACCGAATTCATTGCGGTGGAGTGCAACCGATAGCGCGAGTCGCAAAGACGAAGACGAACAAGACGAGGATAATCCTGAAAATGACTCGGTTTCAGAAAATCGCAAGCCGAGCGGTTCGATCTTTTTTTATCGTGTGCCACTCGTAAACCCAGACAAACATTTATCGGTGGTCGTTCGATTCTTGCCTTGGATCTGGACAAGATCCTTTCTTGTGATTTCGTTGTTTTGCATGTCGATTGCACTCACAATCATGCTAGGCATGCGAGCCGAGCTTGCGACGTCATTCCATGCTGCATTGCGATGGGAAACACTTGTTCTGTTGGGGATCACTACCGTGGTCGTTACCGTCTTACATGAGCTTGCGCACGGAGCAACTTGCAAGCGTTTCGGCGGTGAGGTTCGCGAAGCAGGTGTTCTAATATTAATGCTAATGCCGTGCCTGTATGTCAACGTTTCGGATGCTTGGCTATTAGCGGATCGCAGAAAGCGGATGTTGATAACTGCGGCCGGAGGCTATATGGATTTATGCCTTTGGTGTTTAGCCGTCTTTGCATGGCGAATCAGCCTGCCTGGGACTTTGCCCAACTATCTGAGCTTTGTCGTGCTGACGACGTGCGGTACACGCGGCTTGATCAATTTCAACCCCTTGCTTCGATTGGATGGGTATTACCTATTGAGCGATTTCCTCCGAATACCGAATTTGTATTCTCGAGGGCGTTCCCGATGGATGAAATACCTAAACTGGTTGTTGTGGGGAGCCCCACACCCTGGGAATATTCCGCAAGGAAAGGTGCTTTTCTTTTACGGACTTGTAAGTTGGTGGTTTTCTATCGCGTTTTTGAATTTGGTACTGATTAATATCATGAGGTATGCGGGCAAGCAGTTTGGCATGATAGGTTTTCTTTTTGGTGGACTTTTGCTCACTTACGCACTTCGTCGTGTTTTCCGAGGTTTTCTTGGCTTAGAGTTTATGAACATGATTCGATCGCGAACCTTTAGAACAACGGCATGGATTGTGGGAATTGCCGTGGCTTCGGCATCGTTGTACTTTATCCCGACGCCACACTACACAGTGGGCGATTTTGAGGTAAGGCCGGGTGAACGCGTCGATGTGCCTGTTCCACTCAATAGTTTTATCTCTCGCGTACTTGTAGAAGACGGTAGTCTAGTAAGCGAAGGCCAAGCACTAGTCGAGCTGCAAGCACCCGACCTAATTAGCCATCTCGAAACGAAGGAAGCTGAATTGAAGGAGTCGGAAGCGAATTTGGCGCGGCTGAAAGTGGGCCCACGTGCCGAGGAGGTCGCCGATCAGGAATCTCGAGTTAATCGCATGAAAGCTTGGCGTGAATTAGGACGCTTGGAAGTAGAGACAACCAGCTCGGCATTGAATCATCATCTGAAGGCTCTAGAACACCGTGTATCTCAGACTCAGACTCAATTGGACTATGCGCAATCCGCCTACGTGCAGTCGCAGCATCTCAACAAATTAGGCGCATTAGCCAATGTCCAATTGCAGCGAGAAAAAGCACAACTGGATGTTTTGAAGGACCGTCTCTTGGAAGTGAAGTCCGAACAATCAGGCCGGGCAACCGAGGGCATTCGCATTGCAATCGCCGAACTCTCGCGTCGAGAGCAGGAACTCGCAGACGCAGATGGCAAGCTTAAGCTGCTGAAACTTGGTTCGCGGCCAGAGGATATCACAGCCGAAGAAGCGAGACGAGAACGTTTAATAGAAGAACTGGAGTTCCTGAAAAACCAGCGTTCGCGTTTGATCGTTGTTGCACCAACTGACGGTTATGTGTCCGCGCCGCGTCTTCGAGAAAGTGTCGGGCGATTTAACACCCAAGGAATCCTACTTTGTCAGATAGAACGACCCGGCGTGCCTCGCGTTGAAATATTTGTAGCGGAAGACGATGCGATGTCGGTTGCGACAGGTCAGCCGGTCTACTTCAAAGCCAGGGCATTGCCATTTGAAACATTCTTGGGCAGTGTGGAACGCATTTCTCCAGCTGCAGCACAACCGAAAGATTTCGTCGCATCCCAACAACCGGCGAATCGTCAAACTGTAGTTGTGCATTGCCGTGTGGATTGCGCTGAAGGCAAACTAAAGTCCGGTATGACCGGATTTGGTCGAGTCGATCGCGGATGGAGTACTTTCGGCAATGTTTTGCTCACAAAAGCCTCGCGGTACGTGCGTACGGAATTCTGGTGGTAAGCGCACGTGACGTAGTATGTTTTCATAACATGTAGCCGACGTCGCTCCGCGACTCGGCAATGTAGTGTCGCGGAGCGACACTGCCATTAATAGAAAACTGCGTAAATCGGGCAAAGTCTTCCTTCTCTGCGTTGTGGAAATGCAGCCCATCCAGATATGATGATGGATTAGGATTGCCAATGAATCCGCTCCTTCGCATTCTCTCCCCGCCTGTTTTCCCCTCGACCGACGTCACTCGATGCAAAGTTTCCTTCTAACGCTGTTTCAGTGGATAACGCATTCGGCCCAACACAGCCGACGTCGCGCTCTTTGGTTTGTCGTGCTCTTGTATTTTGCGTTGTTCACAAGAACCCCAATATTGGCTGAGGAGCACGAGCTCTATCTCAAGTCGGTGAAACCCGTTTTGCAAGCCCGTTGCTTTGCCTGTCATGGCGCTCTCAAACAAGAAGCAAACCTGCGACTGGACACAGCCATATCCTTGCGCACCGGTGGGGAGAGCGGACACGCAATTCTACCGGGAGAGGTATCCAAGAGTTTACTTGTCCAGCGTGTTACAGCTCACGACGAATCCATGCGGATGCCACCCGAAGGTGAGCCGCTCCAGCCCGCACAAATCGATGCGATCAAGTCTTGGATAAGCGATGGCGCCAAATCCCCACATGTCGAACTGCCTGAACGGGCTCCAAAGGATCATTGGGCTTTTCGCGCGCCAACACGAGCAGCTGTTCCATTGCTTGATCATTCAATACGTCAATTGAATCCAATCGATGCCTTCATTGCCGAGCAGTACGCAGCCAAGGGCCTAACACCTCAACCTAACGCAGAGCCCATGGTCTGGCTACGAAGAGTCTATCTAGATCTCGTCGGACTTCCACCACTTAAGACTCAACTTGATGCATTCGTCTCGGACCATTCTGAACTTTCCCGAAACCGCGTCGTCGACGAATTGTTGAATAGCAATCAATATGGCGAACGCTGGGGACGTCACTGGATGGATATTTGGCGATATAGCGATTGGTGGGGACTGGGCGAGGAAGTTCGCAACTCGCAGAAACATATGTGGCATTGGCGGGACTGGATCGTCGAATCGCTCAACGATGACGAAGGCTATGACCAGATGCTTTCGGACATGCTTGCAACAGATGAACTTCACCCAAACGATCTAAAGCGTCTTCGCGCATCCGGTTTCCTCGCCAGACAGTATTTCAAGTTCAATCGAACGAGTTGGCTCGATGAAACTATTGAGCATACTTCAAAGGCTATGCTTGGTATAACATTCAATTGCTGCAAGTGTCACGACCATAAATATGACCCGATCACGCAAGAAGATTACTATCGACTGCGCGCAATTTTTGAACCGTATCAGGTTCGGCTTGAAATGGTGCCGGGAATAGCCGAGTTTCAAAAAGATGGCATCCCGCGTGCTTTCGATTGCAACCTCGATTCGCCAACTTACGTCCACATCCGCGGTGACGATCGCACTCCTGATAAGTTGCGAACCATGAAACCATCGGTTCCCGAATTCCTACGACTCGAACCATTTCAGATAGAACCCATTTCGCTACCTTGCGAAGCATACGATCCTGCTTTGCGAGATTATGTGGCCGAAACTTATCTTAGCGACATTCAAACTAAAGTGAACGCCGCCAAGCAAGCCATGGCCGCTGCACAAAGTCAGTTTGCGAATTCCAAGTCAGTCGATGAAATTGCATCGAGTTCCCAAAAACCAGAAAGCAAAATATCTGCCGACCAAGCTACGCTCGAACTGGCCATCGCAGAGAAGGCGCTTCGGAAATGGGAGTTGGAGTTGGAAGCTGTTCCTTTGCGATTCGCAACCGACAGAGCGAAAAATAGCGAAGTCTCTGGCGATGAAATCAGTCGATTGGCTGGACTTGCTTCACAAGCGGAACGCAACGTGTCGCTTGGCAAAGCGGACGAGGAACTTTGCCGTGCTGAGTTGGCATTGCTAAAGTCTAAACCGGACACGAAGGTTGTCAGCGAAAAGAAGTTCGCAGCGGCCCGTACCGCTTTCGAAAAAGCACAAAAGCAGATAGATGAACCGAGTGAAACGTACGTGACGATGAGGGGCGCGGACAAAGCCGCCGAATCGAATTTGGAAACCGAAGACTCAAGAAAAAAACCCTTCCCCCGGACCAGCACAGGTCGCCGAACAGCGTTCGCCAAATGGCTAACCGATCGTCGCAACCCATTAACCGCAAGAGTTGCCATCAATCACATCTGGTCTCGGCATTTTGGTCGTCCCCTCGTTCCGACAGTTTTCGACTTTGGTCGCAAAGGTACGCCACCTTCGAACCAAAAACTACTCGATTGGTTGGCGGTCGAACTCATGGACCACAACTGGAGCATGAAACATATCCATCGGATCATCGTATCCTCGGATGCATATAGGCGAACGTCATCGAATGCTCTCGCATTTCAAAACCTAGCAATCGATCCCGAAAACCAATACTACTGGCGAATGAATTCGACGCGAATGGAGTCGCAATTGATTCGAGACAGTTTAATCTCTTTGGCTGGCGAACTCGATATTCAATTGGGCGGTCCATCCATCCCGGCCACGGACGAGAAATCGCGTCGCCGAAGTTTATATTTCGTCCATTCACACAACGAGCACAATAAACTGCTCTCGGTCTTTGACGATGCAAATGTTCTAGATTGCTATCGTCGTGGCGAAAGCATTGTTCCCCAACAGGCCTTGGCTTTGGAAAACAGCAAGCTTGCCATGGAAATGGTGAATCGAATTGCTCTAAGACTTCAGGAGTCGAACCCAAATGCGAGCGATCACGAGTTCGCTCGCCTTGCTTTTGTAACCATCTTGGCCGACGAACCTACGAGGGCCGAGCAAGAATGGATCGAAACAATGATGGCCAAAATGAAAGAGTTTCCCGGTGATTTGACTTCCGATCATTCGGCAAGCCAATCTCGAATAGGCCTAGTTCGTGGCCTGATCAACCACAATGACTTCATCACGATTCGATAAGGACATTGGTTCAACATGAGTTTTTATCCATCCAATCATCGATGCGAATGTCGTCCGACGCGACGAGCGTTCTTGAACGGTTTCGGATCGAGTTTCTCTGGCTTGGCCTTGAGTGCAATGCTCGCTCGCGACGGAATTATACGAGCAAATGACGCTACGGACGGGCAACTACCGAATGGCCAACCTCACTTTCCGCCAAAGGCAAATAGTGTTATTTGGCTTTTTATGAATGGCGGCGTGTCACAAGCGGAATCGTTCGATCCAAAACCTGAACTGACGAAGTACGCTGGCAAGTCCATTAACGAAACGCCGTTTGCAGACGTACAGAATCCCGACAAATTAAAGCTAGCTCGCGTGACCGTCATCAATGATGCGAATGGTCAACAACGCAACAAGCTCTATCCTTTGCAAATTGGGTATCGAAAATATGGACAATCCGGCATTGAGATGAGCGACTGGGTACCGCAAATCGGAAGTTGCGCAGATGACATTGCGGTAATCCGATCGATGTGGACTACGGATGATAATCATGGGGCTCAGACTCAGTTCCACTCAGGTAGGCATATGCTTGACGGAGAGTATCCTACACTGGGTGCTTGGGTTCACTACGGACTTGGTTCGCTAAACGACAATCTGCCTCAGTTCATCTCGATGGGCAAGCGTGAATACTGGAACATCAAGGATGGTCATTACCTTGGTCCCGCTCACGACGCAGTTCCGATCCGCGTTGACCCAAAGAACCCGCTCGACTTCGGCAAACCGGATATCGCTATCAGTGAGACCGAACAGAAACTCGGTTTTGAATTAGTGCATGGTCTGAATAGATTACGTTCGGACGTGTATCCGAATGACCACGCCATGGAGGCGCGAATTAAGGCTTATGAGTTGGCATTTCGCATGCAAGCGTCTGTACCCGATTCATTGGATTTTCAGTCCGAGTCTGAATCGACTCACGAAATGTACGGACTGAATGATCCGGAGACGAAGGAGTTCGGCATGCAAATGCTGGCAACACGTCGACTTGTCGAACGAGGCGTGCGATTCATTCAAGTGCAACATGGCGCAGGGGGGGCAGGCGCATGGGATGCCCACAGTGGTCTCAAAGCCAATCATGAAAAGAATTTTAGAGCAGTGGACAAACCAATTGGTGGACTCCTCAAGGATCTCAAACAGAGAGGCTTACTCGATTCAACTCTAGTTGTGTTTGCGAGTGAGTTTGGGCGAACGCCAGGCACGCAAGGCTCCGATGGTCGAGACCATCATATTTACGGCTTCTCAGTATGGATGGCAGGGGGTGGAGTCAAAGGAGGAATTGTACATGGTGCAACGGACGAGATCGGATTCCATGCCGTTGAAAACCGGCATTACGTCACCGACATTCACGCAACGATTCTCAAACAGATGGGTCTCGATTCTCGAAAACTTGAAATACCAGGCCGCAAACGACTGGACATCGATCACGGAAAGGCAATCGAAGAGATCCTGACGTAGAATAGGCTTCCAGCCTGTTAACAATATCCTGCAATGATAGGCCCAAATCTGAATCACATTTTAAAAACAACTCATCAAACTTTCGGAGACACAATGCTCAAATTAAACTCACTCATCGTCGTATTGGCTTTTTCCCAACTCCAAGTACAAGCGGCTGAGCCTAAACCACCGGAGGGCTTTCGCACAGTTTTCAACGGCAAAGATCTTACAGGTTGGTACGGATGGAATCCGCATGATTCAGCTAAACTACCTGACGAAAAGAAGGAGGCGAACCTCAAAAAGCAGCGTGCGGATTTTGCGAATCATTGGCGGGTCGAGGATGGTGAGCTCGTCAATATTGGTACAGGGCCTTACGCAACTACCGAAGAGGAGTTCGGAGACATCGAATTGCTGATCGAGTACAAGACGGTAGCCAAGGCAGACAGCGGCATTTATCTTCGAGGTACACCTCAAGTTCAGATCTGGGATAAGACTCAGGTCTTTGATCCGAAGAATCCTAATCGAAAACCTCATCAAGGCTCCGGTGGATTGTTCAACAACACACCAAATACGCTCGGCCGCGACCCGATCATGGTTGCGGACAAGCCGTTTGGCGAATGGAACACTCTCAAGATACGTCAAATTGGTGCTCGAACCTGGGTAACTCTGAACACTCGATTGGTCGTTGATGGCGTCCCTTTAGAGAATTATCCGGACCGCACGAAGCCGCTTCCAGCCAAAGGACCGATCTTGCTTCAGACTCATGGCGGCGAGATTCGATGGCGAAATATTTTTGTGCGTGAAATTGGAACTGAAGAAGCAAATCGTGCTGCTAAAGAAGCCGCGATTCCGAATCCTACTCATTATGATGTGGCCTACGGAACGCATGCGAAACAAATTCTTCACTTTTGGAAAGCGGAATCTGACAAACCGACTCCGCTGTTGTTTTTTATCCATGGTGGCGGTTGGCAAGGGGGCGGGCGTTTGAGTGGTGTGACAGCAATGCTTCCAACGATGCTCAAGGAAAAGATCTCTGTTGCTTCGGTCGAGTATCGCTTCATTGCAGAAGCGACTGCCGACGGAGTGACACCGCCAGTAAAAGGCCCGCTGAGCGACGCGGCCCGCGCGCTGCAATTTGTCAGAAGCAAGGCCTCGGAATGGAACATAGACAAAAAACGGATCGCAGCTAGCGGTGGTTCTGCGGGTGCGTGTTCCTCACTCTGGCTGGCCTTCCATCCAGACTTGGCTGATCCTAAAAGCAATGATCCAATCGCTCGCGAATCAACCCGTCTGCTGTGCGCTGCCGTCACTGGTGCACAGACCACGCTCGATCCTAAGCAGATGAAGGAATGGACACCCAATAGTACCTATGGTGGCCATGCCTTTGGTTTTGCTGGCGACCCTGCCAAGAAAATTTCTCCGTTCAACGAATTCTTGTCGAAGCGTGACACGATCTTGCCCTGGATTGCGGAGTATTCACCTTATGCCTTGGTCACGTCCGATGACCCGCCAACCTACCTTTTTTACTCCGCGCCGCCAGCTCTTGGTCAGGAGCAGAAGGATCCGACGCACACCTCCAACTTTGGCGTGAAGTTGCAAGAGCATTGCAAAGCAAACGGCATCTCTTGCGAACTATACTATCCAGAAGCTGCCGACGCAAAGCATACAACCGTACAGTCCTATCTTTTGGAAAAGCTAAAATCTGCTCCATGAAGCAGGCAGCCAGCGCGTGCGCTCGAGTGCAGTTTTGGGAATCCATCGAGGATATCCCAAGTGCTTGTTTCGGAAGTGTTCGGGGCAAGTGCAACCATAGATGTAGATTGTACGGTGCACCGAGAACGCGCCGCTACGCCGCTGGCAATAGAATGCCAAAGAATTTCGGTTTAAGTCGTCAGTCGTCTCAGTTCGACTCTATCCGGGTCATTCATGTTCAGAAGCCGGACGGTCGCCGTGCCAATTGTTGTGAGGCCGTTAATCCGTCCGTCGTCTAACGAGAAGTGTTCCGGCCATGTATCCGTTCTTGGATTGAACAGACGCGCCAACTCGCTATCCACTATCGTCGACAGATTGGGCCCCTTGAATAGATTGGACCAGTGACACGACAGGCACAGATTTCCCAATTCATCCGAGCCTTGATGTTTCTTGGCGACAACGTGTTCAACGTGGAAAGCGACTATGGGGAAGCTCGATTGGGCGAGTCCGCAATAATTACAACTGTCTGACGCTCGCTGACGTACAAGCCGCCGCACGGTCCCCGCGTTCTTCATGTGCCCGTTGATTCTTCCGAGATCAGTCTGGCTTTCGCTTGAAGCACTGCCACGAAGTTCAGCGCACGTAAAATTGCTTCGTATTGCTGACGATCGTCAGCATTTAGATCACCTGCAGAGTTCTGCGTTGCCCATGTGTCAAGCTGATCCTGAAGTTCATCCGTTATTCTCAACGCGCGCAGCTTGAATGCCGCATCCAATGAAAGGCAATTGCCTACGGAATCGAACAGTTGATGTAGTGCGGTTGCTGATGTCATGAAGTTATTATAACCAATGAACCCGAAAGCAGTACTTCGATTGAGTGTGCCCCAAGAATTTTTTCTTTTAGGTGCCGAGCTAGGCTGGAGGCTGTCGCGGTTTAGGCTCTAGGTAGGAACCGCTGCCCAGTCAGAGACCAAGAACTTTAAGAAGCTTCTTAAAGAAAAAGAGCACGCGAGAGATTTAGAATTCTCAACCGAGACTAGCGCCTACGGCTCATTGGCCTTCGGATCGCCAGGGTTTTCCTTTGCGGGCTCGGTCGGTGGCGTTTCCGGTTCCGATGCTGTTGGTGGCAAGTCTGCTAGGTGCGAGTACGAGTACGAGTACCATTTCATTGAGTACGAGTACGATAGGGACTCGAAATGTGGGTAAAGATGAGGGTTTAAATCCCGTAGTCTTGTGCTGACGTGATAAACGATGTTGTAAAAAGTTGCGTCATAGTTCACGTTGTTTGCTCCCGGGACGGGATGAATACCAAACGGCGGCGTTAGTCGTG
>JAYTVL010000616.1:0-10902 GCA_043744075.1 Pirellula sp. | reverse complement strand
ATTTTATAGTACCCGTCACACTCCGTGTGACGTCCGCAGTTCAAAAACCTTTGGTTTTTGAGGCAACGTCACACGGAGTGTGACGGGTACTTTCTTCTAGCGACTCACACGCCCGAACGTACCTCAGGACGTGCCACCCCTCAGGACAGCTGCTTTACAATGTTACTGGAGATCTTTGATGCAGCGAAAGCCAACGTGTGAGGCACCGGTTTCAATGTCCCCTTTTCCTCGCGTGCCGATCATATAGCGGGCGCAGTATTCGCTGCTGCAAAGGAAGGACCCTCCTCGGTGCACGCGTTTGACGATGCCAGGTTCTTCCGGGTCCCAACTGCTGATTGGGCCCTTGGGATTCTCCACAACCTTCCCAAGTTCTTTGCGGTTGCGATAAGTGTCGGGATGGTAGAAATCATTACACCATTCCCAGACGTTGCCTGACATGTCCAAAAGACCATATTTATTCGCTTTGAACTGTCCGACTGGGGCCATTCCTTTGAACCTGTCGTCGCCCATGTCTAAGTGTGGGAACTCCCCTTGATAAGCGTTGCACTGCCATTTGCCCTCGACAAGCAGTTGGTTGCCCCAAGGATAAGCTTGTTCCTCAAGTCCACCACGCGCTGCCCATTCCCATTCCGCTTCCGAAGGCAATCGTTTGCCTGCCCATTTCGCATAAGCCTCCGCATCGGGATAAGCAAGATGGACAACGGGGTAGTCCATGCGGTCTGCAATCGTACTTTTCGGTCCCTCCGGATGATTCCAACATGCTCCTGGAACATAGCTCCACCACTCCATGAAGTTCAAGAGCGAGACAGCTTTCTTAGGTGGCGTAAAAACCACTGAACCGGGCTTCAATTGATCTCTTGGCACTTGAGGAAAATTCGCAGGATCCAGTTCGCGTTCGGCAATTGTTTTGTATCTTGTCGCTTCCACGAACTTGGCATACTCTCGGTTCGTAACTTCGGTTTTATCCATCCAGAACGAGCTGATTTTAACTCGGTGCTTAGGCATGCAGTCCTCGAATCCCTTGATCAAGCCAGTGCAGCAAGGCCTATTTGCTTGGTTAGTTTGTCGAACTTCTCGGATCGCATCGGGCGATGGCCCTCCCATGACGTACTCACCGGCAGGGATGAGAACCATCCCTTGCGGATCTTCACACCAGCCATTCGGAGAAAGAACGGCTAACAGCAAACAGAGAATCGCAAACGTACACGAAAAGTATCGAAGCGAACTTGTTGAAACTACATGCATTTTGGAAGGGGCTTAGAAAACGCCATCACCAAAATTTCGTTTGTCCGGGGGGCTACTGGCGTTGGCGCTGTTTTTCTTATCAGCATCCAAGAAGTGTGGCTTTGGAACGGATGACGATTCGGCTGAAGCGGCTTGGGTATTGGACTGAATTTCTGAATGCGTCGATTCGACGTACTCATCATCATACCTTGATTTATAGTCTGGTTGTTTGGCTCTGTCCAATTCAACTAAATACTCGCGAATCACAGAATTTTGGATCAAATCCCTGCAAGCCTGATTGATGGGATGGGCGATATCTGCATACATCTTATTCGATCCGCCGCCTCCCTCGACGTCGCGAACATCCTGCGGGCCCCGCAATCGTGTTCCGCATTGATTGCAATAGCTGCTCCGCAAATGGTTCTTATTTCCACATTTTCCGCAGCGAGCCGACATTTTTCGGCTCGGCATTGCGACGAATGGTCCGTTAACCCCCTCAATGATCTTCAAATCTCGAATAACGAACGAATGGTCAATTGTAATGGAACAGAAAGCCCGAAGACGATCTTCAGATTCTTCCATCAATTTTATGCGAACCTCGGTGATTTCCATGGCGTTGATTGCACTCCCTTTCGTCATGAGTTTTTCAACTCACAGTTCGTTTCGAATTTCCTTGAGCTGTTCTTCGATCTCAGATGACTGCCACGACTGTGCGTAATAAGCTCGCATCCCTCCGATGGTCCGCAACTCACTAACTATCTTCTCGGCTTGTTCGCTCGTCTTGCACAAACAAAATCTAGCCGATCCGCTTCCTGTCATGCATTGACCATGATGGTCGTACCGATCGATCTGCCTTCTCGACCTGTCAATCCAATCGGTAGTCCGCATCGCGGCATTTTCAAGCCTATTAAACATACCCCCTCCTACGGTTTTAACATCCCCCTCTTTGAGGCCCTTCAAGAGAGTTTCAGGAAGTTGCCGCTGCCTAAACAAGGATTCTTGTCTTAATGCGGCAAAAACTTCCCTTGTCCCACACCCTCTCGGTGGCTGCACAATAACGAAGTGAATTGGTCTCAAACACTCTAAGGGTTCAATTGTTTCGCCCCGGCCTGTGCACCTCGCTAGCCAGAATCCATTGCGTTGTCCTTCTAGGAAAAAATTGATGTCGCTACCAAGTTCGCTAGCAATCTCACTTACGAAGCGGAAGTCGTTATTTGTGCCCCACAGTAGTAGCCCTAGGACCAAGGCAGCCGCTGCATCGGCGCTTCCGCCTCCTAGACCTGCCATGGCTGGAATACTTTTGATCAACCGGACATTTGCACCTGAGCTACCCTTGTCTAACTTCCATCGCAAACGATCCAACGCACGTACAACCAAGTTACTTTGATCCGAGGGAATACTCCACGCTTGATCGTCATCGTCGAGCGGATGTCCCATTCCGTTTGGAAACTCAATCAACAGCTCGAGTCGGTCATCCATTCGCTGGGTAATCTCCAACTCATCCACCAAAGAAACAGCCATCATCAAAGTATCCAAGGAATGATAGCCGTCATCCCTTTTGCCTAGAACTTCCAGGAACAAATTCACTTTGCAAGGGACCGTAACTCGAAAACCGTCCGCAGACTTCTTTATAATCATGGACGCATTCTCGATTTGGTCATCCTTAATTAATTTTCGGGTTGCGATGCTCGTCACCATCACGCGGAGCGTGATGAGTACGTACCCATCACGCTCCGCATGATGTCGGGAAGCACTAGCGTGGAACTGAGCCTGAGGCGCTAGCCGATTTCCTGCGGCGTGGCTCGGCTAGTGCCACAGGCTCAACCCATCTACCCAATGTATGCAGTTTGCCCATTCGGGTCAATCGAGCAAGGCACCGTAGACACTCGCTCCTCACCATTTATGGTGTGATCAGCGTTTCTGATCTA
The DNA here is from genome assembly GCA_043744075.1 of Pirellula sp. Classification (GTDB taxonomy): domain Bacteria; phylum Planctomycetota; class Planctomycetia; order Pirellulales; family Pirellulaceae; genus JBKCUI01. The sequence goes on along the minus strand of JAYTVL010000616.1, from coordinate 7,750 downwards.
GTGCGTAAGTAAAACCTTATGGCTTGCAACGCTTGTTTCGTTATTGCCTGTTTTGCGACGCCTAACTTGCGATTGTCTCCAACGAATGCAGAGCTCAATGCAGCGATTGTGCGCAATAGTCCGATAGGTTGTGTCATGACGCTTGCATGGATCGAGCTTCATTTAACAGTTTTGCATGCACTTCCGAAGGATCTGCTTGCGACTCGCTCAAGTTTCTTTGGAAATCGTTCAGACTGCCATGACAAATCGCGGACAACTTCGCAAGTGGATTGTTAGTGGATGCATAGCTGCAACTTGTTTGACCGGCTGCAGACCCACGGAGCGTTTTCGAGCATGGCGAGACAGTTCGGAAGTATCTTACTTTCAGAATTTTGTTACGCAAATCGAATATCCGGATGTCAATGTTTTAGTCGCTCCCACGGTTGCACAGAGTCCGTTGCCCTTGTCCATTCAGAATCCGAGTGAGCTACCGACATTTGACCTGACGTTACAGGAAGCTATTCGCGCTTCTTTGTCGAGCAGCGAAGTATTACGATCGCTTGGTGGGGCGGTAGTAACCGCGCCCCAAAGTCAAGCGACCCAAATCGACCCGGCGTTGACGGATCTTAACCCTCAAAATGGAACTCAAGCGGCACTGGCTGCTTTCGACGCGCTAGTTACTTCGCAGTTGTTTTGGCAAAAGAACGATCGCCCGCAAAACAATAGTTTCGCTGCGTTCGTACCTTCCGTCTTTCAACAAACCACCGGTAGCTACATTAACCAGATACAAAAGCGGTCCGCAACCGGTGCACAGTTCGCATTGCGAACGAATGTTGTCTACGACTACAACAATAATCCAACTCGTTTTTTCAGAAGCGATTTTACGGGTTTCCTCGAAGCCGAATACCGACAGCCTTTGATGGCAGGATCCGGAACGACCTATAATCGAATTGCCGGGCCGACCACTGTACCCGGACAATACAACGGAGTGCTCATCGCGAGAATCAACACCGACATCTCGCTCGCGGACTTCGAGGCGGGCGTGCTCAGGTTGATCAACGATGTCGAGAGTGCCTATTGGGAACTCTACTTTGCCTACCGTGCGCTTGATACTCAACTAGCGGGCCGCGAGAGTTCACTCAAGCTTTGGCAGCGTATCGACCAACTCAAGAAGGTGGGAAGTAGGGGTGGTGAGCAAGCGCCAGAAAGCCAGTCGCGGTCCAACTACTTTTTATTCGAATCGCAAGTCAACGACGCTTTGGCAGGTACTTCGGGTCTCTATGCAGCCGAGCAGCGATTACGCTATGTAATGGGATTGCCTCCAACCGATGGCCGATTGATCAAGCCGTCCGATGAGCCGCTACAAGCCGAAGTTGCTTTCGACTGGAATGCGGCGCTTTGCGATGCGCTGACTCGCCGCGTCGAAATACGTAGACAAGAATGGACGATCAAACGCCGCGAGCTTGAGTTGATCGCTTCTCGGCTAAACAAACGACCAAGACTGGATGCTCTAACACAGTATCGTTGGCGAGGGTTGGGGGACCACCTAATTGGCGCTCGCAATCCTAACAATGATTTGGAGAGCCTCGCGCAAAGTTTCTCAACTGGAAATTATCAGGAGTGGCAAGCTGGGTTTGATTGGTCCTATGCCGTGGGCTTGCGTCAGGCTTCAGCTGCGGTTCGCCATGCTCAGTTGAATTTGGCAAAAGACATGACGATTCTGAAGGAGCAACAGCTTCGTATTTCACACGATTTAAGCAATGCATCGCGCCAGATTTCACGTAGTTATACCCAGCTTCAGACCAACTACAATCGAATCGAAGCGGATAAACTGCAGGTGGAAGCGCTTCAAATACGCTCCTTAGGTGGAGTCGACAACATCAGTTTCCTTTTGCAAGCGCAGCAACAGCTTGCATCCAGTACCAGTGCTTTTTATCGCTCGTTAGTAGACTACAATTTGGCCCTCCGCGATTTCCATCGCGAAAAAGGTTCCTTACTAGCCTACAACCAAATAAACTTGTCGGAAGACGCACTCGACGGAGCAATGCTTCAAGCGGCATATCAACGAGGTCGGCACTTCACGCCACGGGACAATCCGGAGGAAGTGATCGCACGAAATCAAGTTAGCCGAGGCCCGATGAATCCCTCTAGCGTTGGAACGCCCGTCGTACCTCAATCGATTAATACCGAGCTAGCCGATCCGATCACAACTCCCTAGTCGGAGCAACCATGGCGCACTCGCTTATTAACAGCCCAGCATAAGCCTAATGGCACGCGCTTTGAGCCGCAACGCGCTAGCGAGCTAGCGCATTGAGGCTCAAAATTCACAAAGTGAGCGCCATCGGGCGCTTGCCGCGACCACTGTATTTACCAGTGAAACCGTAACGCGACTAGAGCCCATGGCTCAGCCCAAAATAGCACTCTTCATCACTCGTTGTCGAATTTGTCGCTAAGCTGTTGATGAATTGCTTCGATGGCCCGTTTGAGTTGATGCCAATGGACAAACGCCATGTGGGTGTCGATCACCTCACTTTCGTCGCGATCAAATCCCCGTTCGTTAATTTGAATCGTATCGTCCAGCGCGAACATTCCCACATCAGCATCGTCGGCATGGTAGTCGCCATCGTAAACGGCCTCGTCGCTTATCGGCGCGATCTGATTCATGACACGATTCACAATCCAGACGGCGGCACATTCGGAATCATAGCAATCCACAATCCCTCGAACCGAACCGCTTTGAACATAGAACTTGGCCATTTTTCTTACCCCTTTGGTGTGCGAACTGGAATGTCTTAAAAGTCCACAACCATTTCGCAAGCCTCATATCGTAATAGAAGCTGCTTGGGTTGAGACAATCGATGTATCGCCGATGCGTTTGACACGACCGGTCACACTCACCGTGTTTTTGGGTTAGTCGTACGATTTTTTTTGAGAAAACCTCAGTTCCTGGACTTGGAATTGGGAAAGATTATTGAGTTTGGCGATGAGTACCCTCTATACTAGAGGCTGAACGGAATTCATCTGTTCGGTCCAAACTTGGCAATTTGTTTTTGCGACATAGCAAATCAAACGGTCAGGCTAGGTTCGGACTTTGGATCAAGTCCCGATTAGTCGCTACGACGAGATACCATCTAATATGAGCATATCCCAGACAAAGAACCGCATCGCAATTCCCTCCTCCTTGGTTTCCCAACTCTCTGAATTTCGCAGAAGAGTCTGGACAATCAAGATGCTTGAGGCGACCGGCATTGCACTGTTTTCGATCTTTTTCGGCGTCCTATGTGTTTTTGCACTGGATCGATTTTTTGATTCACCTGCTTGGATTCGGGCATCCGTGTTGTTGATTGCAACTGCAGGCGTTGCTTCGATCCCATTTTGGTTTCAGAAATGGGTTGTTCGAGTTCGTTCTGCAGAATCGGTGGCCAAGCTTTTAGGTAAACGATTGCCAACCGTCGGAGATGCGTTACTTGGCGCGATCGAATTGTCTCAAAGCGACTCGGAACAGCTGCGATCACCTGCACTTTGCAAGGCGGCGTTGAATCAAGTCGCTGAGGATTCTGCCAAAAGAAATCTTTTGGCAGCGACGCCCGTATCGCGACATCGAGCTTGGGGGGCGCTGGCGGCTACAGGGCTTGCGCTCATTGCTGGCTTGTGGATTCTGTGTCCCGCCGCAATTTCTAATGCTTGGACTCGATTTGCTTCACCGTTAGGAAACACTCCACGTTATACCTTTGCGGCCATCGAACAATTACCGAATAAAGTGATCGTGCCGCATGGTGAATCTTTCCCGATTTCCGTCAAGTTGGCTTCTGGGTCCGCCTGGAGCCCAGTCAAGGCGACCGCTTCCATCGGCGATCAAGCTGAGTTGGAATCGAAACTGAAGGATAAGGAATATGCCTTTGAGTTTCCGCCTCAGATCGAATCTGGAACGCTCTCCCTCTCTATCGGCGACGCTACACCTAGCCTGCAGATTGAACCTAAATTACGTCCGGAACTAGAGCGCATCCAAGCCCAGGTTGAACTTCCAGAATACTTGCAGCGACATCAAACGCTGACAAAGGATGTTCGAGGCGGCGGCTTGTCCGTTGTTCTCGGTTCGCATGTGGCCTTTGAAGCAAATGCGACACGCAGTCTTGCTTCCGCCAAAGTTGACGGCCGCGAGATTGTTGTAAAAGATCAATCGTTCAATCCACAACGTGAGCTGATGCAGGAGTCTCGTAAGATTGATTTCAATTGGACAGACACCTTTGGACTCAGTGCAAAGTCGCCGTTTACCGTCAATGTGACTGTGCGAAGCGACGAGGCGCCCGCAGTGTTTTCCGACGGTTTGCCGCGTGCTCGTGTCCTCCTAGATTCTGAGCAATTGCAGTTCACTGTTCGCTCCGTTGATGATTTCGGCGTGAAGCACCTTGGTATGGAATGGCGAACGGCTGAGGGTTTCGTTGGTAAAGATCCCATTCAGGGTGAGCAGATGCTTGCAGCTGGAAATCCGATGGCGGAAACCCTAGATGCCATGGCAACTTTCCAAGCGACCATACTCAAAATTCCAGCACAGCCGATTGAGCTGCGAATGTTCGTCGAGGACTTTTTGCCAGAACGCGGTCGCGTATACTCGACTCCGCATTTGCTTTACATCTTAACGCCGAGCGATCACGCTGTTTGGGTACTTGAGCAACTGAGCAAATGGCAACGAGAATCGCTGGAAGTTCGCGACCGAGAACTTCAACTGCTCGATACGAATCGCAAGATAAGAGACTTGTCGGAGGACGAGCTGAACCAGGAAGATACACGTCGCAAGATCGAGCAGCAAGCGTCTGCCGAACAAGCAAACGGGCGCCGCCTAAAGAATTTGACAGGGCGTGGGGAAGACTTGCTAAGGCAGGCTGCCCGAAACGCGGAGATCGGCGTTGGACATCTAGAGAAATGGGCAGAGATGCACCAAATTCTGAAGGACATTGCGGCCAATCGCATGCCATCCGTAGCCGATCTTCTTAAACAAGCCAAAGACGCGAATAGAATTGCCAAGACAAGTTCCGGCCAGAAGTCGAAATCGGGACCGACGGTTGGACAAAGCAAAGATTCGGCAAGCAATCCAGCCGGCCCGCTTAAGCCAGACCCAACAACGCCACCACCTCCAAGTCCATCTATCGCAGATCGTGAATCGTCGCAGCAACCGCCGATCGCGGCCGAAGATCCTAGCCAAGCGGCAAAAAAGGCTGGCTCGCCGCCATTGCGATTACCTACAACAACCGTGATGGGGAAACCTCAACCGAAAAAACCGGGCGAAGAAGAGGAAGAAGAGAGCCCTGAAGCGGAGGAGAACCTAGTCGAAGAGGCCGTACGCAAACAGGAGGAGCTGCTTGCTGAATTCGACAAAGTTGCAGAGGAGCTCAATAACCTGATGGCAAATCTTGAGGGGAGCACACTGGTCAAACGACTAAAAGCTGCATCGCGTGAACAGATGCAGATTGCCGATGCGACATCTGGAGAGATTAACGATGCGTTCGGATCAAGCCTAAAGCGACTCAAAAGTGATCAGCAAGTACGAATTAATCACTTAAAGACACGAGAAGAAAGTGCCTTAAACAGTGTAGGCTTAATTATTGATGACCTGGAAGCGTTCCACGAGCGAAGGCCGTTAGTCAAATTCCAGAGTGTGCTAGATGAAATGAAGAAAGAAGATGTCCTGGGTGGAATCCGTATCCTGTCCAATCGAATATTGGAATCACAAGGGATAGCCATCGCAGAAGCAGAGTATTGGTCGGATACGATGGACCGTTGGGCCGAAGACCTTGTCGACCCGGCTTGCAAAGGAGAATGCAAAGGTAGCAAATCCAAGAGCTCACTGCCCCCGTCGATTATTCTTGAGGTCATGAAAATTCTCGAGTCCGAAATCAATTTGCGAGAGCGAACTCGCGTGGCAGAACAAGCCAAGCCGGTTTCCGAGAATGAAAAGTACTTGGACATGGTTGACGAGTTGGCGACGACTCAAATTAGCCTTCAGGAGCGTATTGTGGCGGTTCGCGAGAAGATTGAGGAATTGCCGGATGCTCAAAACGAGTTCGGAAAAGAAATCGCATTGATGCATGAAGTTGATCATGCGATGGTTGATGCAGCAGAAATCCTTGATCGCCCCGACACATCCAAGATCGCCGTAGCAGCAGAAACCGAGGTCATCGAACTGTTGCTGAAGAGTAAACGCATCAATCCAAAGAGCGGCGGCGGCGGCGGAGCAGATCCAGGCGGTGGCGGCGGTGGCGATACACAGGACGCAGCAATTGCGCTGTTGGGCCCGGGGATCAATGAAAGGGAAACGCGAGAAGACCACGGCGTGCAGCAGTCCACTGGCACCTCAGGTACAACCTTTCCTGAAGAATATCGTCAAGGGCTGGACGAGTATTTTCAGAGACTCGAGCGCAAGGCATTGCCGTGATCAGTTCCTGTGGTCGACTCGGTAGGAGTCTCGCAGAGCATCAGCCGGAACGCACTAGCGTCCGGTTTTTGTGGAGGAAACCGTGTGCTAGCGCACTGCGGCTGATAGTTTTTGTTTTCGCATTCCAAGGGTCGATTCGAGCCCAGGATTTGGATTTGCTCGTGGATCCTCAGATGGTCGGGATTTTTCCGGGTTTTCAGGGACCTATTGCGAATTCGAAAACTCAGATACTTAAGCAAGTTCGCGGGCTCATACAAAACGAGCTGTCGATCATTGGCGAGCTATGCGGACTGAACAAGAATCAGCAGCAGAGGTTAGTCGATCTGGCCGAAAGCGAATGGAAAGCAAAGACTAGTGCGTCGGTTATCAAAGGTACGCAAGAAAATGTTTACGGGTCTGTCGATCTAGATGGCTTAGCCGAGCGAGTTGTCAGAACATGGCTGGAAGCCACCGCGACCGTTGAACAATTAGGTGTCTACGATGCAGAGCTGGCGGACAGAATGAAATGTCGGCAGAAAGCGTTGGTCAGCAAGATTCTTGATACGCTGGAGGCAAAGTTAAACCTGAGCGGTGTCCAAATGGAGCAGATCGAAATGATCTTGAATGAAAAATGGAAGGATCGTTGGTACCGTTCCCTTGAGGCAACGTTCGATAACACGGCGATCCTACCGGAAATTAGACCCAGTTGGATCACTGAACTTCTAACGGACGCACAAAAGGCGGCGCTCGTAACACGCGATCCGCAAACGAGATTTGGAATGCACCAGGGCTCGCTTAGCTTTCCATTATTAGCCATGGGTAAACGATATACGGTTGGCACGACGACGAGCTCGGATTCAATTGAACTGGAGCCCGTGTCGAATAAGGCGAAGGACGCGACAAGGCAGAATGCTGATGAAGGGCCGGTCAATGCAAAAAAACCTTAGCACCCCGTCGGAAATAAGTGGCATAAGAGACACTTCTCGGCTAACGCCACCAGTAAAGTTTCTCGTTCCCTGGCTCTGCCTGGGAACGCACTGCCCCCGAGGCTCTGCCTCGCTTCGCAATGAAAGCGAAACACGTATGCTTGACGATTCGGCAGGCTCTGCCTGGACTGTGCGACATATAGCAGTTTGCGAAAAATGCGTTGATGCGAGTTTTGTTCTTCTCTGCGATCTGGCCTTTCAGGTTGGTCGGGGGCTTGTCCCCCACCAACCATGTTTTGGCGTACTAACGGCTGGCACTTGCGAATCGACCCGGTCCCCTCGGCTTTGCCCGCCGGAGGTGGGCAAAGCCGAGGGGAACGGGAGTTCGGACGCCCGATTGTTTGTAGTACGCCAAAACGCATCCGTCGGGGGC
>JAYTVL010000615.1:0-3192 GCA_043744075.1 Pirellula sp. | reverse complement strand
AGGGTTGAGGGTTGAGGGTTGAGGGTTGAGGGTTGAGGGTTGTGGGTTGTGGGTTGGGGGTTGTGGGTTGGGGGGCGGGCGGGTTAAGTTTTGCCGCCTAGGAGTAGCCAGAGCGTTGCCATTCGGATGGAGATGCCGTTGGTCACTTGTTCCAAGATAACCGAATGTGGACCATCGGCGACTTCAGGGGTCAGTTCCACTCCACGATTGATCGGGCCAGGTGCCATAATCAGTATTTCGGGTTTGCTGCGGCGGATGCGCTCTTGATTCATCGCGTACAGCAAAGTGTATTCGTGTACCGAGGGAAAGGGGCGGATCGCTTGCCGCTCGAATTGGATTCTCAATAAGTTCAAAACGTCGCAACGCGGTAGGATTTTGTCCAGACTATATGAGACTTCCACCCCCAACTTCTCCCAATGTTTCGAAACCAAAGTGGCTGGTCCGCAAACGATGACCTTTGCCCCCAACTTAAGCAACCCCCAAATGTTGGACCTAGCCGTTCTGGAATGCGCAATGTCGCCGACCAAAGCAACGGTCAAGCCTGCCAGGGAACCGCGATGTTGGCGAATCGTCAAGATATCGAGAAGACCCTGGGTTGGATGTTCGTGAGGACCATCCCCGGCGTTGATTACACTGCACGCCAAATGATTGGAAAGCATGTGCGGCGTGCCGGGTGAACTATGTCGAACCACCACGGCGTCCACCAGCATGGCCTCAATGGTCTTTGCCGTATCGATGAAGGTTTCGCCCTTGGCAACACTAGAGCCACTCGAAGAAAACTCAACCGTGTCCGCGCCAAGTCGTTTTGCAGCGAGGGAAAAACTATTTTTCGTTCGAGTGCTATTTTCGAAAAAGAGATTAGCGACCGTGCGCCCTTTGAGCAGATCGAGCTTGCTGCGACCGTTTGAAGTTGCTGCGTGCAAAACCTCCGCGTAATCCAAAATCAAATTGATTTCGCTAGCGGTTAAATGCTCCAATCCCAGTAAATGCTTATGATTCCATGAATCCGGGATTGGCGGAGCATTGATAAGGGCATGGGGTGTTGTCACAGCTAAGGCAGACTCTTGAGTCATGAACTTTCTCTCAGTGCTTCCAAATGGCAGATGCACTGATTCTAAAGTTCATGGGCGAGTTGCGGAAGGAGATAAAGGATCGTCTTCGTCCGCATCCACCACTGCACTTTTCTTCTCACCCAGGATCAGGTCACACGCAACTCGTAGCTCCTTTACCGACTTGGCAACGGCTATCGTAAGGGTTGTTAGATCTTTAATGTTGTGGTCGTTGAGTTCTTCCTGAAACAGCTCAACTTTGGCCAGAAGTCCCGTTACTTTGTCCTTTTCTGCTGCGGAAATCAAGGCCACTAGGGCTTTGTCTACGTTTGAGGAAGCCGCCAGTGCGCTGGTCGGTTTTCTGGGTGCTCCATTCAATGCAAGGTGAATCCGTTCAAATCGTTGGTGCGCTATTCGTCTTGCATTCTTAACTTCCTTGGGTTGTTCTTCGGTAGGATTCTTTTTTGGGTTCGGCTTCGTTCCACCCATTGCCGCTCCGTAGCCGCCCTCGCCTCCATCCATCCCCCCCATACCACTTTTTCCAGAACCGCCGGAACTTGACATTCCGTCCATGCCTCCGCCTGGATAGCCCGATCCGCCACCACCACCCATCAAACCAGATGAACTCGCAATTCGTTTTTTCCAGTCCTTCAGCGATTGCTTCACGAATTTAGCGATTGCCTTCTCTAAGTTTATCACTTCCTCAGGCGTCAAGCTCACGGTTTTAATTGTGCCGAAGCTGAGCAACGCCGTCTCAACCAGCCACTCCGATTTCTGTTCATCGATGATTTTGACCAAGGCTGGGGCCAACGCGGTTGCCGCAAGCTTCCCCGGCCCCTTGTCGGGATCGATTTTGGCGATTTCGGTCAAGCATAGTATGACTTGTTCTGTCAGATAGTTATGCGCATCTGGATCTCGGTTTATCGGTGCAGGACTTGTCAGCTGGGATTGCAGAACCGGTACAAATTTATTGAGGACAACTTCGTTAACGGTCGCGGACTTGATATGTCGAACTAGCGTGCTCAAACCGGAACTGGTCAGACCGTCATTATCTTTTTGCTCGATGAACTCGAGGAGGCTTGCCTGAACCTTTGGTTCTGGCGTGGTAAGGTTGTTCGTAACTTCCTTGTTTAGACGGCCCAATAGGATCGCGGCATTGATACGCGTCTGGGGAGCAAATGTCTTTCCATCCTTGTCCTTACCAGCCAACTCTTTCATTTGAGCGATAAAGCTGGCATTGAACTTAGGGTTTAGCTCTTTGTTTTTTTCAATCGCATCGATGTCCTCAAGTATCTCCCTGCGTGCCCTATTGACTAGATCTGGTGAAGACTGTGTCAAAAGGGGGATCAAAAAGTCGCGATAATATTCGTCTAGCGGCGCTAAATCCATTTTCTCGGATTTGCCGCTCCTGGCCTTGTTTTTTTCACTGGCTTTTTCCGTGATCTCCTTATCCGCCTTGAGCCTGACCTCCTTTTGCTTGAGGGGTGGGGCTTGAGCGATCGTTTTCGCTTCAAACAAGCCAAACCCGGTCGTTAGTGCAAAGGCACCCACAAAGGACGATTGTACGAGCAGACTAGGAAGAGTGTGTCGGCGCATGAGACCACCTCGTTGGTAGTGGAAAGAGGAGCAGGTATGCGAAAAGTTGTCATGGGGAACCCCACACTCTTCTAAGGTACGGTACATGCCTACCCAATGTCAACTTTTCCATTCCCGATTTGGACCAGATCTTTCAATATTTGGCTGCAAACGGCCAGGAAATTCCGGAAAGCCAGGCTTATGCTCCTAGGAAATTTCCATCTTGGTCGTAACGTACAATGGCAAAGTAAAAGAAATTCACGATCATCATCGGAATCACCGCCCAGAAAATAGGAGCTACGAAGTAAATCAACGAAGCGGCGAGCAAGACATAAAGGGACCAAAGCCACCAAGTTTGTTTGAGAAATGCTCTATAACGCTTCATTCCGGGCTCTGCTTTCGTTACTACCAATAAACTGGGTGCCACGCTCTGAGGTACGAAGGGCGTGGTGAACCGCTAGCTAGTGAATTGTCAAGTTGATAACCGAGGGTAGTCACGGTCGCGGAGACCGTGGGGAGCGAGATCGTTTCTCGCAGTTCACCCACGCTTTGGCAAGCGTGGCTACCC
>JAYTVL010000614.1:0-41956 GCA_043744075.1 Pirellula sp. | reverse complement strand
ATCGCCTGGGAGAGCGGCCGCGTAATAGATTGCTCGATCTCCGGAGGATCGTGGTTGGGCCATTCGGCGTACACGATAACTTGATTTTCGGAGAGATCAGGAAGAGCGTCGATAGGCGTATTGAAAACGATAACTATTCCCGTGCCGGCCCACACAACTACGAAAATAAGTACCCAAATGCGGTATCGTATAAGTGCCAGAATGAGCGAGTAGGTCATAGATAGATGGCCTCGCAACTAAGGAGCATCCGTCGTCAAATGCGCATCGAGCCAGCGTAGTAGCGGTTCTGGATCAGCGAGTAAATCCTCTCGGCAACCGTCACAACACAAAGCAACTTTCCTATTCTTGACCATGACAAATGTGGGGGTTCCCATCGATCCCAGTCTAAGCTTTTTTACAGGGCAAAAGCGTTGCAGCTCGACCAACTTTTGATCATCCCGAGAAAGGGATTGCGATGCGCGCTTGGCTTTGGGTACAGCTTCTCTGTTGCCTCCAAGATACTGTGTCGATATCGCAGGATTGAGCCGACTTTCGGCATCCACCAGGAATGCGGCAGTCGTTACCACCTTCTGACCCAACTTGAGTCCACTGTTGACTCGATAAAAATCACCGTCGCGTTGGCCAAGTGAGACGCGAACACCATCGAACATCCCAGGCATGGTCTCGACATAAACGATTGGTTCATCGCCACGATGGATCAGAGCCGTGATCGGTATTCGTAACGCCAATGATTCGCCAGGATCCGTCACGGAATCGATCTGTTGAACAAGTGTGGTTCGAATTCCAGCTAGTTGCATGCGGTATGGCGAGAGTTGCATTCTGAGCAAATCTCCATCGGGCAAAATTTCCGCATCGGCTTTTTTTCGTACGATTAGATCCATATTGCAAATTGGGCAGATAGCTGGCCACACGGAAACGACGCCGGGGTCCATCGGACAATGGAACACTTTGTCGCCCGAAACTGAGGATTCCATTAAACTCGATGACCACTTTGCAAGCGTCGTTTCCCAAGCGCCACGTAGCCAAGGCCAGGAAGCCATAAGAACCCCCAGTACCGCGATTGCCAAGGCAAAACGAAGTCTGACTTGTAGCCCCTGGCCCAGCAATTGCCAACCTGTAGACAACTGTTCGACGTATGGTGCGCTGTCGTGATCGTTGTTCGAATTCATGAATCGAAACTCCAATAGAAATACTAGTATGTAGGTAGTGCCAAAAACCGGAAGTCCGTTCTTGGTTTAGGCACTAGCGTGATCGAGCATTATTTTATACCGCCAGCATTTGGCGATCCCTTTGTCATATGGTGATCCCAACGCATGACCAGTTCATAGTCTTCGCGTCGGTAGACCCACAATGGATCGCGACCGACGACAATATACTCGGTCTTTATACTCTCTTTCGGATTTGACAATTCAAGTTTCACTACAAAGTTGCGGCCCTCAAACTTGCCGACTGATCGAAATGGGGTCTCACCAAGGATTTCAAATCGTTCGAGAACCTGACCTAGCTTGCGATTCACGTCGTTGACCACAATCGAAGGCTTCGTCCCAACAATCTCACCTGCGTCAGCACCGGCTTGCCAAGCGTCAAGAGCCTGCTTAACGGTCAATTGTGCAACCGCCGGTGTGGGCGTGAAAGCCGTAGCTCGATTTTGACCACCGCGCATGTACAGCAATCCGCTCAAGCCTACTATCAAAACTGCCACGGAAAGTGCAACTTTTGTAGTACGGCCACGATCGCAATGATTCTTAATAGTCATGGCTTTGTTTGCTCAATTTATCCCTGTCCGGTGTACATGGAAAATCACGCATGAATGGATTGCCACACTGGGGCATTCCTACATGCCCCTGGCTTCACGCCGGGGGGTGCTGACCATCTGCTCTAGGGAGATGGTAACAATCCACCGAGATGAACTCGCGGGCATTCCTACATGCCCCTGGCTTCACGCCGGGGGTGCTGACCATCTGCTCCTAGGGAGATGGTAACAATCCCCCGAGATGAACTCGCGGGCATTTCACCGCCCAGCGGGTGACTGGCCAATTCATAGTTGTGACATTAGTCCAATGACGCGACTTCACCGCCGTTTCGCGTGCCAACATCTCGCCAAATTTGAAGGTTGATGCCATCGGAAACGAACTTGAGACTTCCATCACCCATCAAAACGTTTACGCCGCCGGTATGGTAACTTGCTACCGTTACTTGCATGTTCATATTGGTCATGGTTCCAGGGTAGTTTAATCCGCCACAGCTGTTTTTATTCGGAGTCGCCACGTGGGTGTATGAAGTGCAGCAGCTTTCTCCCATTACCCAACTCAGGCCCCACTTGCTTAAAAATGGTATAGTGGTAGCCCTGTTGATATTCGTACAGGTGTCATACAAAGCGGTCAGAGAAGTCTGGTGGGGAATAATGAACACATCGGTACGCGCATTTGGAGTGCCCTGCCCGCGAATTTTTTCACTAAAGAATACTGTATTGCTTACGCCATCGGTAATGTCCTTAGTACGAACATGACTCTTAAAGTAAAAGACACTTCTTTGAACTTCGTTTGGAGCGGTGTCTTGTGAGCCCGCTGGTTCATCGGTTCGATCGCACAACCAGCCACCGCTATTCGCGGCGTAATTGTTTTGTGCTCGCCAAGTGGAGCTAGGTTCGAGATCGGACGGGCACAAAAAATTAGGCACAGGTATTCGGCACGCATCACGGTTTTTCCCGTTGGCGCTGGAATAGGCAGGCATAAAAGCGACGATGCCATTGCCCATATCAGGCGTCTCAGGCGGATAGTTAAAATCGATTTGGCTATACAAGCTCTGTTGCTCCATAAAGGGCAGAATGAGCGCGTGTTGAGACCATCTGGCATACACCGGTGCCGGCACGTTTCTATAACTTTCCCCCTTCCCGAACGGAAAGACCTTATGGGCACTTTCATAATTCGTTAGTGCCAAACCAATCTGTTTTAGATTGTTGGTACACTGCATTCGCCTAGCGGCCTCGCGAGCTGCTTGAACCGCTGGTAGAAGCAGCGACACTAGAACTCCGATGATGGCAATGACCACCAACAATTCCACCAAGGTAAAACCGGAACGGTTCCTGGAACGAGTCGAATCGACGTAACCTTGCATTGCACAACGGTGTTTTGAATTTCGCTTCATGGTAAGATCGCCTAAGGTGAAATGGTGGATAAATTGTGGACTAGTAGCCATTGATGCTCGGCACCATCACGCGGCGCGTGATGAGTACGTACTCATCACGCGCCGCGTGATGTCGGAAACCCTAATTTTTGACTCTGACGAGGCACTAGCCATTCCTTCATTTGGTATTGTCTTTCAACGAACTGTTGACAAACTGTCGGCCGCATTCTTCAACAGTGCTTCTCTCGCAAACTCCTCATCGTTCGGCAACGTCATAGCAACACGAAATCCGATAAATGGAAAAGGAGTCGTCGGATCGTGACTCATTCGAAGAGAATTTCGACAGAACTGGGGGGTGATGCCCCAGCAACCACCGCGCAAGACTCGACGATCGCCATACTCTTGACCTGTCCAGTCATCGAGTACTTCATCCTGTAAGTAGTCTCCAATCCAATCGTGACACCACTCGAACATATTTCCGTGCATGTCAAACATTCCTCGCAAGTTTGGCATTCGCGTCTTGGGTTCATGAGGCTCTCTTTTGCTGTTTGCCCCCAACCATGCGTAGTCCAATAGTAAATCCAGGTCTCCACCGTAGAAATACCGCGTAAGAACACCAGATCTAGCTGCGACCTCCCATTCCTGCTCCGTTGGCAAACGGTAGCCCCTGCGTTCTATGTGGAGCGGCCAATCGCGTGGCGTATTCAAGGCAAGTCCAGGCACTTTGGGGAGGTCTTTTACCTCAAGCGCATCGGCTGCGGGATAAGGTTGATTCCCTTCGGTCATGCCATTTCGGTTGGTGAGCCATCTACAGAATCGGACTGCTTCATACCAAGTTAGTCCGGGCCCAGCAAACGCCGGAGCCCCTGGGAACTGCTTGACTGGAATGCCCTCCTGCTCGCTAAAGGCAGTTATTTCCTCTTTGGTGACTTCGCGATCAGCCAATGCATATGGGCGCGTTATTCGCACTTGGTGACGAGCCTCTCGGTTGTCTCGCATCTCTTCGTCTTGGGGCGAACCGATAGTGAAGTCGCCACCGCGGAACACGACGAAGGTCAGATAGGTGATCTCCCTATCTTTCGCACGGAAGGCTTGAGTAAACCACTCTCGGCTTGGAGAATAGGGAATTGATGTGCGATCTACGTTTTCTACAACATCCTTTCTGCCCCACTCGCATAGAAGCCACCTAGCAGCGCCGTGGACAGAAGAACGCGGATCGTTTCGATACCATTCGGCAGCCTGACTGACAAGTTTTTCGAGTAACTTCGGCGCAACGTCTTCAACGGGATACTTCGATAACGCGAGCAGCAATGCGTAGCGTGCGGCATCCTTCGAAGTTGTAACCAATGTGTCATGGCTGTCAAGACTCGTAAGGCAATCGGCAACTACTTCGGCTGTTACACCACGGTCGCGGCTGCGATGCACAAACTGCGCAAGTGCTTCAGGATCAACTGCTTGTTTTTGGTTTTCGAGATCGCTCTCCATACGGAACATATCAAGACCAGCTCGATTCTCGCCCAATCGAAGTAAGGTGATACCGGCACCCGCGCGGACTTGCCCAAACTTTACGCGGTCTTCTGTTTCCGTGTCCTCTGAAGGTGGAGTTGCCGCGAGACTCTTCAGCTGTGCTTTCAGACTGCTGTCCGCAGGACGTTTGATCAGCGGAAACAGAATCTGGAATTGTTTCGGACTTGCCACCGCCAGAAGTTCTGCTATTTCTTTTTGAGGGAGCAATTCTCCCCCAGCAAAGTATTCGAGTGCATAGGCGGCACTTCCTTGAAGAAAGACGTCTTTACCTTTGAAAATTTCCTTCCAGGTCGGAATGCAAGACTTAGCAATCGGCTCAACTTGACGCAGGTAGATCGCTTGGTCGACTGGACGCTCGACGAGGATTTGGGTTGCCATGAAGGCGTGTTGTTCGTCGTTCCATTTTGGAGAGTCGGGTGCATAAGCTGCTAACGCTAGCCCTGCGCGGAATCGGCGTTTTACACCATTTTCGTCTGGAGTATTGCTTTTAAATGCGTTCCAAAGCTGTTCTTCAATTAAACGCTTATGCGGTGCTAAGACATCTCGGATCACCTTCACGTACCCAGCCGTCTCCGTTAACAGAGACTCCACAACTGCTTTTACAAAGGCGTCATCACCGATTTCCACTAGCGCCAATTGGGCGTTCAATGCCTCATTTTTTTCCGTGTCTTTTTTCTCGGCCCATTCTCGCAAAGTTGCCTTGGCGCCATATGAATTGGATTTCAATTTCTTGAGGTTCTCGCCAATGCTATCCTGGCTCGAAGCTATAACTTGCTCTACATGGAATTTAGCCTCTTTGCCCTTGCTTTCTCGCTGTGTCGACGTCCGAATAACAAACACGGACAAACCAACCAATACCATGACTGCGGCTGCAGAAACCAACGTTCCTTTGTTCCGCCGAACGAATTTGCTCGTTCGATACATGGCCGACGGTGGGCGTGCTGACACAAGTTCGTCGCTAAGGTAACGTTGAACGTCATCCGCGAATGCATTAGCTGTGTCGTACCTACGAGCCCGATCCTTTTCGATCGCTTTCATGACAATCCAGTCCAGGTCACCTTTCACCATTTTCTTGAGGCTATGCATCGTGGACCGACGAGAGTCCGAGAGGGACTTTGCCGAGGCGCCCCAGCTACTGATCCGTGTGCTCGGCTTGGGCGGTTCCTCCTCGCGGATGATACGCAGCATCTCCTCAAAGCCAGCCGATCGGAGCCGCTTCGAATCGATCGGAGTCACCCCTGTCAGCAATTGATACAACAGCACTCCAAGCGAATAGACATCCGTGCGGGTATCAACGTCCAATTGATTCAGCTTGGCCTGTTCGGGACTCATGTATTCGATCGTCCCCACAATCTGTCCAATCTCCGTAAAGATCGTCTTCTCCGTCAAGCTCTGTGTGATGGCCTTGGCGATGCCGAAATCGATCACCTTGGGTACAGGTTTGTGATCGTAGTCTGCGACTAAAACGTTTTGGGGTTTTAAATCTCGATGGATGATCCCTTTTTGGTGAGCGTGTTGCACCGCATGGCAGACTTCCACAAAAAGTTCCAAACGCTGTTTGGTCGGCAAGTGATTTTCGTCACAGTATTGAGTGATTGGAATTCCCTTGACCAATTCCATAACAAAATAGGGACGACCTAGACTCGTTGCTCCAGCATCGAATACTTTTGCGATATTTGGGTGGTCCATCATGGCCAGCGCCTGGCGTTCCGCTTCAAAGCGGGCGATCACTTGACCTGAATCCATGCCTGGTTTGATGATCTTCAAAGCGACGCGACGTGCGACTGGCTTTTTCTGCTCAGCCATGTAGACCGTTCCCATCCCGCCTTCACCCAACTTTTGAAGTAATTTGTAGGGCCCGATCTGACCGCCGAGTTGCTCAGTGGAGTGCGCCATGGTCGCCGGTATTTCGGCAACCTCCTTTGCACCCAGTCCGGACGGTGGGGAATCGAGGAAGCCGTCCGTGGCGTTTGCATGAGCATTGAGAAGCCTTTCGACCCTATCACGCAATTGCGCATCGCCATTGCAGGCATGATTGAGGTAATCTTTTTGGTCGGACGGATTTTTTTCTAGCGCAGCTTGGAAAATCTCGTCGATGCCCAATAAATTGTTTTCCATGAATTGCCCCCTGCAATGGTTGTTTAATAGTCAATGCGAGACTTCGCCAGGACGCAACCCGCAACTAGCGCCATGCGGCTCACAACTTGAAATGGATGTTTAATAATCAATGCGAGTTTTCGCTCCAATTCACCTCATAGAAAATTGATAATTGTGAAATTTTACCGCAAATCGTGGCCGACGCTGCTTGTGTCGGCACGGATGCAGGCAGCATCCACCACGGTGTGCTGTCGCCCTAGCAGCCATGCTACTAGCGATCATCCTCAAGCGCACATCGCAGCCAAGCTTTGGAATAGGTCCAATATCGCGAAGCTGTTGCCAGAGATATTCCCATGGCGCTAGCGGCTTCTTCCAGGGACATGCCGGCAAAGTACCTGAGTTTCACCAGTTCCGCTTTTGGACGATCCTCCTGTTCCAGTTGTTCCAGTGCTTCGCTCAGTGCTAACAGCTTACGCGACTTGGCATCGTCTGCGGAGTAGTCTTGCTGTAAGTCGATCCTCTTTCGATCTCCAGCATGTTTGGGGCGCAGTTTGCGTCTTGCTCGATCGACCAAGATTCGCCTCATCGATTCGGCGGCCGCCGCAAAAAAATGTGCACGCGAGTCCCAATGTTGTACGCGATCATGATCCACCATGCGAACGTAGGCCTCATGCACCAATTCTGTAGGCTGTAGTGTTTGCCCAGGTGCTTCGCTTGCCAATCGAAATGCTGCCAGCTTGCGCAGTTCGTCATAGACCAATGGCAACAATTCCTCGGCCGACGCCGCATCGCCTTGCTCGATCGCTGATAAGATTTGCGTGATGTCATGCATGCGACGCATTTTAGCCGATCACAATGTGAATTGCAAAAAGTTTCCATATTGACGTGTGCGGCGCTCAAAAACTTGGTACGGCTCACCTGTGTCGGCACATCAATTTATCCGTCCCATGGCAGCTTCAGTTCTAGGTGGTATCTTGATAGCGGATGAGGTCGTCGACTTGCTGATTCCAGTACTGTTCTATAAGGTGCGTTTGAAGATCACTGGAAGTGCACAGGAAGTCAATGAGTTTCAGGCCGTCGGCATAGATCCATTGTTGGTCTTCCGAGATAAAGACTATCGAAAGTTGCCACTATTTGAAAAACGTGAAGACTAAAAAGCCTTCGAGCGAGTCCCACGGGAAACCGTCCGGCACGGCTTCGCGTGCCGGACGGATTTCAGCGGAGGATCGTTTTGGCGATTTATGTAGCTGTCAGTTGCCGTCCCGCTGGCGTAAAGCCCAATGGCACTCACTTTGGCGTAAGTGAGCCGCTGGGCGCTAGCTGCGGGTGACGGAAATCACGGCGAATATGCAGTCGGTTCACCGGCGGCTTGCCGCTCACAAAATGAGTGCCATTTGGCGTAAAGCCAACGGAAACGATTGCATTCGCAAGCGTTGCATGCTGGCGATGCCAAGCAAATGGAACTTCTATCCAAGTGGCCGATTCCTCGGCCGCGATCTTTCACCGGACATTAATATTGACGTTGATCGCCTTTGTTTTCCTTGGGAAGCCTTTGCAGTCGGAGCGGTGGTATTCCGACAATTTCGAATGTCGCCGAGGCGATGCCGATGCCAGCTTTATCGAATGCCTCGAGAATGTCTCGGCTCATCGTGTCTTTCAGATCGCGTCCGCCACCGATCACGATCCGGTCTCCAACCTGGAAGACTTTTCCTCGCAAAATGACGAAGTAGCCAACAATCGACGTGATAACCTTTTGCAGAGCGAACGAGAGTCCGGCGGTCACGAGTCCGAGCGCGGTCGCTAACTGCGTTGGATCGTCAAACCAAATTGAAATCACTCCAACAATCAACAACAAGGTCACGGCAAGTCTTCGGGCTTGTCTGCTCAGGAATTCCAAACGCATGTTTCCCTGCCCTCGCAGCGCCCAGTCGGTCACAAACGAGAGCAGACGCCCTAACAAGACCACAACCAGAACAAATATGAGCGTGAAGAGAAATTTCCAAACGATCTCAGTATGAACCCCAAGAAACAGAACTCCCAAGAACTCGACGGCGTGGTCTGCCTCATAAAAAGGAATGTGGAGTTTCAAGAAGAACATTGGAACTTTCTCTCGGCGCAGCCAACCTGCCAGGACAAGGACACAAGAAACTAAATCATACCGTGTTCGGCAATTGGTGCGTGCAGAATTAGGTTAAACTCTCGGAGCACCATTGTGACCCTTGAAACTCCTAATCATGAATATGCCTCCATTGCCTTTCGATAAATCTGATGTTCGAATGAAGGGATTTGCACAACGTACAACCGTCGAAGCAGCCACTGAATGGATTGATTCCGCGTTGCCCGATTATAGCAGCTTTCCAATCGAGAGTGTGTCTTTGTTTCAGGCGTCTGGCAGGGTTCTTGCAGCGAAAGTGAATAGCAGCGTCAACGTACCTGGCTTTACTCGTTCCATGATGGACGGTTTTGCAATTCGCGCCGAAGAGACGCTTGGGGCGACTACCTACAACGCATTGTCCTTTCACATTGTAGGAAATTCTTTTCCCGGTACGCCGTTTTCGGGTACCGTTTTATCGGGACAAGCAGTTCGCATCATGACCGGCGCCCCAATGCCAGTTGGTACGGACGCTGTGATTCCAGTGGAATACACAGAAACTCAAACTAGTACCGTACTAGTGATGGGAGAAGTCTCGATCGGAAAGCACGTCGGAACAGTCGGCGAAGATGTAAGTAGTGGTTCTGTTGTGCTGGATGCAGGGAGGATGCTTAGACCGCAGGATATCGGTGTCCTCTCGTCCATCGGCTGCGATACATTATCTGTGATTCGTCGGCCGATTGTACGGATTGTGATTACAGGTAATGAGATTCTTCCGGCCGGAATGCGTCCACATGGTTTTCAAATTACAGATGCCAACGGGCCCATGTTGCATTCACTCGTGACGCGCGATGGTGGTTTGCCAGTAATTTCCGGGCTCGTTCCCGATGACCCTGAATCCCTGCTTGCAGCCATGTCTGAACCGGCTGACGTTGTGCTTGTGTCAGGTGGTTCGAGCGTTGGTGAAGAAGACCATGCTCCGCGGGTACTGGCTGAGCATGGGACGTTAGCGATTCACGGAATTGCAATGCGGCCCAGTAGCCCAACCGGCATGGGTATCTTCAATCAACACTTGGTCTTTCTTCTTCCCGGCAATCCCGTTTCCACTCTTTGTGCGTACGATTTTTTCGCTGGTCGAGCGATAAGAGCCTTAGGTGGCCGGAGTAAAGACTGGCCCTACAGGCGAGTTCAGGCCACGCTTATACGCAAGCTGGTCTCAACGGTTGGGCGTGTTGATTACGCGCGTGTGAAACTTGTCGGTAATCACGCGGAACCGGTCGCCATCAGCGGCGCCTCCGTCCTCACTTCCACAACACAAGCAGATGGTTTCGTGATCATTCCGGCCGACAGCGAAGGCTATGCAGCGCAATCGATTGTTGATGTTCTGATGTACTAACGCGATGCAAAAGGCATATTGCAAAAGGCAAATTTAAAAATACGAAATGCAAAATCATTGGACAAACTTAATTTGCATTTTGCATTTTCTTCATTTTGTTGTTACTTGCCAGTTCCGATAGCACCAGATATTTTCTGAAACATATTTCCGGCATCTAGTGACCCAAAATCGCCAATTCCTTGCAGTGGATTCTTCGAGCCTGTATTTTTTGCAGCAGACACCGATAACTCTATTTTTGCTTTTAGATCGCGAAAGTACGGAACATCAATGAATGGGTTCCAAGCCTTTAGCCCTACCATTACATAACTCGTTTTCGTCGCGGCCAAAAGCGATGCTAGTCTATCGATCGCAAGCGGATTCGCACCATCTGAATCTTCGAGAGCCTTGTTCTGTTGAGCAATTTGACGCGAACGATCGATAGAGGTTTCAGACGCAAGCAGGATCCAAAAGACCAAAGCGACGCATGCGGTTGCGCTAATCAAGCCAAATGCAAAGCCCGTGTACTGGTCGAAACGCTTCAAGAAAGCATTTCGACGAAGGAATATCCCCACAATCACAAGGAGCAATGTGGCTACTAATCCCGCAACGATTCCAGAAATTATTTTTCCAGTCGCCGGTTCAATGGTTTGGTTTATTTGGTTTTGAAGGAAAGGAACTAAATACTCAGCTGTCGGGTTCGCAAGTTGATAACCAACACACATTCCCAGGGAAGAAGCAATCGTGCGCCAGAGGCCGCAGTAGTAGCCAGCGAGACCGCCGATTGCAACCAGTACAATTGTGGCCGACGCGACTCGATCACCGACCCACCAGCAATGTCCAAGGGCCAACCCAAAGCCAAAGACGAAAAGAATCGATCCGAGTGGAATGGCTGACGACGGACTTTCGATTCTAGTTGATTCCGTATTCTTCATGTTGTTGATGCTCAATAGTTGCTTAAACCCAGGCTATCGAAACTGTCACGAAAGCCCACGACTTAAGACTACGTCATGAATTGGGACGAGGCTTGCGATACAACCGGAATAATCGGAACATTCTCACGTAGTAGGACCGGCTCACTTAGGATGTCGACGCCATCCAGCTCGTCTGGATGGTGAGTGCGTTTGGTAACCAGAAATCGGCGAATTCGCGAATCCCCTTCTCTCCCTGGACGGCTGAGTTCGGCAGCCGTCCAGGGAGAGAAGGGGCTAGTGGAGGGAGAGAAGGGGCTAGTGGAGGGCGTCGATCACAACATGGGCCGCAAACCGTGGGCTAGCGCCCTTCGGCTAATCAGCCGCTGGCGCGCTAGCGTCCGGTTCAGCCCGACTTATGATCGAGGCCTTAGCGGGGCTATTACTTCTGGTTGCCAAACCTGCTAAGATTCTGGGTTCCATTGCGGAAATTTTTCCAATTGTTTTTTCAATGCAAAGCGAGCGCGATTTAATCTGGAACGTACAGTCCCGATCGAAATATGAAGCACTTCTGCGATCTCTTCGTAGGCCATATCCTCCATCTCGCGCAAGACGAGAATCGATCGATGGTCCTCGGATAGAATAGCTAACGCTTGGTGAACCAAATTGATATCTTCGGACCGCGACATTCGCGAATCGGGTGATTCCGTTTTCGACGTTGGCTCAGAACCTGACACTTCGCGGCTCTCGTCGAGAGAAAGGTGACCACGGTGGCGTCTGCGTTTTGCCAAAGCAAAATTGAATGCGATGCGATAGAGCCAAGTAAAAAACCGGCTGTTCTGTTGAAAGGTGTTTAGTTTGAGATAGGCTTGGATAAAGGCCTCTTGGACGACATCTTCGGCTTCATCGGTGCTTCCAACCACACTGATCATAGCCGTATACAAACGGTCTTGATATCGAGTCACCAAGACTTCAAAGGAGGAGCTATTGCCAGCAAGTGCGGACTGGATCAATTCTTCTTCGTCGTTCACTCTCGCCTACAAAACTTGAAAGAGAATCCTAAAACTTGGCATCCAATATTGAGCTGAAAAAGGGTATTTGTCAAACGGCTTCGATCATGAGTCGGGCTGAACCGGACGCTAGCGCGCCAGCGGCTGATTAGCCGAAGGGCGCTAGCCCACGGTTTGTGGCCCATGTTGTGATCGATGCCTGACAGAACTTACTCGTACCGAAGGGCGTCGATGGGGTCGAGTCTACTTGCCCTCCAAGCTGGATAAAAACCAAAGCCTACGCCCACGGCTGCGGAGAAAACAAGACTTCCAATTGCGGCGGCTTGGCTGACCACGATCGGCCAGTCCTTGCCCGAGGAGAACGCATTGATGGCCATGGTAAGTGAAACCGAACCTATTACGCCAAGCATGACTCCGATAGCTCCGCCAATCACGGACAGTGCCAACGATTCGACCAGGAATTGCATCAATATATCTCTCGGTCTTGCCCCAACCGCCATGCGAATTCCAATTTCTCGCGTGCGCTCCGTAACAGAAACGAGCATGATGTTCATAATGCCGACGCCCCCCACGACAAGCGATATGCCGGCAATGGACGCAAGCATTGCCGTCAGTGTTCCGGTTACAAGGCTGAATACGCCGGCAATCTCGGTCGTGTTGGCGACTTGAAAGTCAGGTTGCTGTCCCAAACCGATTCGATGGCGATCCATCATCAAAGCTTCGATCTCTTGCTGGGCTTGGCCCATCAATTCGGTACTGCGCGCGGAAATGAGGGCCACATCCACGTTGTTGAAATTGCTGCCTTGCAAGCGTTTTCGAACCGTTGTGTACGGCATTAAGACGATGTCATCTTGGTCGTCTCCTACGATGTTGGCCCCTTTACTGGCCAACACACCTACTATTTCGAAGGGAATATTTTTGACGCGGACACTTTGGCCTAGTGGGTTCGCGGTTTGAAAAAGCTTCTTGGCGACAGTCTGGCCGACAACGCAAACTTTGTTGGAATTATTGATATCGCCATCGGAAAAAAACGTTCCCAATCGCATTTGCCAATTGCGAACGAGCAGAAAATCGGCTCCAACCCCGAGCAGGTCACGCGGTCTGCAGTTGTTGTTTCCAGAGATAACCTGTCCTGCTGCCCCCACAATGGGGGTGGATGCTAAGACGCTTGCGCATTCTCGACCGACTGCTAGAACATCTGCGGCGGTTATTGTCGGGAGCTGGGCTGCCCGCCCACCACGCCGGTTGCCTTGTTGGAGCACGATCACGTTGGTTCCAAGGTTTGTAAACTCACCCTGTACCAATTGGCTGGCAGACGTACCAATCGAAACCATGGCGGTTACGGCTGCAATTCCAATGACGACACCTAGAATGGTCAGGCCAGCCCTAAGCTTGTTTTTCGCCAGGGCGCGCATGGCGATTCGAAAAGTATTGAGAAAAGACATGCCTTCATTCTAACCGAGCGTTGGGTTGAATTGCCGTTGCAATAATCGAAAAACAGGTTAACATTCGTCGTTCAATAGTAAAAATCTAGGCCTCCTGGGATTCCTGGGGTCGTTGTTGCAAGCAGATGTGAGTTTCTCTTTACATGACCGTTACCACAGAACGAAAACAAGAAATTATCGGCCAATTTCGCAAGCATGAGGGTGACAATGGATCACCAGATGTGCAAATCGCGATGTTGACTGAGCGAATCAACGGAATGACGGAGCACATGCGTGGTGCCGTCCGCGACTATTCGAGCAGACGCGGTTTGCTTCGGATGGTAAGCAAGCGACGATCGTTGCTCGATTACGTTCGCAAGCACGATCCAAAGCGGTACTTGGAGCTGATTGCCAAGTTGAATATCCGCAAGTAGTTGTTTGAGTTCTTGGGCTGGTTCGCATGGACCAGCCCTCGGCGTTTGTTGTGTATTGAATTTCATGCTAGCGAGTTCATCGCTCTAGATAAATGTTGGATGTGGTTAGCCCACATAAATCCCGTCGCGTCCGTTCGCCATGGGGAAAGGCGTTGTTTGTAGTTGAGGCCAATGAGTGGCCGCTTTTGTCATCTCTATTTAGTCGTTCTCTTACAAGTTCTCGGCGCACGGATCGCCGGTTGTATTGATTGGAATGGGTCGCCATTCTTGTACCATATGACCGAAGGCAGAATCGCAAAACGCCAAGGAACCGTTGTTTCGAATGTAGATTTTTGAAGGAAATATTGTTGTGAAAATTCGAGTAGAAAAAAAAATCGGTGATTCTGTCTTGGCGTTTGAAACCGGGCAGCTTGCCAAGCAAGCCACCTCATGCGTACTATGCCAATACGGCGATACGGTTGTTCTAAATGCTGTCTCTACTGGACCGTCGCGGCCGGGTACAGACTTCTTTCCATTGACCTGTGATTATCGTGAACGGTTCGCAGCAGCCGGTAAATTTCCAGGTGGTTTCCTAAAGCGAGAAACCCGCCCAACCACCAAAGAAACGCTAACGAGTCGCTTAGTCGATCGACCGATTCGTCCATTGTTTCCCGAAGGATTCCGTGACGATGTTCAAGTTCAATCGATTGTTTTGAGCAGCGACGTGCAGAATGATGCCGACGTGCTCGCCATGAATGGCGGTGCTTGCGCGCTGTTCATTAGCTCGCTGCCGTTTACTGGCCCGATAGCCACAACGCGCGTCGGCCGTGTGGATGGAAACTTTGTAGCGTTTCCAACCCATTCACAACTCGAAGACAGCGATCTCGACATGATCGTTTCTGCCAACGAAAGAGAAGTCGTTATGGTTGAGGGGTTTGCACAGGAGATCCCTGAAAACGAAATGCTGGACGCAATCAAATTTGCGCACTCTATCTGCCGAGAAGTCATCGGTCTGCAACGTGAGCTATTTGAAAAGATTCAGCCGACTAAAGCGCATTATCCGATTCCTGACGACACCGAACTCGTGGCTCGTTTGACGTCTTCCTACTACGATCGCTTTAAGGCGGCTAAGCAAACAGAAGGAAAGCAAGCCCGCAACGACGCTTGCAATGTACTTCGCGAAACCGCCTTAGCAGAAATGATTCCTGATCCGCAGGCAGAAGGTGCATTGACCAAGGATACTTTGTATCGCGCTTGGCATACGCTCGAAAACCGCGTTGTACGGGACGCGATTCTAGCTGGAACCCGTGCGGATGGCCGCGACAGCACAAGTCTGCGACCGATTCACTGCGAATCCGATCTGCTCCCTCGCACCCATGGAACAGCACTATTCCAACGTGGCGAGACACAAGCGTTTGTGACAGTGACCCTCGGTACTCCGCGCGACGAACAACGAGTGGATGGGCTTGTCGAAGAGTACAGCAAGAAGTTCATGTTGGACTACAATTTCCCTTCGTTTTCCGTTGGGGAATGTCGTCCTATTCGCGCTCCAGGTCGACGCGAAATCGGTCACGGAATGCTCGCGGAACGGTCGCTCGAGCCAGTTTTGCCAGATCCAGATGATTTCCCATACACGATTCGTCTGATCAGCGACATTCTCGAAAGCAATGGTTCATCGTCGATGGCTAGCGTTTGCGGCGGATGCCTAGCACTGATGGCTGCAGGAGTTCCAATCACGAATCCGGTTGCTGGAATCAGCATCGGATTGGTCCGAGAAAAGGACTCCTATGTTTTGCTCACAGACATCCTCGGCGACGAAGACCACCATGGCGACATGGACTTCAAGATTTCGGGCACGCAAAACGGAATCACAGGAATCCAACTCGACCTCAAGATTGACGGCATCAGCGAAGAAATCATTCGCGCGTCACTTAAGCAAGCGAAGGAAGCCAGGATGGAAATTCTGCGAAAGATGCTTACATGCATGCCTCGACCTCGTAGCGAAATCAGCCGCTACGCTCCGCGGCTCTTGCGAACGAAGATCGATCCAGAAAAGATTGGTGCACTTATTGGTCCTGGTGGAAAGAACATCCGTTCGATTCAAGAGGATACCGGTGCGAACATCGATGTGGATGACGAAGGCAACGTCACAGTCTCCTGCGGAGATTCCGATTCCGCGCGAACGGCTCTCGCTCGCGTTGAAGCGTGCACCGCAACAGTCCAGATCGGCAAGATCTACGATGGTACCGTTTCAAGCGTTCGAGATTTCGGTGCATTCGTTGAGATCCTCCCTGGAAAAGATGGCCTTTGCCATATCAGCGAACTATCCAGCGGATATGTTCCGAGCGTGGACGCTGTTTGCAAAGTTGGCGACGCGATGAAGGTCATTGTCATCGACATCGACGATCATGATCGCGTGAAGCTATCACGCCGTCGCGCATTGGAAGAGCTTGGAATCGAAGATGAGTTTGCAACAGCCGAAGGCGATGAGGGAGGCGAGAGACCGGCCGAAGATGGTGAGGGCGACCCTGACCGTCCATTTGAAGAACGAGGGGCAGATCGTCCGGAACGAACTTCATCGGGTGGCGGCGGAAGAGGACGTCCGGCTGGTGGGGGCGGAGGAGGAGGTTTCCGTGGCCGAAGTAGCGGCGGCAGTGGCGGTGGACGTAGTGGCGGAGGTGGTGGTGGCCGAGGCCGAAGTGGTGGCGGTGGCGGAGGTCGTCGTTAAAAGACAAGCCAATTTAAAATTTAAAATCTGAAATCTGAAATCTAGTCAATAAAAAGGGCGTCTCACAAGACGCCCTTTTTTTCGTTCGAGTCTTCGCTTGCGTGGCACGGGCTTCTCGCCCGTGATTTGATGGGCGAGACGCCCATGCCACTTTTGGACGGACCCTAATACGGGCTAGAAGCGCCGGTGTCTGGATCGCCAACCATGTGGAAGTGGTTATGATCAATATAGATGACTTCCACACTCTCTTTGTCGTCCAGCGTATAGGGAACAGGCCATCCGTTGATGGTTCGTTCCTCGAAGTACACGGTGCACTTGTAGTGTGCGTGGTGCAATTGAGCGAATCCGATAAGCGGAATGAATCGTGGATCGTCTATGTAGTCCGCCATCTTTTCCTTGACGATGCGAACTCGATTGCGTTGCTTTTCATAAAGTAGTGGTACACCTCCGCGAACAGGCCGGGCCTTTTCAAGTGCGTGAACCACTTCGTCATCGCTTGGCGGATCGATTGCAGCTACAGGACCACCAGCTGTCAATGGCCCCATGATTGGCACACGGGCGTATCGCTCGTGAACGTGGAATTGGATTTCCTCGTTGTCCTGCAAATAGGGACTAATCGGAATCGGAAAACCGAGTGGCCCGAGTGCGACATTGGACAGAGCGACACAGCCAGTCTGCGCTCCAACCGTGGCGAGTAATAATAAACTGGTAATTCGTCGGAAACGCTTGCAGGACATCGCTATAAACCCTTCTCTGTCGGAGACGATAGACTCGTCGAATATTTGAATTTTCGGCTGCGGGGGTGTTAAGACTTGCGGGTTTTTCCGTCTACAACGAAAATTCCTTCAAAATCCGGTGCTTGCTAGCTTTAGTTTACGGATCGGCTTGTCAGAATCCTCCGCCTCCAATAACTTCTATTGGCAGTAAAACGCCTGCAATTTCAGCACTAGCTCGTAAACACAGAAGAACGAATGCCCCAACTTTCCCATATGGTCTATTTCACTCTCCAAGATGATTCAGAAGTCAAGATCTTGGAGTTGGTTAATGCTTGCAAAAAGTATCTTGACGCTCACCCAGGCGTTGTCTATTTTTCAGTCGGCACGCTCAACAAGGAACTAGCAAGACCAGTCAATGATCGCGGCTATCAAGTTACGCTCAATGTGGTTTTCGACAGTCGAGCATCACACGATCTCTACCAAGTTGCGCCACGGCATCTTGAGTTTATTGCGGAACAGAAACCCAACTGGAAACAAGTTCGCATCTTTGATTCCGACCTTGTTTAACGATACTGTATGCCAACCGTTCTAGATCGAATAGTAGCAAACAAGCGACAAGAGATTGCGTTCGCTAAAACGCGCCGAGATCTGCAATCTTTGATCGAAGGGGCAATGCAGGGTCCTGAAGTCAGGGATTTTTTGCTTGCATTGCAGGGCCACGACTACGTCCGCTTAATCGCCGAAGTAAAACGCGCCAGCCCGTCTAAGGGAATGATCCGTCCTCAGTTCGATCCCACCGAGATCGCTTTGGCGTACGAGGCAGGAGGAGCGGCTGCCATAAGTGTTTTAACCGACGAACCCTTCTTCCAAGGGCGTTTGGACTACTTAACCTCGATTCGAAACGCCGTTGCGATACCTGTCTTGCGCAAAGACTTTATCTTGGACGAGTACCAAGTTTACGAGGCCCGTGTCGCTGGAGCAGATGCGGTCTTGCTGATTGCTGAGTGTCTTGAAGGAGACGAATTGCAACGCTTATACGATCTGGTCCAGGGCTTAGGAATGACTGCATTGATCGAGTTGTACCATCCTATGCACTTAGAACGAGTGCTAGCGACCGGAACTAAGTTAGTCGGAGTGAACAATCGCGACTTGCACACCTTTGCGGTCGAGTTAGATCATGTGATACAATTGCGAGAAAAGATCCCGCGCGACGTGACGGTAGTTGCGGAGAGCGGGATTTTTACGGCTGCCGACGTCGAGAAAATCCATCTTGCCAACATTCAAGCTATGTTGGTGGGAGAGTCGCTGATGCGACAAACCGATATACGGCAAGCAACCATCAATTTGCTACGACCGCAGTAGGTCCCGCCTGCCGGGCGGGACTTTACCACTGACGTCCTGCCCGGCAGGCAGGACCTACTTGCGGGAATCTAGTCCAGAGCGGGAACAATCTCCGAACCGGCTCGAGTCGACATCGACTCGACGGCGTTGATGTCCTTGGGTAAAGAAGAAAGGTCCTGCGGTCCGCCAGCTTCATAGGGGATGAATCGTACGCTACCATCCGCAAGAGCCCAATTAGCACCGCCCGGATGCAAGCTCCAAAAATGATATCGTTCCAAGCTATTTGTATCCTGGATTTTACCGGGCCGATAAAAATCGGGCTTCGAGTCGGGTGCCAACGCTCGTTCATAAACTCCGAGAACAACGTCGGTTGCACCGAAGTGAGGGAAGTCGCCAGCGCCGGCCCATTGCCAACCATAAAGAAGTGAACTCGCGGGGGGACGTTCACCAATCAGGAGCGTATTCGAAGTTCCATCGATTATGGACGCGATACGAACGCTGGAGTTGACGTAAAACATGCCGTCTTGCCCTCCGGCTTCTTTGAATTGATTCCGACCTGAGACTCCTAGATACGATGTCAAGGCATTCTCTTCACCTTCATCACGGGTCCATCGTAATCCACCTCGCACATCGGACGGGCAAATAAAAGTTGGACAAGTGATGCCGTTCAGGATTCTTCCGTCGGGGAGTTTTTGGAACCATGGCCAAGCTGCGGGTATTCCTCGAATGTCGGCTGCATCATAGACGTTGCTGTATTCGACGAAAGGCGAAATTCGGAACATCCAACTCCAATAGGGGCCTTCTGCCGGATAGTTATTAGGCATGACACCGCCTGGTGGTGACTCGCGAAAATAACTGCTAGACCACTTCAAGCCGATCTGGTGTCCGGACGGAAATCGCCTACGAAGGTCGTGGTGCATATGCAACGCCAACGCCTGTTGCTTCAAGTTGTTTGCACATTTGATGCGTCTAGCGGTTTCGCGAGCTTGTTGAACCGCCGGCAGAAGTAACCCGACCAAGATACCGATGATCGCAATGACAACCAACAATTCAACGAGCGTAAATGCTCGAGGAATTCTACGTTTACATTCAGGTTTCATGAGAATAGATCCCGCCAACGAAGAAGAGAAAATGAACGAGCAGTTTAAAGAATGATTGGCAATAAAGATATAGTTTTGCCGAAATAATCCAATAAGCTCCAAGCTCTCCATCGAGCTCGCCTCGGCATCGATCACAACATGGACCGGAAACCGTGGGCTAGCGCCCTGCGGCTAATCAGCCGGAACGCGCTAGCGTCCGGTTCAGCCCGACTTATGATCGACGCCCTTGCCTCGATGGAAGCCAGACCTATTGGCTAGCCGTCGACGCCCACGAATCGATCGTCCCCCACCCTGCTTTCGTTCGCAAAAAGCGAACGAAAGCAGGGTGGGGGAAGGGTCATTATGTTGCAATGTTCGTGTCTAGCCAACCAGTCATGGAACCACTGGCACAAGGCCAGTGGTGCCCTTGAACTTCCTTAATTCAACGCCATTCCGATTTATTCGGGCGGGAGCAGCGAGTGCGAACGTAGCTTCTGCCGGTAAAAACCGACGGAAGCAACTCTGAGGAACGCAAGGTTTTTGGAACCTAACTGAACAGCTCCGTCACCACTCTGCCATGGACATCGGTCAAGCGAAAATCACGACCCGAATAGCGATAGGTCAATCGCTGGTGGTCCAATCCCATCAAGTGCAAAATCGTCGCGTGCAAATCATGCACATGCACCCGGTCTTCAACAGCGTTCATCCCAAATTCGTCAGTCGCTCCAAACGTGAGACCGCCGCGGATTCCGCCACCCGCCAACGCCATCGAGAACCCCGTATGATGGTGATCTCGGCCAGGTTTTGCTTTTTCGTCCTTCTTGTTTATCTCGGAATAGGGTGTGCGACCAAACTCACCTCCCCAAATCACTAACGTATCGTCCAACATTCCACGCTGCTTCAGATCCGTCAGCAACGCAGCTGTTGCTCGATCACTGTCTGCGCATAGCTTGCGGTGCTGATTGTCGTTGTCCGAATGCGTATCCCAGGGCTGTTTGTTCTTGCTGGTAACATAATAGACCTGAACCATGCGCACACCGCTTTCCAGCAATCGTCGAGCAATTAAACAACTGTTCGAAAAGGGAGTTTCTCCATACATCTCGCGAGTCTCTTTCGATTCCGTTGCCACGTCGAACGCTTCACGAACTTCACTTTGCATTTGAAACGCAAGTTCCATAGCCCGAATCTGCTCGTCGAATATCGCGTCGTTTTCGCGGGTTTGCATGTGCTTTCGATTCAATGCTTGGAGCAAGTCTAACTGTTGTCGCTGTTCTACGCGGCCCAATAGAGGATGTCGAATGTTGGATATCATCCGGTCAACGTCCAGATCATTTGTGTCTACCGAGGTCCCTTGGTACTGACCGGGAAGAAACGAATTCGACCAGAGCTGAGGCCCCACAACAGGTCGCCCAGGACTCAATACTACGAACGATGGCAAGTTTTGGTTTTCACTGCCAAGTCCATACGACATCCATGAACCCAGGCTGGGTCGTACTGGCTGCAGGTGACCGCAGTTCATCATGAGCAATCCAGGTTCATGATTTGGAACATCTGTATGCATCGAACGAATCACACATAAATCGTCGGCATGCCGTGACATATTCGGCAACAGTTCACTCATCAACATGCCCGACTCTCCGTACTGCTGGAAACGAAACGGGGACGGCATATACCCCGACCCTTTCGATTCTCGGTACAGTTTTCCGGAGGGCTGCTCCCCTTCGAATTTGGCGAGCATAGGCTTCGGGTCAAACGTATCGACGTGCGATGGAGCGCCATTCATAAACAAAAAGACAACTCGTTTCGCCCGAGCTGGGAAGTGCGGAATTCCGATCGGCAACGCCCCTTGAGGCGCAGCGTCAGCCAAGCCGTTGCTGGCCATGGCCCCCATCCAGCCAAGGGCGCCGAAACCTGCGCCGCAGCTATGCAGCATCTGTCGGCGAGAAAAGTTTACTGATTCCATTGTGTGTTACCTTGCTACTCAATCAATTATCAAAAGCTCGTTCGATGCTAGCAGCGCTTGCACGTATTTCGTCCACTGACGCTTTCCATCGCTACCATCGTTCAGAAAATCCACCCCTAACAGTAGTTCTTCACGATCTGGATTTCGCGAATAAATAGATGCATAGGCACTGCGGATTCGGTCTTCATTCTTCGAAACATCCAGATTCATTAGCCGGTCCACAAGCTGTTCGGCTTGCACAAGCATAAAATCACTGTTCATCGCGAAAAGTTTTTGAAGAGGCGTTGTGGTCAAGCTCCTGCGTTCGCTATGTGTATTGGGGTCCGGAAAGTCGAAGAGAACCAGCAGCGGATCCAATTGAAAGCGACTAATCGTGCTGTACAACGTCCGGCGGACTTCAGTCGCTTTGCTTGCTTGAATCGAGCCTTTGGCAAACGAATAGTCGATCGCACCCGAAGCAACCAACAGACTATCCCGCCAAGCCTCTACGCTGAGCCGCCGCCGATTGGCTCGCCAAAGCCACTGATTCGAGGGATCGCTTTCCTGTTTTTCATGATCGATCGTACTGGATTGTTGATAAGTTGCCGACAGAACAATCTCGCGATGCAACCACTTGAGCGACCATCCGTTTTGCATGAAGCGAACCGCGAGATCGTCAAGCAATTCAGGGTGGCTCGGTCGTTCTCCCAACTTCCCGAAGTTGCTTGGCGTTCCGACGAGCGGTTTTCCAAAGTATTGTCCCCAAACTCGATTGACGATTACGCGAGCCGTCAGAGGATTGTTGGGCGACGCAATTGCATCGGCCAGCTCCAATCGTCCGCTTCCGTTTTTGAATGTGATTTTTTCGCCACCGGTAAGTACTCGGGGGAAGCCGCGTTCGACCAACTCTCCTTCGTTTTCGACGTTGCCACGGATCATAACTTTGATGTCTCTTGGTTTCTGATCGCGGATCACGTGCATAGATTTATTCGTGTCTTTTGCATGCCCATCCTTTGCTTCAACCGATTCGTCGAGCGGCATATTGATCATTTCAGTGCCGGCAAAAACGCCAGCCAAAGCATAATAGTCCTCGGTTGGAAACGGATCGTATTTGTGGTCATGGCATCTGGCACAAGCGATCGTCACACCAAGCAATCCGCGAGTCACAGTATCAACGCGATCCTCCCATTCTTCAGCCATCACATCAGGTGCGTTGCGGCGATAGTACTTGGGACCAAGCCCGATGAACCCGAGGGCCACCCAGTTCTCACGATCCGCTGGGGACATCAGGTCCGCCGCTAATTGCACTCGAATAAACTCATCGTAGGGTAAGTCTTGATTAAACGCATTCACAACCCAATTGCGATAGAGATACGCATTTGGAAAGAAAAGCGACTTGTCATTGCCAACGATGTGCGCTTGATCTTCGGCATAGCGAGCCACATCCAACCATAATCGAGCCCAGCGTTCGCCGAATCGAGCTGACGCGAGTAGCTGATCCACTCGATCTCGAAATGCCGTTGGCGATTCGTCTTGGAGGAAGGATTGCACCTCTTGTTCGGATGGCGGCAAGCCGATTAAATCGATGGATGCTCGACGCAACAGAGTACGGCGATCGGCGGCGTCATTTGGATAGAGCTTTTCGGATTCGAGTTTCGCCAAGATGAACGCATCGATCGGGCGTTGTATCCACTGATTGGTTTCGAGGCTTGGCAACTCATGACGCTTTGGTTGTTGAAAGGACCAAAAGGTTGTGGCCGATTTCCAATCGATTTCCGGCTTGTTGGCAAGTGCTGGAGCAGATTCGGCCTCGCGAGGGTCAATGGCTCCGTCAGCGATCCATTTTTCGAAGTCAGCAATAACGCTGTCGCTGAGTTTGCCTTTCGGCGGCATCTCGACCGACACGAACTTTAGGGCTGAGATAATCGAACTTTGCTCTAGATCACCAGGAACAATTCCAGTGCCGCTTTCGCCACCTTTTCGAATCGTCTCGCGAGTGTCGAGACGAAGCTCACCTTTGATAGATTTCGAGCTTGCTGAATGGCATTCGTAGCAATGTTCGACCAAAACCGGGCGAATCTTCTTTTCGAAGAACTCAATGTTTGCAGTTTCATCGGCTTTGGCAATCGAAGGGAAGGCCGCCAACAAACCCACGGATGATGCAAAGCAGAAGCAGAAGAGGCGGATCATTGGAAAAGATTTGCCAAAAGAGCAAAGCGCAGGTGGGTAGGAAGGGGAAACTCTAAGTTGTACACCCGCCAAAGCTACATTTCAAATGGAATTGCCTCACGTAGGTCCGGCTGTACCTCTAAGCAATTATAAGAATGATCGATAGTTGCCGCGCTGCCACCCCGCGAAACTGGCTGATTCTTGGTTGCGATTGACAAAATTCATTGCAAAGGGTAGTGTAAGTAGGCCCATCCTTTGGAAAGTCCGAGCTCCGAACTGGGACGCCATGAACGCATCCGAATGATGGCCGATCCGATCGCTGAACAACGGCAAGTTATTATTCTTTGGCACATTGAGGGATTGTCGCTTTCGGAAATTGCGGAACAAATGGAGCGTCCCACAGGAGCTTGCCGCATGCTTTGGCTTCGAGCAATGGATCGACTTCGAGTACTTCCGATTATCATTGTAAAACATATTCAAGCTAGCAAATCGAGAGGACTATAAAGAAAGATGGTCAGATCACGCCCAAGCCGTCGAAATCAATTCCGGAAGCTTACACTGGAAGGCCTACAGGATCGACGACTTATGGCCATGGACATTTCAATTCCGTTGTCCACGACCGTAGATCTGGTGTCAAGCCAAGCCGATGTTGGTTCGCTCAATATGAACGCCCAGTTCGGGGTCGGAACCGAACCTAATATTTCCCATTTTCAATCCGAAGCTGAGGCGATTAGTGCGCTAACGCAACTGGCTGCTGAAAGATGGTCTAGCCAGTTTGGTCAGCAAAATTACCCTTGGAAGCAGCTGAATTTCGACTTAGCCAACGTGTCAAACGGCGACAACTTCATCCTTGCCGCTAGCGATCGCGTCCAGGATAGCATTGCCAGTACGGGTATCACGAACGTCCAAACCAGCGGAGTTGACGAAGGTGACAACGTAGAAATTTCGTCCGATGGCTATGCCTTCGTCGTTCGCGACCAAGTGGTCCGGATCATAGATGTTCGAGACCCGTCCGATCTAAAGGAAGTGGCTCGAATTGATACGCCAGGTTACTCGGCGCTGTTGCACTTGATTGGCAACAAATTCATCGTGATTTCTCAAGGATTTGCATCGCCACTTGCATCGCCGTCTTCAAGATCGATTTCGCCTTTTGGAATGATTCCGATTGAAGGTATCGCAGCACAGCAAACGAACGTGACGATATACGATGTAACTGCTAAGAACACGCCAAAAAAGACTGCGGGCTTTAACTTCGAAGGTGCTGTCGCCGCCTCTCGAATCGTAAACAATAAACTCGTGTTAGTGCAAAACTCAACACTAGGTTTACCACACCTCCAAATCGCGAACCAACCCAATCGACTCGTTGAAGGAGCTGATTCCTGGTGGATGCATCGTTATGAAACCAAAGAAGAGTACATCGCGCGCGTACAGCCCATCATACTAGATGCCGTATTGCTAAACTACGAAGAGATCGACAAAGATGGGAAATCCATTTCGAGAGGTCTTGTCGGCAATTGGCATGATATCGCTCTAGCTGGCGGACAAGAAGTAACGTCCGTGGTGACGATTGACCTGGCATCCGACGCGCCCAAATTAGGAACTTCGGAGACGATTCTCGGAGGCCGGATCGGAAACACCTACGTTACAGATAGCAGCATCTATCTGACCTCCAGTGTAGTCGAAAATGCGACTCAAATTGTGCACTTTGATTTGGCGGATAACGATGGGCAATTGACCGCGGATGCTGTAGGAAATGTAAAGGGAATCATTCGTAACTCGCGATTCATGGATGAGTTTGATGGAAAACTAAGAGTGGTAACGACAGAGGACGGTTCCTTTAGCGGCGGACGAAGTCGCAACGCCGCCAACCTGTTTGTCTTGCAAGTCGCCGATGGAGAGCTTAAGACAGTTGGACAGCTACTGGATATCTCGCCGGGCCTTCAAGCCTACGGAGTAGAGTTTGAAGGACTGCGAGCCGTGATTACGACTGGTTTCATCAATCCAGTTACTTTGGTTCGACCCTTCGATCCACTGCACGGTATCGATCTTTCGGATCCAACACATCCTAAGGAACTCAGCGATCTAGTGATTCCTGGAATTACCAACTATGTTCACTGGGTTGATTCCGACCACTTGATCGGTGTCGGCATGTTTGAGGAAAATTCATTATGGTACGCTCAGGTTTCGCTTTACGAAGTCACAGACCTTGCAGCTCCGAAAACACTCGACGTCTGGCACGGCACCAAGCCGATTCAACCGAATCTTTTTGCATCGCCGAATGCTTTAGACATCCATTTCGATCCCGTGTCGAAGACTCTGACTATTCCTCAAACGGAAAGAATTGGATTCCCGACAAATTGGTTGTGGGCGAACATAGACACGATTTTTGGGGATCTAAGAATTCCTCCAGCCCAAGCAACTTCCAAAGTGGTCGTTCTTTCGATCGACCTGGAAACAGATGATCCAGTTGAATTTCTAGCCGAATTAGGTGACGGCTCAAGTTTGGGGCGAGCCATAGTTGTGGGTGACACAATCATCGCATTTTCGAACTTGTCCCTCATGACCTATTCGATTGAAAAACCAACTCAAGTCCTTGATCGGATCCTCCTGTCGAACCCGCTGCAGCCGGACTTTGTTTACTACACAGATGATTCGGCTAAAACGGTTTTCGACGTCCGCGTTAACGATTCTCAATCGTTCGAATATACGATTACGGCCATCAAGGGTGGCCAACTCCGAGGTACCGTTCGGATCTTGCAGGACCAGCGATTGGAGTACACCAATCCAACCGATCTCAAATCAGATGAATTGAATTGGTTGGACTCGTTTTCCTACGAGGTAACGACCAAGGATGGGGCAAAATTTGAAACGACAGTCACTGTATATGGACAACGACGGGCTGTGATCAACCAGCAAACAACGGCAAGCATTGCATTGAAAGCACTCGATGCTGAAGTCAAACCCCTGACCAGCACTGCCAAAGGGGATGTGTTTTGGGTAGAAGTGCAAGTGCAAGCTGGCAATAACGCCAAAGGTGTCTATTCTGCCTACGTCGATCTTGCTTTCGATACAAAATCGTTTGAGATCGTCGGCGATGCAGAGCCATTAGGGAAATTTACCAATGGCTTATCGGGGGAGAAAACGACAGAGGGCTGGAAGAACTTAGGGGGCTTCAGCGACTCTATTACGCCACCAGGAGCTGTTGTCCAATCCGTTGTCCGATTCAAGCTTCGCGCTATCAAAGATGCCTCATTGCTCATCGTCGCATCGACCAGTACTACGGCTGGTAGAGAAATGACTGTGTATGGAGTCGACACAACGATTCCGGTCGATAACATAACAGCCAGTCCGCTCGTGTTGCCGTTCACTGTGGCGACAACAACTGTCGACACCATATACGACTACGACGTGAATGCCGACGGTATAGTGTCACCGTTGGATTCTTTGATCGTTATCAATCGAATCAATCGCGAAAGCGTATTGCTGGCCTCGGGTGCAAATATCACTGTCAATTCTGACAACACCAAATTGGACGTGAATCAGGATGGAATCATCTCGCTGTTGGATGTATTGAAGCTAATCAATCGGATCAATCAAAATCCTGTTCCTCCTATTGTTGCCACTCCAATGATGAACACCCAGGATTCCACCGCGACGGCCAAAAAAAGTGGCAATTGCCGGACGACTATTTTAGCGATGATGTGCTGAGCTCAAACGAGTTCCCGTGACATAGTAGGACCGTTGCCCTAAGTTTCGGCTTTTTTCAATAAATATGCGAATTTCTTGCTTTTTAACTGTGCAACACTTGACTTTGGTTTACATTGCGTCGTTATGCGTACATTGCGCAGCCGGAATCACCTGTAGGTTCTGGAATTCATTCATTACTTATCGAGGAGAAAATTATGAAGAAGAGTTCGCGTATTCGCTTTATCGGGCGAGGCTTCACGTTGGTGGAGTTGCTCGTCGTTATTGCAATTATTGGAATTTTGGTTGGTTTGCTGCTGCCGGCAGTCCAAGCAGCCCGCGAGGCAGCTCGCAGGATGCAATGCGGCAACAATATTCACAACATTGCGTTGGCTCTCGCAAATTACGAAAGCACCTACAAAAAATTGCCAGCCGGGGTAACTGGCTGGACACCAACCAACACAGGTGCAGACCGCAGCGCCGGTGGTAACGGTCAGGCCGAGGGACAATACTTCAATGGGATGTGGAGTTGGTCAGCGTATATTCTGCCTTACATGGAGGCAGGCAACATATATGACAAGATTGTTTTCACAGGGAGACCGTACGTAGCGGAACGTGCGGATGCATGGTTTTTTGACAAGGGACCAGATGCGACAGCTCTTGCTGCTTTAAACAAAGTGGTTTCACAATCGATGCCACCGTCGTTTGCTTGCCCTAGTACGCCGCAATCTTTTGGAACAGGACAATACAAGGACTATGCTCTGAACGCAGGTCAGGGTGCGAATGCGGCAGGTGATCCAGTTCCGTATCTAGGCGGCTCTGTACTC
Source organism: Pirellula sp. (assembly GCA_043744075.1). Lineage (GTDB taxonomy): Bacteria > Planctomycetota > Planctomycetia > Pirellulales > Pirellulaceae > JBKCUI01. The sequence continues at coordinate 13,498 of JAYTVL010000614.1, read as the reverse complement.
TCGTCATGCTGCCCAGAAAGGTCATTGATCGGGAACGGAATTGCACACAAGCAAAGCTACGTAAAATTGGCTCAAATTATCGACGGAACTTCCAATACGTTTATGATACTGGAACAGGCTTCGATCATTCCTAAGTTTCCATACCCAGTTAATCCGTTCTTGTGGACAAGCCACCAATCCCAGGGGCTTGCGATGTGCAACCAGGCAACTCAGCTTTACCCACCGAACATGGATCCCGTTCTTCAAGTCTCGCGAGTTGGAAGTACGATCTACCCGGTCCAACCAGCACCCGCAGGTTTTGGTCTTACCGGTCGCCAGAGTCGCGGCTGGCACACGGGTGGAATTCAAACTGCCAATGCCGATTGCAGCGTTCGGTTCGTTTCACAAACGATTGCAATGGCACCATGGCGATATCAATTTACTCGAGATGGTGGCGAAGTATCGCAAATCGATAACTAACAATAACTGTAATAAACTTCAAAGCGCAGCGAACTTTTCGGTGCGCTTCTTTTGTTTCCGAATCCAACTGGAATTGATTCATGATCCAACGAGTATTGTTCTCGACAATTCTTCTTACGACTCTGTTTTTCACAGGTTGTGGGGGGGATGATTTAAAGCAGATTAAGGGCACTGTTACACACAAAGGTAAACCAGTTGCGAACCTCTACCTAACCTTCATGCCTGGTGATCCCAAGACTCAGCCTGCAAGCTCCAGCTCTACGGATAAGAATGGAAAGTTTGAGCTTATGATTGGTTCTGCGGGTGGCGTTGTTCCTGGGAAGTACACGGTTACATGCTCTGACCCGGCTGCTGCGATGGGAGGAAAGTCGAGCGACGATCCAGACTATGCCGTCGTTTGCAAGAAGTATGCTCAAGGCACGTCCACCTACACCATAGAAGTTAAAGAGAGCAATTCCAATTTGGAATTGAAATTGGATTAGCTCGGAAAAAGCTTTCGGCCGCAGTACCACGTGTCAGCTAATCGGCATGGCACTCACTTTGTAAATTTTGAGCCTCAATGCGCTAGCATGAGGGCCGGATTGCAAGTGATTACTAGCCTTCCAGCCCGCACGCTAGCGCGCTGCGGCTCAAAGTGAGTGCCATTTGGCGTTAGCCCACGGTTGTCTACTCCGCTATAACCGGAGGCTAACTAACGCCTTTCGGCTGATCACTAAATCCCAGGTGAATAATCCTGGCTAGTGCTTTGTGATATTGGCCTGCACAAGTGTCATATAATGCTATTTAGTTGACAAAAAGTCGCTTAAATGATATAATTGTGTGCATTATGATGAAAACTGCACAGGAGCTTATGCGAGAATTAGGGGAACGCTCCAAGGAAAAGCGTCTCAGTCTCAATCTTACTCGTAACGGCCTTGGATCGCGTTCGGGAGTCAGTGTTTCCGTACTCAGGCAGTTTGAGCTTTCCGGCAAGATTTCGCTCGAGTCGTTCATCAAGATTGCAATCGCACTCGGAGTCGGAAGCGATTTCGAACAGCTCCTCAACAATTCGGATTCGCAGCAACCCATATCAATGGACCTACTGCTCAAGCAATCCAAAGTTCGCAAGCGTGGAAGGATCAGATGAAATATGCTCCAGTCAGACTGCTGAACGTATTTCTCGCATTTGGGGATAGACTGTTGCAGGTCGGAAGGCTTGCCCTCGTTAGGCGAAAGATCTACTTTGAATATTCCCCGAGTTTCATCGACACTGGTTTAGATATATCTCCCGCCAAGCTTCCACTTCAATCAGGAGCCAGAGCAGCAGCAACCGGTATTTTCGAAGGACTATTTGGTGTGTTCAATGACAGCCTCCCCGATGGTTGGGGCCGATTACTTCTCGATAGGCGGGTACAGGCTCGCGGAATCGCACCGGAAAAGCTTGGACCACTTGATAGGCTGACGCATGTGGGCAAGTTTGGCATGGGCGCATTGGTCTATGAGCCCAGCCAGCCCCAAGCAATCAAACATCCTCGTCAACTCGACTTAGACCGGCTGGCCGAAGAGTCAGCCAGAGTCGTCGAGGGAGAGGTACAGGATATTTTAACTGGACTATTTGAGCTATCGGGTTCTTCTGCCGGTGCTCGTCCAAAAATCATGGTTGGAATTTCCGACGATACGACTCAGTTCATTCATGGCCAACAAGATTTACCAACCGGCTTCGAACATTGGATGATTAAGTTCATATCGCATCAGGATCGAAGCGACACAGGTAACATTGAATACGCCTACAGCTTGATGGCCCAAGCAGCGGGAATAGAAATGATGCCGACGCAATTGTTCTCGGCGAAGAAAGGGGTCGGCTATTTTGGAGTAAAGCGATTTGATCGCGTACTCAATGGTCGCGTTCACATGCATTCGCTATCGGGTCTCATCGATGCGGATCACCAAATGCCATCCATTGACTACGATCATTTGCTGAGGGCTACATACTTCCTTTCGAAAGACATCTGCGAAGTCAAGAAGGCGTTTCGACTGGCCTGCTTCAATGTCTTTGCTCACAATCGTGACGACCATGCGAAGAATTTTGCGTTCCTCATGAACGAACATGGGAAGTGGCGTTTATCTCCGGCCTATGATCTCACGTTTTCCGTCGGGCCCGGCGGGGAGCATTGCACAGCGGTGTCGGGTGAGGGCAGGAACCCGGAGGCAAAGCATCTATTGTCCCTTGCCGAAACATTCAGCATTCCAGTAAAGGAGGCGAAACAAGTAATCGATCAAGTTCGATCGGTCGTATCTGACTGGAAAAAATACGCTGACATGGCCGGTGTGAAGCGAGCATCCGCGACCTTGATCGCAAAAGAGATCTGCGGTTAAGGCTTCCTTCACGTCGACCTCGTCAAAGTAGTCTTCGAACGTGCACTACTCTTTGCCGAGTGTTACGCCAGGCCAATCGTCTGTCCGGAACGGTGTTAATGGCAGTCCATTGTCGGCAAACATGTTACAGATAGGATTCTGTGCCCATGCGTATCGAACTGCAACCGGATTGGGCACGCTCGCCGAAGAAACTTGAATCCGTCCATCCTCAAGGATCTTCGCATCGGCATTGAAGAATTTTTTGTCTTCGCCAGCGATCGTAAAACCAATGGGTTCCTTTACATCAAATGGACGCCAAACCTTTCCTCGGTTCGCGAACTTTAAGACGATTCCGCTCTCCGCTTTTTCCATCGATTCGTAACGTGGACTTTGGAAGTCAATCGTTTGGTTGTACTGTTTGGCCAGTGCCCATCGAGCAAGTCGCATTCCGACGTCCACTTTGTTCTTTGGGTGTATGTCTTTGCCTTCGCCAATGTCGATGATGACCGCTTGACCGCTATTTGGGAGTTTGTCCATGGCCATGGTTTGGGCTTCGCGAAGCTCGGACCAATCGCTATCGTCCGGTTTGGTTTTTTCCGCTTGGAAGTCAGCGAGTTGAACCCAATAGAATGGGAAGTCCCCTTGGCCCCATTCGTTCCGCCAGTTTGTGATCATCTCGGGGAACAGGTCGCGATATTGATAAGCCCGGCCGGCATTCGATTCCCCTTGATACCAAATTGCGCCCTGAATGCCATAACCGATGTGCGACTTGAGTACGCCGTTGTAGATGTTGCCAGGTCGTGCGTTGCCTCGCATTTGGCCTTGTAGGCCGGAGAGATCTTTGTTCTCTGCTTCGTTTCGATCTTGTTTGGCACCCAGAACTGCGAACTTTTCTTCCATACCCGCCCAGCGAGCCAAAAGCCCTTCGTATCTGGGTTTGGCCTTTAGCACATCGCGGTTGACCCATGCCTCGCACGAAGAACCACCCCAGGCGTTGTTGATCATGCCGATCGGCACGTTCGTCGACTGATGAAGCTGGCGTGCAAAGAAATATCCAACGGCTGAGAAACCGCTCACCGTTGCGGGTGAACAGACCATCCATTTCCTTTCGTCGTAGCTCCAAACTGGTTCTTGAGTCCCTACGTGAGGGAAGTTGATCATTCTGATGTTTGGGTAATTTGCAGCGAGACGTTCCAAGTCAGCATTGTTAGAAGCTGCAACGGTCCACTCCATATTGGATTGCCCAGAACAAATCCAGACCTCGCCTACCAATACGTCCGATAGCTCGACGACACTCGAACCGGCAACCCTAAGTTTGTGTGGACCGCCCACCGGTAACAGAGGCAATTTAGCTGACCAATTTCCCTTGTCGTCGGCTTTCGTGTCTGTTGATTTGCCGGCAATTGAAATCGAGACTTTTTCGCCAGCAGCGGCTGTACCCCAAATCTTATTTTCCTTGCCTTGCTGCAGAACCATGTGGTCAGAAAACACGTTCGGGAGTCTGACGTCAGCATAACAAGTATTCGATGCGATTGAACACAACGTTACGGCGCAAACCGCGGTCGCACGAAGCGACCAATGAAATAAAGACACGTTCATATGAGGTGGGTCCTATAGAGGGAGAGGAACAAATTGGAATTCCAACTTACGATGGATTGTACCAAAATCCTTAGGAAATGCTATTTTCGATGTTTCTGAAAAAGCGAGTCGAGTTGGTCTAGAATCTCCGGCTCTTCCTTGAGGCTGGCCAGGATTTCTAACTCTTCACGAATCAGGGTACGGCTTGCGCAGTTTTGTTCCAAACAACGAATCCATGCGATCACGACTGCAACATCGCGAAGCTGATGTTCTAACTCCCCTTCTCCTCCCGAGGAGGAGAAGGGGAGAAGAAATCTCAAGATTCAACTCGCCGCATTGCAAGTTTACCACCAATCGAACGGAACAAAAACCTCACTTCGAATCCGCAATACAATACCATTTTTTAACAGCCCAGCGTTAGCCCACGGTTGTCCACTCCGCAATAACCGGAGGCTAACGCCTTTCGGCTGATCGTTAGATCCCCTGTGAATAATCCAGGCTATCGCCCAATGGTTTGCAACGCCAAACTTGCGTGACGTATAGAAAATTTTCAGGCTACCGCTCGCCTAGAAGATCAGCATGATTAATGTTACAATCGAGCCGTCAGCCGCCACCGACTACGTACGGTATCCCAAAAACTAAGTCCCATCGGCTACCACCATGCTGCTAATCATCAGACCGAGAGCCATCCTCTAATGCATCGCAATCCTTCGCTGGATCTGACCCAATTCATCCGAGACATTCCGGATTTTCCGAAGCCGGGAATTTTGTTTCGTGATGTAACACCGCTTTTAGGCAATACGGCTGCGTTTCGCGAAACCATCGCTCGGATGGCGGACCCATTTCGCGGACAGAAAATTGATACCTTGGTCGCTGCAGAAGCGAGGGGCTTTATCTTTGCCGCTCCGTTAGCCATTGAACTTGGCGCCGCCTTTGTTCCAGTTCGCAAACCTGGAAAGCTACCACACGACAAGCATTCATTCAGCTATGAACTCGAATACGGCACAGATACTTTAGAAATGCACAAAGATGGAGTCTCGATCGGCCAGCGAGTTTTGATCGTCGATGACTTGTTGGCAACAGGTGGAACGGTCGAAGCGTGCTGCAAACTGCTTTCGGCGATCGAAGTCGAAATCGTTGGCTGCTTATTCTGTATCGAGTTGAGTGGCCTAAACGGACGATCTCGATTGGCACCGCATCAAGTTGTCAGCTTGCTATCGTATTAAAACCAGTCCAACTCACAACAACCTTTGCGGACGAATCTTTACCGATGCAATCAAAGCCCCAGCGAGCGGACGCGGCAGACAAGGCCCTATTGAACTTGGGGCTCGAACTCGATGAAATCGTTTCTGACGACTACATAGAGCCCAAGAGCAGAGCAGCGGGGTCGCGCTGGTTTGTTCCTCTGATGTTGCTCCTTGCCACACTGCTTTCTATGACCTGGGCTGGCATCGCCGCTTGGTCACCGATGAATCTCATTGAAAACGCCTTTAGCAGCGGATCGCTCTTTGAAGTCCGAAGACACGTATTGGCAAACTGGTTACCAGGCTTGCTCTTTTCTGTTTCCTTGACCATTATCCTCGGCGCGCACGAACTAGGACATTATTTTGCTACTCGCATCTATCGTATCCAATCAAGCCTGCCGATTTTCATCCCATTTCCGATTAGCCCAACCGGGACTTGCGGAGCGGTTATTTTAATGGATGGAATGAGAGCCGACCGACGCCAAATATTCGATATCGGGATAGCTGGTCCGCTGGCCGGTTTGGTATTCGCGATTCCGATCGCTGTAATGGGACTCATGTTTGGCGAGCCGCCGCAGACTCGAGGAAACTCAATTCAGTTTGGACAACCGATTGCGATTCAAGCCTTGGCCGAAGTCGTGCCGATGCAAATGGCGACCAGTGGCCGACCTGGGCTAAGCGGTGCTAAGCAAGGAATAATTCGATCGAACAGCATTTCCAATTCAGCCATGAATCCGATGCTGATGGCCGCATGGGTTGGTTTCTTGGTGACGGGACTCAACATGGTTCCGATCAGTCAACTCGATGGAGGCCACGTCATTTTCGGTCTCATGGGTCGTCGTTCTCGACCTGTGTGTTGGCTCGCGTATCTAGGATGCCTTGGCTTTGTAACCTACTCAAGCATTCGATATGGACAGCCTGAATTCATTCTTATGCTTCTGTTGATACCGTTAATGGGGATAGCTCACCCTCCGAGCCGGGACGACGACGTGGAGCTTGGTTTGCCTCGGCAAATCATTGGCGCACTGTCTCTTGCTATCCCATTCCTGTGCATCCCGATGCGGCTCATCATCATCCCCTGACGCAAAGACTGACGATCATGAAACGAAAAAGCCTTGCAAATCGCCGCCGATTTCTTGAAACCGCTTCAGCGGCTACGGTTGGCAGCATATTCATTCCGAATTGCCTCTCAAAACTGCACGCTGCCGACTCGGCTATTCGTGAAACCAAGCACTTCTGGTGTCGCCTCGCGCCCGAGGGACCTTACATCGATTCACAACGAGACAACAAGGCGTTCGGGTTTGGTGACGGCAAGATTTTTCTCTCCGAGGACAACGCAAAAACCTGGGCTCACAGTGCTTCATTTCCCGACGAGGAAAACATTACATTCAGTTGCATTCTAAAAAATGGAAACATACTTTTCGCCACTCGCGAAAAGCTGTTTTTGAGCAGCGACAGTCTCGCGTCGCATCGACAGATCATTGTTAAGACTCCAGAGGGAACCGACTACATTCCGCACAAGGCACAGAATCCTGATCAACCGGGCTGGTATTTCCATTCGCTTGACGGTGTGCATACTTGGGACATTGACGGCTCGGAAATGCTCGTATGGGGAAACTACTGCAACGTGCTCGGCGGTCCGGTCCCTGTGAATATTTACTACTCGACGGACAGCGGGCGGACGGTCAAAATTGCTTACTCATTTGGCCAAAATCCCAATTTTCAGGAGAAGGGGACTGAACCAAGTTCTTTCCTCGGCAATCCAGGCAACCCGGTTATTTGCCGACATATTCATAATGTTGTTTACCATCCAAATGAGCGGGCTTTCTACGCTTGCACCGGAGACATCAATCGGGGACACGGAAATGAATGCCACTGGTTGCGAGGCACGTATGACTCAAAGGCTGATAGATGGGACTGGCGTGTATTGTTATCGGTCAACTCGAATTCACGTTATAAGTCTGGTGGGATCAACTTCGTCGATGGACAGATGTACTGGGCTGCCGACGCTAACGGTCCAAAGCCAGCGGATGAGAAACACGACCGTGGCATATTCCGCTGCGCTCCAAAGGACCTCGCCGATCCAACGAAACACACGCTGCTGTTCAATTCGGAATTCGAATTAGCCAATATGATCATCGAGGATGGCGTTATCTTGGCCGGGCATTGTGCCCCCGCGTCCACTTACAAAACGGGCATCGTCATTTCACCGGACATGGGCAAGACCTGGGCTCAGTACGACTTGGCCGAGTACGGGCCTCGATCTCCAGTCCGCTTCCAACCGAAGAACAGCGACGGATGGTTTCGAGTGGACCTGCGAAAGGGATGGATTGAAAGAGCAGAAGTGCTGTTTATTAAACCGAAGACGTAGGCACATTCCATGTGCCGGAACCACAGGTTAGAAAAGTATCCCGATCGATCCGCAGCATAGAATCAGAGATAGGGGTAGGAAAAGTGAATCACCCGATTTGCGAGGGGTTAACTCGCGGATGCCCTCGCTTGGAATTCCCTTCGGGAGGTAAGCAACCATGCACAAGTTTTCGCACACAACTTGTTTAACCGCGTGCCATCGATGTTAAGTCAGTGGTCTCCCATCGGGCCGCGTTTTCCTCGCGAAAGCGCGGGGCGATGCGGCGATGCCCACGCGGTTAAACGAAGAAACTTATGCATGGGTGCTTAGTAACAACAAAAATGCGGCCTAGTTCATATGGGATGATTTTGAATATACTGTAAGCTTATTGTAATCAGTGATTGAGACGCCAACCAGCTCGTCTGGTTTGTGAATATCCCCACTTTTAAGGACTGGCCAATGCGTCGCCTTTTGTTAAGCAACATCATTCTCGACTTGCTCTTCACGATTTCATATGTAGGAGTAATTGAAAGAGCCAACGCTCAGGAGCCTTTTTCGATTGGATGGTCTTGGTCTGCGAAAGACGTCGAAGAAGCGGGAGATGCGTTTTGGCCTCAGTTTCGGGGTCCTACCGGCGACGGGCATGCGAAACAAGGAGTTAACGTACCCGTGAATTGGAGCGAAACGGAAAACGTTCGTTGGCGGGCTGAGGTTCCTGGCAAAGCTTGGTCTTCCCCGGTGGCATGGGGCGACAAGGTATGGGTAACCACGGCGACCGAGAACGGTTTGAGCATGTCGGCGGTGGCTCTCGATCGTAAGTCAGGGGCGATTCGGTGGAACAAAGAAGTCTTCGCAAATACAGAAACTCAGAAGGATATGCATGTCTTCAATTCGTTTGGTTCGCCCACACCCGTTCTCGACTCACAACACATCTACATTTCGTTTGGAGCGTATGGTACTGCTGCTTTGAAACGGGACAGCGGCGAAATGGTTTGGCAACGACGCGACCTTCAGTGCAATCACTATCGAGGCCCCGGTTCGTCACCGATTCTCTTTCGCAATCTGCTTATTTTCCACATGGATGGGTACGACAAGCAGTTTGTTATTGCTTTGGACAAGAAAACTGGTGAGACCGTTTGGACAGTAGACCGATCTGTAGATTATGAAACGGACAATGGGGATATCAAAAAAGCCTTTGGAACTCCACAGATAATTGAAGTTGCTACGCTCGGTTCCTCAACAAAACAAATCCAAATGATTAGCACTACGTCCAAGGCTGTGCTTGCCTATGATCCCACTAACGGCAAAGAACTTTGGCGAGTCCGATATTCCGAGTTTTCATCTGCAACACGGCCCCTTTTCGACGGCAAACATATTTTCTTGAACACAGGCTTTAGCAAAGGCAAGTTGATCGCCATTGGACTAGGCGGTAGCGGTGACATTACTCAAACGCACGTCGTTTGGGAGGCTGCAAAAGCCATCGGTAGCAAACCATCCCCGCTGCTTATTGGCACCAATAATATTTGTACCGTAGATGATCGCGGTGTCTTGAGCAGCATGGATCGCGACAATGGGTCGCTTATATGGCAGGAGCGACTTGGTGGCGACTTTAGCTCTTCACCGATTCTGGCAAGCGACCGCATTTACTGTTTTGATGAAAAAGGAAAGGGGCATGTTTATTCTATCGATGGTAAGCAGATTGCTGTGAACTCATTGGAAGCAGGCTGCCTGGCATCTCCAGCAGTTGTTGGTAATGACCTGATTGTGCGAACGCGAACGGCTGTGTACTGTATTGGGACAGGTAAGTAGCACCAGCAGACCGCCGCTGTGCGGGTTAAACGAGTCGCAATGCCATCATCACCTTCGACAATGCCAAACACGGACGAATTACTTGCACATACTTGGCAAGTGCATCAACAAGGAAATGTGGCTCAAGCGGAGCAGGTTTACCTCGCGGTTTTGCAACGCGAGCCCAATCACGTCAATGCCTGGTGTTATCTCGGAATCGCACTTCACGATTTGCGCAAGTATGCAGAGTCGGTCAAAGCGTACGAGCGAGCCCTAGCCCTGCAGCCAATTTTCCCAGTTGCCCTCAATAACATGGGCAATTCTCTAAGGTATCTGGGGCGAGTCCAAGAAGCGGACATAGCATTTCAGAAAGCCATCGACCAATCGCCAGATTATTTCAACGCATATCGCAATCGCGGTACACTACACGCTTGGACAGGCCGAGTTGACCTTGCGTTCAAGTATTACCACCAAGCGATGCAACTAAATCCTGTCGATGCGGAGCTTCATCGAAACCTCGGTGTTATCCACCTTTATCAAGGGGATTTCAAGGAGGGATGGCGTGAGTATGATTATCGATGGAAATGCACTGAAGCGATCCAGCATCCCTACAAACAGCCAAAATGGAAAGGAGAACCACTCGAGGGGAAAACCGTTTTGCTTTATTGTGAACAGGGGCTTGGTGATACGATTCATTTTGTTCGGTTTGCAAAGGAGCTCAAGAATCGGGGAGCGAAGACAATTGTCCATATCCAGCCACCGCTGCTAGCTTTGCTGCAAGGCTGCAAGGGGATTGACTATCTCATTCCCAATTCGTTACGAATCGATCAGCCGTTCGACTACCACTGTTCGCTGCTGGATGTGGCTGCAGTGTTGCAAATCGACGCCACAAGTATCCCGAACGAAGTCCCGTACATTGACGTTTCTAAGCACTTGATCGACTATTGGCGAGGCGTTCTTTCTCGAGAACTGCCACCTGCAAAATTGCGAGTAGGAATAGTATGGCAAGGAAATCCAGATCATCAAGCCGACATGTTTCGGTCCATCCCGCTGAGCTTTTTGGCCCCGCTAGCAGATATCGATGGTATTCAATTGATCAGTTTGCAGCGAGGCGATGGTACAGAACAGCTTAAGAGTTGGAAAGGCAGCAAGATCATCTATTGCTTGCCGGAAAACGTTGATCAAAGCAGCGGTGCGTTTATGGACACGTCAGCAATCCTTCACTCTTTAGATTTAATTGTTACAAGCGACACATCGATGGCTCATTTGGCAGGTGCTCTTGCGAGTCCGACATGTGTCATGTTGGGCTATACTCCCGATTGGCGTTGGCTGCAAAATCGACCGGATAGCCCGTGGTATCCTACTTGCAAGTTATTCCGTCAGCCTAAAGTCGGTGATTGGGCGACAGTAGTCGATGAAGTTGTGAAATATATTCTTACGGACGTCACATTTTGAACGAGAGTTTTGTACCAGCAATGAGAATCAAGAAATTCGCATCTACCGGCTTGGTTTGCATCGCAAATTTTTTCATTGCGATAACCAGCCCTGTTTACACGTGGGCTCAAACGCCGTCTTCGGCCATGGATCAACTGCTTTTCGATGACAGTTTCGAGAAACTTCGTCCTGGGCCGTTGATGCCGGACGTTGGTCCTCATACAGAATACCATTATCTCTCCGAAGCCATCCCCGCAGGGCCTTGGGCGGTGACCGCATTTGACTCGGGAAGCGACACTCAAACGGCTTGGCGCTCTATTCGATTGGACGATGGCTCAGGTGCTCTATGGCAATCGTGTCGCAACAAGGCGAGGCATTGGCACCCGATGGTTGTAGCTGGTGACCGGATGTGGCAGGACTATTCCGTTGTCGCCAAACTACATATCGAAGAGGTAAAGGGTCGTTTCGGAATCGCGGTCCGCCAGCGGAATGATCGGTGTTACTACTTTGTTGGCGTTGATGGCGGGAAAGCCGTCTTGCTCCGCGTCCAACATGAAATTGATTTTCAAGTTCCTGGCGAAGAACGGTTGGCCGCTGTGTCGATAGATATCACAGAAGGAAACGAATTGCTCATCAAAGTTACAGTCTTCGGCGATCGATTGGTCGCTGAAGTCGGCGGTGTCAAGCTCGAAGCGTTCGACGCAACATTTCAAAGCGGATGTGTTGGCTTACTGGCAGACGTTCCCGTCCGATTTGATGATCTTCAAGTTACTTGTTCCCGCGATGAGATCGCCAGGCTAAAGAAAGTGCAAAGCGTTTGGGAAGCCGAGGAAAAGGCGGCATCGAGTGTCCAACCTACTCCGAAGCCCTGGCGGAAAATCATGACTCCTCAGTTTGGAACGGATCGAAACCTGCGATTCGGCGACCTAAACGGTGACAAGAAGTTGGATATTCTCATTGGTCAAATCTGTCATCATGGCCCGACGGATAGCAACAGCGAGTTGGGGTGCATGACTGCAATTGAGCTGGACGGAAATGTCTTATGGAGGCTTGGAACACCGGATCGCTGGGGGAATCATTTGACTAACGACGTTGCGTTTCAAATCCACGACATAGATGGAGATGGGCAGACTGAGGTTATTTATTGCAAAGATCAGGAACTCATTGTTGCTGATGGAAAAACGGGCAAACGTCTCCGCGCGATTCCGACTCCCGAAAACACCAGTACGCGGGTTCCCTTTAATCGTTTTCCTCGGATCCTAGGTGACAGTTTGATTGTCGCCAATTTACGCGGTCAGAAACATCGAGGTGATATCGTCTTGAAAGATCGGTACCAACAAGCCTGGGCATTCGACGACCAATTAAAGCCGCTTTGGAGAGTGGAATGCATCACTGGGCATTTTCCGTTTCCGATCGATGCCGACGGTGACGGTCGAGAAGAAATCAGTCTTGGATATTCTCGATGGTCGCCAACCGGTAAGATGCTTTGGAGTCACGACAAACTACTGAAAGACCATGCGGATAGTGTTGCAGTAGTCGATCTTGATGGCGACGGATCGTTGGAAACGATCATGGGATGTAGCGACGAAGGATTTGTAATGTTGGATGCTGGCGGTGTGCCTAGATTGCATTTGCGGCTCGGTCACGTTCAGAATCTGACTGTAGCCGAACTGCGACCGGACTTGCCCGGGCTTGAAATTGCGTCTGTGAATTTCTGGAAGAATCAGGGGTTGATCCATATCCTCGATCAACGAGGGAACGTCGTCGCTGATTTCGAACCACGGCCTGAACATGGAAGTTCGATTGTACCTGTCAATTGGAAAGGGGATGGTTCGGAATTGATTTTCATTGGTCCAGATCCGATTGATGGCGGTTTGTTCGATGGTTTTGGGCACAAGAGTGTCAAGTTGCCAGCAGACGGACATCCGACGAAAGCTTACGACGCCTTAGACCTAACTGGCGACAACCGGGACGAACTGATAGTTTGGGATTCGCAAGAAATCTGGATCTACACGCAATCGCGTGCCGCTGAGAAACAATTGCCAGCACCGCTTCGCAATAGTCTCGCGAACGAATCGAATTACCGCGCAAGAGTTTCAGTGCCAGCTAGCTTTAGGGCAAGCAATGCGGTTCAAAGTTCAAAATAGGTTTACTGTATCCCGACGAAAGGAAGAGGGCACCACTGGCCTCATGCCAGTGGCCCCCTGACTGGTAGGCTAGTGCCAGAAACCGGAAGTTCCTTCCGGCTTTTGGCCATCAGCCGCAGTGCGCTAGCACACGGTTTTTTGTGCGTACAAAACCGGACGCTAGC